>DASQEB010000437.1:0-28598 GCA_035633875.1 Thermoanaerobaculia bacterium
GCCCGGGGTTTCCACCCCGGGCTGACCGTACGCAGCCCCATGGGGGCTGGGGATTGCATGAGACGAGGCATCCCTAAAGCCTCCACCGCAGCGTGCTCAGCAGCTCGTTGTTCTCCCGCTCCGCCCCCGAGGCGAGAATGAAGCTGTTGTCCGCGTACTCCGCCGTGACGTCGATCCCTTCGAAGATCCCCAACCGGACCCCGTAATCGAGCTTCTCCCAGTCCCAGGAGAGGCTCGGGGAGGGCGTCAGGGGGTGGCCCCGGAAGTCGTTGTCCAGCTTCGAATAGCGCACGGCCGGGGCCAGGAAGGTGAAGAGCTGGCGGTCGGCGATCGCCCAGACGAGCGGCAGGTCGAAGCGCCAGGCGATCTCGCCTTCGATCCCGGTGCGGGGGAGCCCGGCGATCTCCTGATCCACATACTGGGCGAAGATGGAGAAGCCGCCCAGGTAGAGCCAGAGGTTGGCTCCCACCTCGCGCTTCTCATCCCCCTCGACGGGAAAGGGCGTGAGGCCCAGGGGACCGTCCAGGAGATCCAGGTCGCCGCCGTAGAAGGTCCCCTCCAGCTCGACCGTCTCGGCGAGCGTGCGCTCGTAGCCCCAGACGAGGACGTCCACGGCGTTGCGCCCGGCTTCGTCCGCGAAACGGACGCCTAGGCCGGCACCCAGCTCCAGGTTGCCGTCCACGTCCAGGTCCTCCACCTCGGCGTCGTAGAGGATCACGACACCGCTCCCGAGCTCCGGGTCCGGGTTGGGACGCAAGTGGGCGTCGGTCCCGTTGTCGCCGGCCAAGGCGTTGGGGTCGCGGAGGAACACCGGGTTGCCCTGGGTGGCGGAGAGCTTGGCGTAGACGTGGCGGCCGAGGCTCACCCCCAGCTCAGCGCCGGTGTCCTCGAAGCGGTTGAAGGCGGTGGAGACGAGGCTGTAGCTCTCGAGATGCCGGTCGTCCTGCCGCTCGAACTTCGGCATCTTGCCGATCTTGAGATAGATGCCGCTCCGCTCCGGCAGCGCAGCCGGGTCGGCCTCCACGCCGAAGCGGGCCCAGGCCTCATCCACGTCGACCTCCCGGTCGCCGGAGGTAGGGTTGCGGTCGTAGAGGTCGATGAAGTCGATCTTGGCCCGGGCCGCGAGTCCGTCGCCCCAGAGGGCGTCCAGGAAGAGGGTGACCGTCGAGACCTCGAAGTGGGTCCCCTCGTTGACGGTTCTTTCGAAGCCCCGGGTCTCCCCCGGTGGGAGCATCTCAGGCGTGAACGGAAAATTCACCGGGAAGCGGTTGAGGTCGCTGTCCCGGGCGTGGGCCTTGGCCTCGAGACCGAAGTCGAAGCGCAGTCCCGAAGGCTCCTCCAGGACGGTTTCGTCCTCCTCCTGCGCACACGCCGGAGACGCCACCCCGCCCAGGAGGAGAGACAGCACCACCCACACGCAACCCCGCTCGCCAGTCTTTCCCCTTGACGGCATCGTGATGGACCTCCTGAGGAGACCTGCGGAACTGCGCGTAGCTTAGATGCAAGACGGGCCGGCAGTAAAGGGCGGGCGGGGATGGGAGCGCGGAGAGGGGCGCATGATTGCGCCCCAAACGTTATCGGAGGCTAGTAGGCGTACCGCCGGCGGTCCCGCAGCTTCTTGGCGAGGTAGACAGCGCCCACCACCCACAGGGGCACCGTCAGGAAGCCCATCCGCACGGGCCGGTTCATCAGGCCTTTCACGTTTCTCGTCAGCTTGGCCATCGCATCCTCCTGCAAGGCCCCCTGAGGAGGCCGGTCGGGTTGGTGTTCAGGGGAGCCGGATCAACGTCGTCCGGCTCCTTGCTCTGGGAGGTGCAAGGGAAGTGCCACCGGGCTGTGCGAGAATCAGGCCGCCGTTTCTGAAACGACAACCGGCTTCCCGGGAGGAGACCAGGGGTGATCTCGTCCGAAGAATTCCGCAAAGCGCTGCGCCACTTCCCCGCCGGGGTCACCATCGTGACCATCCGGACGGGCGAACAGATCCACGGCCTGACCATTTCCGCCTTCGCGTCGGTCTCGGCCGAGCCGCCGCTCATCATGGTCATCATCGAGAACCGCCATCGGGCCTATCCGATGCTCATGGAGCCCGACGCCGTCTTCGCCGTCAACATCCTGGGCGAAGACCAGTCCGAGCTGTCCAACCGGTTCGCCTGGGTCAAGGACGAAGACCGCTTCGCCCTGGGGAGTTGGTCCTCGGCGGAAACCGGAGCGCCGGTGCTGACCGACGCCCTGGCGTGGCTCGACTGCCGCATCCACGCCCGCTACCCTGCAGGCTCACACACCATCTTCGTGGGCCAGGTGGAAGCGAGCGCTGTCCCCCAGGAAGAGGCCCCGCCGCTCGTGTACTGGAACCGCGGATACCGCAAGCTGCGGCTCCACGAGGAGTGACGTTCACAGGGGGGTGGAAGCGGGGGATGGGGAGCGCGAGGCGCGTTCGAACACCGCGAGACCGTGGAACCCTGCCCACACGAGGAGGCCCACGACGCCGCAGCCGAACCAGAGGACCCGCGCACCGAGGTGCTGGTAGACCCAGGTGCCGGTAAGGGGCGCCACCACGTAGCCGGTGGCGAAGGAGAGGTTGAAGAGACCCATGTAGCGGCCGAGGCTCCCCTGCCCCGCCCGGTTCGCCACCACTCCCGCCACGACCGGGAAGGCCAGCATCTCCCCCACGGACCAGATCGCCACCGTGAAGGCCGCGAAGGCGAACGTCGATCCCAGGGGCAACAGGGCAAGCCCGAAGCAGAAAAGGAAGGCCCCCACCCCCGTCACCTTCAGCGGGTCGTACCCCGCCACGGCGTTCACCAGGACCATCTCGAAGAGGACGACCAGGAGAGTATTGATGGCCAAGACCAGCCCGATCCGGTCCTCGGCGAAGCCATAGAGGTCTCGTAGGGAGAGTGGGTACGTACTCACCACCTGAAAGACCACCACGTTCATGAGGAAAAGCAGGAGCAGCAGGGCCAGGAACGGCCGGTCCTGCCAGGGTGACCGCTCGGGGGCCACGGGAGCCGTCTCCGGCGTGACCTCTCCGGCGGCGAACGGCTTCCGGGAGATGTACCAGAGGAGGCCCACGGCCAGCCAGCAGGTGACGCCGTCCACCACGAACAGCCAGTCGTAATCGTAGAGGGCCAGGAAACCGCCCGCGGCCGGGCCGAGGGTCATTCCCAGGTTGATCGCCAGGCGATACAGGGCGAAGCTCCGCGTCCGCTCCGCCGGACCGCTCGCAGCCACCAGGGCCGCGGAGCTGGCGGGCCGAAAGACCTCTCCGAAGATGCTCAACGCCAGGATGGTCGCGAGGATCGGGATCCGGCCCTCCAAGCGGCCCAGGAGGAGGAAACCCAAGCCGGTGAACGACAGGCTCCAGATCATCACCGTGCGCGCGTCGAACCGGTCGGAGAGCCAGCCTCCCAGGTAGGAGGCGACCATGCCTCCGATCCCGTATAGCGCGAGGGTCCGGCCCGCGCCGGCCGTGGTGAAGCCCCGCTCCTCCGTGAGCCAGAGGACGAGGAAGGGCATCACCATCGTGCCGGCCCGGTTGATCAAGGTGGCGACGGAGAGCAGCCAGACGGTCCGGCTGAGGCCGGCGAAGGCGTCGCGGTAGGAGGCGGCGATGGCGCGGAGCATGGGTTAGGATGCGGGCGGAACACCCGGAGCAAAGGCATTCTACGCCAGCCGGCCCGGACAGACTGGAGAGATGATGACGTCCAGAATCCTGCTCGCCGTTCCCCTCAGCGCCCTCACCCTGGCGATTCCCTCCCACGCCCAGGAGGCCGTGCCCAGCGCTCCCCGCGAGATTGCCGTCACCTTCGACGACCTCCCCCGGGGCGGTCCCGAGGTCGGCCTTGCGCGGACGCAGGCGATGAACGCGGCCCTCCTCGCGAGCCTGAAGCGCCACGGCATCCGGGCGGTGGGGCTCGTCAACGAGAGCAAGCTCTTCGTGCCCGGCGAGATCGACGAGCGCACCGCCGTCCTGAAGAGCTGGCTGGACGCGGGCCATGAGCTCGGCAACCACACCTTCTCCCATCCGTCTTTCCAGACCACTCCGCTGGCGGCGTACCAGGAGGACGTGATCCGCGGCGAGACCGTCACCCGCCTCCTCCTGGAGGAGAAAGGGCAGGGCCTCCGCTGGTTCCGCCACCCCTTCCTGCGCACCGGGCCGGACGTCGCCACGAGGGAGGTCTTCGAGCAGTTCCTCGCCGCCCGCGGATACCGCGTGGCCCCGGTCACGGTCGAGAACTCCGACTACATTTTCAGCCTGATCTACACGCGGGCGAAGGAGCGAAGAGACCGGGAGACGATGCGCCGGACCCGCGAGGCCTACCTGGACTTCACCGCGCGCCAGCTCGATTTCTGGGAAAAGGTCGCCCTGGACGTCGTGGGCCGCCCCATCAAGCAGGTTCTTCTGCTCCACGTCAACGAGCTGAACGCGGATGCCATGGACGACGTCGCGGACCTCCTGAAGCGGCGGGGCTACGGCTTCGTCACTCTGGAGGAGGCCCTGCAGGACGAGGCCTACCGCCTGCCGGACACCTACGCCGGCCCGGCCGGCACCTCCTGGCTCCACCGCTGGGCCGTCTCCAAGGGCGTCAAGGTGGACTGGCGCCGAGAGCCGGAACCCCCGGCCGAGGTCCTCCAACAGTACCGGAACGCCCAGGCGCGATGATCCGCCGATGCGGGCCGACCGGTTCTTCCTCGCCACGGGCCTGCTCTTCGGGGCCGTGCTCGCGCTGGTGACCCCGCCGTTCCAGGTCCCCGACGAGCCGGCCCACTTCTACCGCGCCTACATGGTGAGCGAAGGCCGGCTCGTCCGGAGCGATCCGGGGCGGGACACCGGCGAGGTGCTCCCCGCGAGCCTGCCGGCCGTCACCCGGGGCTTCTATCCGGAAATCCCCTTCCACGAGGAGAGAAAGGTCGCTCCCGCGGCGGTTCTCGCCGCCCTGCGGGTGCCGCTCGAGCCGAAGCGGCGGGAGTTCGTCTATTTCCCCAACACCCTCGCGTACACGGCCGTGCCCTACCTCCCCCAGGCGGTGGCCATGACCGTCGGACGCCTCGCCGGCGCCCCGGTGCTCGCTCTCCTCTACCTCGGGCGCTTCGCGGGCCTCCTCACGGGCGTCTTCCTGATCCATGCGGCCCTCCGGCGGTTGCCGGCCTTCCGGTGGCTGGCGGCCCTGATTGCGCTCACGCCCATGGCCCTCTTCCTGCGCAGCGGCCTGACGGCGGACACGGTCACGCTGGCCGCCGGCTTCCTCCTCGCCGCCGCCGTGGCGCGACTCGCCTGGGGCGAGGGCCCCGGCCGACGGAGCGACGTGGCGCTGATGATCGTCGCCGCGGCGATCCTCTGCCTCTCCAAGCCCGTTTACGTCCCCCTCGCCCTGACCGCTCTCGCCATCCCAGCCTCCCGTTTCCCCGGCGGCCGGCGCCTCCCCATCCTCCTCCTCCACCTGAGTGTGACGTCCGGCGCCTTCCTCCTGGCCGCAGCCAACGCCCGGCTCTCCGACGCCCCGGTCCACCCAGGCCTGGAGTCCCCGGACCGCCAGCTCCAGGTTGTCCTGGAGGAGCCCGGCCGCGTCCTGCGGATCGTGGCCGTGGACTACGCCGTCCACGCCCCCCGCTATCTCACCCAGCTCGTGGGCAAGCTCGGCTGGCTGGACGTCGAGCTGCCGCCGCCCTTCCTCCTCGCCTATCTCGGGATGCTCGCCATGCTGCTGGTGTTGGATGCGAATCCCCTCGTCCGGGTTTCCCTGGGGCAGAGGGCGCTCCTCGCGATCGCGACCGTCGCAACCCTGGGAGCGATCAGCGTCTCGATTTACGTTCTCTGGACGCCCTACCGCGCCGACTTTCTCGAAAGCCCCCAGGGGCGCTATTTCCTGCCCCTCCTGCCCGCCGCGGCCTGGATCTTTCACGCTCCGCGGCTTGCGGACCGGGTCCGCCCCGAGCGGCTGGGCCTGGCGCTCGCCCTCTTCAGCATCCTCTCCTTCGCGATCAGCCTGTGGGCAATCCTGGAGCGGTACTACTGAAGCAGGCGAAGTCCACCAGCCGGGCCGAATAGCCCCACTCGTTGTCGTACCAGGAGAGCACCTTCACGACGCGGTCGCGGAGGACCATGGTGCTCTCCGCGTCGACGATCGAGGAGTGGGTGTCCCCCACGATGTCCTGGGAGACCAGGGCCTCGTCCGTCACCCGGAGGATCCTCCGGAGCCGGGGCTGCTCCGCGGCTTCCCGGAGGGCTTCGTTCACATCGCCCGCCGTCACGTCCCGTCCCAGGAGCGCGACGATGTCGCAGATTGAGCCGTCCGGCACGGGCACGCGGAAGGCCATGCCGTCCATGCGGCCAGCGAGCTCGGGGATGACCTTCTCCGTGGCGTTCGTGGCTCCAGTCGTGGTGGGGATGATCGAGAGGGCTGCGGCCCGTCCGCGGCGGCGCTTGCGGACCGGCGTGTCCATGAGCGCCTGGCTCGACGTGTAGGCGTGGACCGTGGTGAGCATCAGGTGCTCCACTCCGAAGCGGTCGTAGAGGACCCGGGCCACCGGGGCCAGGCAGTTCGTAGTGCACGACGCCATGGAGACGATGACGTGCTTCGCCGGATCGAAAGCGTCCTCGTTGACGCCCATCACGAACGTGCCGTCCACGTCGTCCGAGGGCGCGGAGACGATGACCCGCTTCGCTCCGCCGTCGAGATGTCCCTTGGCCTTGTCCCGCGAGCGGAACGCACCGCTGCTCTCGACGACGATCTCCGCTCCCAGGTCTCCCCAGGGGATCTCGGCGGGGCTCTTCGTGGAGAAAAAGGGGATGCTCTGGCCGTCCACGACGAGGCTCTTGCCGTCGTCGGAAACCTTTCGGGGATACCAGCCGTGAACCGAGTCGTACTTCAGGAGATAGGCGAGGTCCCCCAGGTCCGCGAGGTCGTTGATCCCTACCACCTCGCAGCTCTCCCGGTCGAGGAACTGCTTGAAGGCGCACCGCCCAATCCGTCCGAAGCCGTTGATGCCGACGCGGACCCTACGCTCACCGTTGCTCACCGACTCCCCTCCTTTCCCCTCCTTCCTACTTCACCAGCAGCACCGGGCAGCGGGCGACGATGGCGATCTTGTAGCTGATCGTGCCCAGGCCCAGGGCGGGGTGATCGCGGTCCACCCTGTGGGAGGAAAGGATCATGAGGTCCGTCTCGTGCTCCTCCGCATAGCGAACGATCGCCTCCGCCCGCTTGCCATACACGACCTCGTGCCGGGTGCGGACGCCGGACGTCCGGAGCTTCTCCTCCATCTGGAACAGCTTGGCCGCGGCCCGGGCTTCGAGGCCCCGGTAGAAGTCGGCCATCTCCTCGAATTCGATGTGCTCGATGGTCTCGATGACGTGCAGCAGCGTGACCTCCGTGCCCTCGGAGCCGGAAGCGATCTCCACGGCGCTGCCCAGGGCCGCCTCGTTCTTCGCGGTGAAATCGACGGGAACCAGAAGTTTGCGGAACATGGAATGGCCCCTCCCTCGTCTGCCGTCCGGGGCCATCATGTGCACGGCGGACGGGGGTGTCAACCACCAGGGGCATCGTGCCGATCTCTCGATCGAGCTGGGCGAGCGCACGACGCCGTCGCCGCCCGCGGCCGGCCCGTGGCTGTGCTCGACTCGAAGATCGCCCGTGAGTTGTAGGCGAGGAACCGGTCGGCAGGGTGATCCCGCATCATCGACCCGGTCCTACTGGCTGGACGTACGATCGTACGGGCGTCCCGTACAGGCTGCGCCGGACGAGTTGCCGGAGCTCGCCGGCGGTGGCGTTGAAGCGGCCGGTGCCGGGAAAGTCGGCGTAGGGCTCGCGCAGAGCGGCGCTGCGCTCCACCGGGGTGCCGTCCAGCAGCCATTTGATCCCCGACGAGGTCAACCGGTCGGAGAGGTCGAAAAGAGTGGAGTCGCAGGATTCACCCAGGCTCAACGGCACGCACATCAATCGCAGCCGGGCCTTGACGTCGGCGCCGGCGAGCACCCGTTCACTGCGCTCCCGGGTGAGCCCGATCGTCATCTCCTGCGCCGTGGTCACACCGACTTGGGCCAGCAGCCCTGTGAGGGCCTCGAACTGGGCGCGCAGGACCTCGTCGGGCACGGTCGCCCGGACCTCCCGAATCAGGCGGAACAGGGCGTACTCGTGGATCACGCCATTGACCACGTTCGTCCCGGGAAAGCGGTCGTAGACGCCGCCGAACGGATCGGGCTCCTCTTCGGCGATCCCGGCCCTCTCCAAGACCTTGCCGTTGTAGAGGACGACGTCGGCCCGGCGCTCGGCCCGGGCCGGAGCGGCAAGGAGAAGGAGGAACAGAGAAGGGATCAGGGCGAGGCTCATCCTGCGCATGCGCGGCGCTCCTTGCTGAAAACCGCGACATTGTGCGGGAGCGCGACCGGGAATGCCAGTGGCGATCTCCAAGGCGGCGAGCGGATCGCAGTGGTCGTTACGGAAGAGATGAACACGATGATCACCGGGCCAGCTTGAGCCGGAGCGTCAGGCGCTCGGCGTCCCGCCGGAGGTCCTCCTCGATCCTGTCCTTTTCATGGTGGGCGGCGCGAGCGATCCGGCCATCCAGATCGCAGGAATACCAGCACCAGGCCCCCTGTTCCACGGCATCGCGCACAACCATGGCGATCACGGTGGCCACGACCTGCTCGAGCGCCTCGTTGTTCAGGCTGAAGGGACCGAGCCCTCCCACCGCCTTGAGGACCGCCGAGCCGACCGCCGCCTCCACCTGGCTCGAGAGAGCGGCGATGGCCTGGAAGTCCTTCGCATCGACGTTGCCCACCGCGGGGTTGAACACCTGCAGGTCGAATCCCGCGTTCTGCTTGCCCAGGGAGACCCCGGTCGCAGTGCTCACCGCCGGCAGGGCGTGGTCCGCGTCGAAGATCGCCTGCAGGAAGACCCGGACGAGATCGGCTCCCACCTGGGCGAAATCGATCTTCGCAATCGAGACCGGCTCCGCTCCGGCGGGATCGAGCCCGATCTGGAAACCGGGAAAGATGATTCTCTGGCCGTCGCGGGTGACGAAACCGGTGGCCCCGAGCGGCAGGAGAACGTAGCTCTTGTTCGTGGGGTCCTGGGCCACGCCCTTGAGGATCTGCTCCCGCAGGTCGGCCACGATCTGGGCACAGGTCTGCGCCTGGGAGGCGTCGCCGCAGAACAGGGGCAGACGGGTCTTCACATAGGCGTCCACCTTCGCCTCCAGGTCGGCCGTCTGGAGCTCCACCTTCACGACCCGGCCGTTGTCGAAGTAGGCCCGCAGGTAGGCGTCGAGGAAGGCGAGCCGCCGCGCCTCCCGGTCCACTGCCTTGCGCTCGGCCTCGGAGGCGGACGCTGTCATGTCCGCCCTCTGGCCTTCGGCATGATCGGCGAGCGCCTTCCAACTTCCCGTCGCGGTCGCCCATCCGATCCGATCGGTGAAGTCGCGGACCTCCTCGACCGAGAGCGACATCGTGAGAGCTGACTCCGGCGCCCCTCCGGTGGAGCCCGTGCTCTCCTTGACGAGACCCGCGGAAGGCCCGGACGAGACCCCCGTTAGGTTCGCGTGGAGGCTCGCCACCTTGTCGAGAAGGGGATGGGCCAGGACCTCACTCGCCGCTTGGGCCGGATGATCCGGCCCCAGCGCCTCCACCGACTCTGACAGCGGAGCCGCCAGGCGGGTCTGAAGCGGCGCGGCCGTCACCGGCGCCGGCGTTGCGGCCGGGCAGACACCACCCTGGCCGCGAAGACACTTTCGGAAAAGAGCGAGATCTCCCTTGACGACCGCGATTTCTTTCTCGACCTCCTCCAGCTCCCGGTTGACAAGGCGGGTCGCGACCCCTTCGGCGATCGTCGCACAGCCTGAAAGGGTCGCTCCCCCGACCCAAAGCCCCAGCAGAAGAAAACAGCGCCTCGCGCTCATCTTGAACCCTCCCGGAGGGAACAGTGCTTGCCCACAGCCCGCGGATCGCGGGCCGAAGCGGGTTGCTCGTCGGATTGGATGCGGGGGGAGTGTAGCAGACGGGAGGGGCCGCTCAAGGCCCCGACAGAACCTCGTCAACAGACGCCAGAGTGGCCGCCCTGCGCAGCCACCGGCGCAATCGATCGAGATCGCGACCGCCCAGGATCTCCTGCCGCTGCGCTTCACTGACCTCTAGACCTCGCGCTTCCAAGAATTGGAGAATGGCCTCGGCCATTCCGACGGCTTTCGCCGCGGCGTCCCGCTCCTGGATTGCCGGGCTGCCCTTGGCGGCCAGGGCTTCCACCACGGCGTGGTCCGCCGCTGCAGCGTCGAGCAGGGCGGCCACTGCCAACGGTTTCACCAGACAGGGATCCTCGATCGACGCGCCGTGATCCAGCAGTCGCCAGTTCCGGTTTTCGGAGGCCCACTCGCAGATCCGCTGGCCTTTGACCCAGATGGCGAAGATCCGCCGCACGCCGCGCCGGTGCATCCGCACAGCCTTTTCCGTTACGAGCCCGTCGTTCTGCTCCGAGACCACCTCGAAGGCGATCTCCTCCAGATAGCGGGCGCCAGTCTCCGGATCGGCCCCATCCTTGAACACACAGGTGTCGCTGGCGAAGTCCGACTCCTCGTCGTGTCGGGTGAGCAGGTCCGTCGCCGCCTGATAGCCGGGGGCGACGTTAGGCTCGATGACGTAGTCGAGCCGGGTATGTTGGGTGGCGTGAGGCGGCTTGGCCGGCATGGAGACCACCCGGCGACCGCCGATGATCTCTTCTCGCGTCAGCTCCGGCACCACCAGATGATCGTCAAGTCGCGGAAAGAGGCCACGGCGCGGGAGGTGCATCGGGGAGCCGGAGCCCGTGGGACCGGGCGCTTTGAGATCGTAGGGCGGGCGCTTTCCGTCCATCCGCGACATGGTAGCAGAGAACAGCAAGGAAAGAGGGCGAGCGGGTCCGTCGTTTCTCGTCTGGGGAGAACACCCCCGCCAAGCCCGCCAAGCCGGCCTACCGGAGCTCCACTTCCCCCTTCAAGCAGGCGAGAGAGATCCGAATGCCGGATTTCTGATCGTTCAGGACCTCCACCCCGAGGCCCGCCGCCTGGAGCGGCTTCCGCAGAGTGTCTGGCGCGGGATCGTGGAGGGTGAATCCCGTCAGGCGGCAGCCTTTCGGGGTGGTCTGCGATGGGTGCGCGGTGGCGGGGTCCCACTCGATGAAGAAGGGCAGAAGGAAGCTCGGTGCCGTGAGGCCGAGCGTCCTCCAGGCGAGCCGGGTGCCGTCCGGCTGGTTGCGGGCTCCGGGACGGATCTCCCCGGTTTCGATTCCCTGGCCTTTCAGGGTCTGCTGGAGCGCCGCCAGATCGTCGGAGCGCGCCGCCCATCCCACAGGGGTGAGGGACGTCAGCTTCTCCAGGCCGCCGATCCAGGGCGAGCTCCCCTCGTCCTCCGGATTCGGCGACAGGATTTCCAGGTACTGGGAACCGCCAAGAGAGATCAGGGCGTTGTGGGTGCCACGTCCCGGGTGGGCGCCGCCGTAGACGGCCCGCACCCCTGTGAGGCGCTCGAGTTCCTCGATTCCACGCTGGAGGTCATTGATGCCGACGATGACGTGATCGATGCCGGACAGGTCTCCGGTCATTCCAGCAACACCTCCCTTTCCCTCCTGAGGATCGGCTCCTCGGGGTACACCTGCGCACGCCAGGCAGACGAAGCCCAGGATGGCGGCGAGGCCCCGGCGCGCGGCTTTCGTGGATGCGGTGCTCATCGAGCAGCTCCTTCCCGGCGGAATTCTCGCTGCGCCGCGCCCGGTAGGCAAGAGAGTTGCTCTCACCCGCGACTCCTGTCCCGCAATGCGCCCTTTCCTGTACCTACATTTATGTGGGCGTACGGAGGCGCGGAGACGCCGCAGGTTGCGGTGACCGTTGGACCTCATCCGCAGGAAACACTGTGACGTCTCACTTCACTTCTGCTTGTTGGTTCCCTCCTCAGGCCCGGCCACCTCCTGTCTGGCCGGTTGATGGCTCGTTCGCTGTTCCCCCAATGCGCAACGATTCTTATACTTACAAAGAAGGAGAGGAAATGAGGAAGGACTTCGTCTCGGCAGTCGTGATCACCGTCCTTTGCCTCGCCATCGCCATTCCGGCTACAGCCGCGGATCGCGCCATCCGGAGCGGCATCGACATCTGGGCCACCAAGGCGGACGGCAGAACCCATTATGACTTTGCTGGCGACCCGATCCCCGCCGGATTTTTCTGCCCCAGTTCCGCGCCCTTTTCCGACATCATCTTCTTCAGGGGCTCCCCTCTTGCCACCGACACGCCCGGCGCCCTTGGAGACACTGACACGATCGTGCAGCGCCTCGATGATGCGGTGTTCAACAAGCGCGGAGTGGCCGTGACTCGCATCCAACTGCGGGCCCTCAGCCTGGCCAGCATGTTCCCCGTCAAGACCTCCTGCGGCCAGTTCCACGTGAAGGCGTTCCTGGATGGGGACCAGCCGATTACCAGCATGCGCATCATCCGGGAGACTCCCACCAGCGGGAGCTACATCGCCCCCCTGGCCTTGAACGTGAAGATGGTGTTTACACCCGCTGACAACCAGTTTTCCCGTCCGCGGGTCCTGCGCAAGAGCATCCGATTCCTGCCCAAGCCGAACGCCACGTGGACCAGCACGCCGCCGGCCCGGTTGGTGACCCATACCGGCTTCGTGAAGGTGGACACCGATGGCGATGGAACCCCTGACTCCATCCTCGAGGGGACCTCCCCCAGCTTCTCCGCCGCTGGAAATCCTCTGGCCAAGGCCACCGCCGGCTGCCATTGCGCAGACGGCGCCTGCTCGAAGATGCACTGCCCGGACGGCTCGATCGTGCCCGGCCCGTATCCGAGTGATACTACTGTCGTAAATTGAGCCGTCCCTTAAACGGCCCGGCTTCAACGCCGGGCCGTTTTCGTAGGCATCGCGTCGGTGATCACGTCGCGGCGCTGGACCCCATCGAGGCGCTGCGGCCAGAGTAAAAAGGACATAAAGGACATTGAGGACCTAAAGGACGGGGGTTCTTCTGTCCTTTGGATCCTCTATGTCCTTGGGTCCTTTGTCCTTTGATCAGCGCTCAGGTTCCTTCCACTTGGTCACGGTATACCGCGAGAGGCGCACCTCGGGTCCCCAGAAGGCCCGCGGCAGGCCGGCCTTCATTTTGAGGTGGGCCAGGAAGTCCCACGGGTCGGAGAGCTGCTCCCAGACCTGGGGCAGGAAGGTGCTGCGGCGGCGGCCGCACTCCAGGACGACGCCGTCAACGCCGGGCCGCAGGGTGCGGCAGGCGTGCTCTTCGCTCTCGACCGCGAAGGGCTCGGGCGCAGAGAGCAGGGAGACCTCGACCCGGAGCTCCGGAATCTCGCCGCCTTCGACCGGGGGGAAGCGCGAGTCGCGGAAGGCCGACGCCAGGGCGTTCTCCCGCACGTCCTCCCCCAGGGGCCGGTAAGCCTGGACCGAGCCCACGCAGCCGCGCAGTCTGCCCTGGCGCATCAGGGTCACGAAAGTCGCCCCCGGATCGCGCAGCCAGGAGTCGTCGTAGAGGTTGGCCCTCCCCAGCCCCAAGGCCTCGCAGATGCTCTCGCGGGCGATGGTGAGGAGGAGACTTCCTCTGTCTTCAGTTCCGTTCATGGAAGGCGAAGGCTCCATAGCCCACCACGCGGGAGCGGTCCCCGGCGGTGTCGCCTGAATTCCGCAGATCGAGCAGCTCGGCCATCAAGCCACGGCGCCGGGCCTCGACGAGCAGGCCGTTGATCGGCCGCGCGCCGCAGGCCTGCCGGCTCTGGAGGGGACCCGCGAGGTCGAGGATCTCGCCGGCCGTGGCGCGGTCGACCTGCCGCGCCTGCTCATACTCGAGATAGTGGGAGAGGTCCGAGCTGATGACGACCACCGTCTCCGGTCCACCCCAGAGCCGCTCCAGCACCTCGGCCACTTCCTCGCCGCTCGCGTCCCCAACGACCAGGGGGATGATCTCGAACTCGTCCAGAAGGACCTGGAGGAACGGCAGCTCGACCTCCAGGGAGTGCTCCCGGACGTGGGCCTCGGGGATGACCCGGACCTGCGGCAGGCGGAGCGCCGCCCGGGCCCCCGCGGAGTCGATCTCCACCTCGCCCAGCGGAGTCGCGAAGCGCGGCGTGTCCGGCAGGGCAAGGCCCGGAATGGGCACGAAGTGGGCTGGCCCGAGGAGGATCACCCGGCGGATCGTGCGCGCCGCGGGGAGGAGGGCCCGGAAAGCGCTCCCGGCGATCGGTCCGGAGTAGACGTACCCGGCATGCGGAGCGATCACGGCCTTGGGGGCCTCTGCAGCGGCGGAGGGCCCACCATCTCCCCGGAGGTATTCCTCGACGGTGGACCTCAGCTCAGAGGGGGACCCGGGATAGAAGAGACCGGCGACGGCGGGGGGGCGGGCGGAGAGGGCCATAGGAAGCCAATGTACTCCGTCGGGGGAGGAGTGCCAAGGGGCCAGGCGCAGGGACTGTTCCCTTGCCTACCGCCCCCCCAGCACCTGCCGGCAGCGCCGAGCCGCCCGCTCGCGGTCTGGCAGGGGGAGCTCCTCGAAGAGGACCAGGGGGCGCTCCCGGCCGCTCTCGAGGACCGACAGCACCTCGCGGTACTGGTGCTCGGCCCGGTCGCGGTGTCCGAGGCGGAGCAGGCAGTCGGCCAGAAGGAGCCGCGCCTGGAAGAGGGCGGGGTCGAGGTAGAGAGCGGCACGATAGGAGGTGACGGCCTCCTCGGTGCGGCCCTGGAGATCGTGGAGGAAACCGTCCAGGGCGTGGGCCGCCGGCTCGGAGGGGTCGGCGACCAGCGCGGCCTCCACGCCCCGGCCGGCTTCGGCGGGGCGGTTGGCCGCGAGGTGCCTCGCCGCCGCGGCCAGGTGCTCCAGAGCGGTGGGGGCCTCTACGGGAGGGGGCTCCGCCCCGGCGGGCTCCGGGGCCGGCGACGGCCCGGCCAGCGCTCCCCGGAGGACGCCCCAGTCGCGGGGATGCTCGGGGTCGGGCCTGGGGCGGGGCTCCTCCACGGGCTCCGACCGGGGCTCCCGGCGCGCATGCGGCGGGACGGCGGCCGGAGGAGCGGGCTCCGGCTGGCCCCGGCGGTGCCGGTAGCAGAAGCAGGAGCCCAGGTCCACCGGCTCCAGGTCGTCCTGGATCTGCCAGAGAGTCTCCGAGGCGCCCAGGAAGAGGTAGCCCCGCGGGGCCAGGAACCGGGACACCTGGGACATGACCCAGCGCTGCAACGGCCGGCGGAAGTAGATGAGGACGTTGCGCAGGAGGATCAGGTCGAGCTCGGGATACGGCAGCTCGAACGGCGGATGGGCCAGGTTGAGCCTGCTGTAGACGATGCGCGAGCGAAGCCTTGGATCGAGCTCGAAGAGCTTGCCGCGCCGTGCAAACCAGCGGTCGCGCAGGGGTGGCGGCACCTGGGCGACGGCACGCTCGCCGTAGAGGCCGAGACGGGCGCCGGCGAGCGCCTCCTCGTCCACGTCGGTGGCCACGATGGTCCAGTCCCAGCCGGCGAGGGAGGGCTCCTCGGCGAGGACGATGGCGAGGGTCCCCGGCTCCTCTCCCCGAGCGCAGGCGCCGCACCAGATCCGCAGGTGGCGGGCGCCGGAGCGGGCGCGCAGCAGCCGGGGCAGCACGTGCTGCCGCAGGGCGTCGAACTGCTGCGGCGCACGGAAGAAGTAGGACTCCTTGATGGTGATCAGCGGGATGACGCTCTTCCACTCCTCCTCGATCTCCCGGGCCGCGAGCGCGCGCACGTACTCCGCGAGACCGGGGAAGCCGCGGGTGTGGGCCCGGCGGACCGCCATCTCCTCCAGAAAAGCGTAGCGGGCCGTCGGCACGACGTTGCCGGTGACATCGCGGATCAACGCCACGAGCTGCTGCAGGGCGGGAGGGGCCGGAAGCGAGCTCATGGACGGATGCAGTTGCGGCCGGCCTGCTTGGCCTCGTAGAGGCGGCGGTCGGCAAGGGAGACGAGCAGGTCGGCGGTGAACGGCGCCGCGATCTCGTCCCGGGCCGCCACCCCGAAGGAGCCGGTGACCCCCACCTCAGCGCCAGAGGGGAGCCGAACGAAAGTGCTCTCCAGCCCCTTGCGGAGCCGCTCGGCCGTGATGCGCGCCCCTTCCAGGTCCACCTGCGGCAGCACCGCCAGGAACTCCTCGCCGCCGTAGCGGCCGAGGAGGTCCGCGGTGCGCAGGCAGCGGCGCAGGACCGCCGCCCCCTCGCGCAGCACCGCATCGCCGGCGAGGTGGCCGAAGGTGTCGTTGACCTCCTTGAAGTTGTCGAAATCGCAGAGGACCACGGTCAAGGGATAGCGATAGCGGCGCGCCCGATCCAGCTCCTCGGCGAGGCGGTCGTAGATCGCCCGGTGGTTGAGCTGGCGGGTGAGGCCGTCCAGGGTGGAGAGCTCGTGGAGACGCTGGGAGAGACGGGCGTTGTCCAGGACCAGGGCGAGGTGGCCGGTCAGGGCATCGATCAGGGGAGCGGTGGTGGCCACGAACTCGGACGGGTCCCGGGGCAGAAGCCCCAGGATGCCCCTGCCGCCGCGCACGGCCAGGGGCAGCCAGACGGCGTGCTCTAGGTTCGCCGCCACCTCGCCCCGCTCGCCGTTCACCCGGATCTCCAGGGGCGTGGACGGCGGCAGGTCCAGGACCTGGGGGAGAAAAGCCGCGAGCCCGTCCACGTCCTCGCTGCGGAGGCTCTCCTGGAGGACGATCTGGGCCATGCCCGCGTCGGGCTCGGCCACGGCCACCACCAGGAAGAGGGTGCCCGCCACCTCGCCCAGGACCCGCAGGGCGGAGTGGGCGGCCTCGTGGAAGTCGCTCGACGCCATGCCGCGCTCCAGCAGATTGTTGATCAGCGTGGCCTGGAGCAGCGAGGCGTCCAGGTGGCGCGCCACCCGGGCCAGGACTTCGACCGGGCCCAGGGAAACCCCGGAGACCGGCTCCGGCGCCGGCCAGAACGGGCTCGCGGCGATCGGCCGGGGAGCGGTGGAGGCGTTCTCGACCAGCCGGGAGACCGTGGCCACGAGCTGCTGCGGACGGTGCTCCTTGGTCAGGTAGGCGTCGGCTCCCAGGCGCAGGCTCCAGAAGCGCGAGGCGGCCTCGGCGTGGCTGGTCAGGATGAGCACGGGGATGTGGGAGCTCGCGGGATCGGCCTTGAGGAGGCGCAGGAGCGGAAAGCCGTCCATCGTGGGCATGTCGAGGTCGGTCACCACCACGGCGGGTTGCTCGCGCAGGGCGGCCATCGCCCCCTCGGCGCCGTCGCGGGCCTCGAGCACTTCGAAGCCGGCGCCGCGCAGGGTCCGCGCGAGGATGGCCCGGGTGACCTCGCTGTCGTCCACCACGAGGACCTTGGGGCTCACCCCTCCTCCTTCCGCCAGACGCGCAGGAGGGCGCGGGCGAGGGCCCGGGGCGGCAGCGCCACCTCGGCCGCCCCGCGCTCCAGGGCGACCCGCGGCATGCCGAAGACGACGGAGCTGGCCTCGTCCTGCACCAGGGTGAGCCCTCCGGCCTCGCGCAGGGCGAGGAGCCCCTCGACGCCGTCGGCGCCCATGCCGGTCATCAGCACCCCGGCCACCTCCCGCGGGCAGCACTCCGCGCAGGAGAGGAACATCTCGTCCACCGAGGGGCGATGGCCCCGGCGCGCCGGGGTCTGGGTGTCCAGGCGGAGCACGCCCCCCTCCTCCATCAGCAGGTGGACGCCGCCGGGAGCGAGGCGCACGGACCCCGGGCGCAGGACCTCGCCGTCCGCCGCGAGCTTGACGTCGAACGGGAGCTCCTTGTTGAGCCAGTCGGCGAAGCCCACCTCGAAACCGGCGGCGATGTGCTGCACCACCAGGAAACCCACCGGCGGGTGCTCCGGGATCTCCTCGAAGAGGTCGCGGATGGCGGCCGGTCCTCCCGTGGAGGCGCCGATCGCCACCCAGCGGAGCTTGCGCGGGGCGCTGACGAGGGGCTCGGCCTTGACGCTCCGCGGGCGCGGGCGGCGCGGCGGGGTGCGGGCCCCGGCCACCGTGCGCACCGTTTCGGGGAGGCTCTCGGCGAGCTGCTGCCAGCTCGCCGTGTCCTCCGGCTTGGGGAGCACCTCCAGGGCGCCGCGCCGGATCGCCTCGAAGGCGGTCTGCATCTGGTTGCGGTTGGCCCGCGAGGAGAGCACGACGATCGGCGTCGGCCGCACCGCCATGATCCGCTCGGTGGCCACGTAACCGTCCAGGACCGGCATCTGGAGGTCCATGACCACCACATGCGGCTGGAGGTCGAGCACGGACTGGACGGCCTGCTCCCCGTCCGCCGCCTCGCCGACCACCTGGATGTCCGGCGTGCGGGAGAAGAAGCGCTTGAGGACCGCCCGCACCGAAGGGGAGTCGTCGACCAGAAGGACGCGGATCAAACCTTACTCCGGAATCAGCTTACCGCCCGCTCAGACGGCGGACGAGGTCGACCAGCTCGCCGGCATCCAGGCTCTGCTTGGTGAGATAGGCGTCCGCGCCCACCTTGAGGCCGCGCAGGCGGTCCTCGGGGCGGTCGCGGGTGGAGACGACGATGATCGGCAGGTGGGCGAAGTGCTCCATGCTGCGGAGGTGCGCGGCGAGCTCGAAACCGTCCATGCCCGGCATCTCGATGTCGGTGACCACGCAGTCGAAGGTGCCCTCGCCGAGTTGGGAGAGGGCGTCCTCGGCGTCGTTGGCGGGCGTCACCTCGAAGCCCGCGTCTTCGAGGAGGCGCCGCTCCATCTCGCGGGTCACCAGGGAGTCGTCCACCAGGAGGACCTGCACGCGGCGCACCACCACCCGTTCCCGCGCGGTCGGCAGCACCCGCAGGTACTCGCGCTGGGAGAGCATGGACGGCGACAGCACGCCCACCGGCTCGCCGGAGGCGAGGAGAGCGACTCCTTCGAGGAGCCGGTCCGTGGGGGCCCGCCGGGTCAGGGGCCGCACCAGCACCTCCTCCTCCCCCTGGACGTCGTCGACGGCGAGGGCGAGGGCCTGGCCGGAGACGATCCCTTCCAGGAGGAGCTGGTCCTCGTCGGCCGGCTGGCCGTAGAGACGGGCGAGCGGGACGAAGGGGACGAGGCGGTCGGGGAAGACCGCCAGGGTGCGGCCGTCGCGTTCGATGACGGAGCTCGTTGCGAGACGGGTGGCGCGGCGGATGACCGAGGCGGGCAGGGCGATCTTGAGCTGCCCCACCCGGAGCAGCATGACCGCCTCGCCCCGGCGGGCCACCGGCACCTCCAGGGTGAACCGCGTGCCTTGCCGGGGCTCGGTATCCAGGAACACCTCCCCGCCCACCCGGTTGACCGCGCTGGCCACCACGTCGAGCCCGACGCCGCGGCCGGAGATCTCGGAGATCTGCTTGCGGGTCGAAAATCCCGGCGCGAAGAGCAGGCGCAGCGCCTCCTTCTGCCCCATGCCGGCGGCGGTGGCGGCGTCCACCAGCCCGGAGCGCACGGCCTGCTCCACGACCCGGGCGGTCTCGATGCCGCCGCCGTCGTCCTCGATCACGAGGCGGACCTTGGGGCCGTCGGCGAGAGCCCGGATGCGGATGCGGCCGGCCCGCGGCTTGCCCCGGGCCACCCGCACGTCCGGCGCCTCGATGCCATGGTCCACGGCGTTGCGGATGAGGTGCAGGATGGCCTCCTCCAGCTCCCGGGCGATGCGGCGGTCGAGCCGGGTCTCCTCCCCCTCGAGCTCCACCTCCACCTCCCGGTGGAGGGACCGGGCCAGTTCCCGGGCGTAGCGGGCATAGGAGAGGAGGAACCCGCGCAGCGGCTGGAGCTGCAGGTCGAGCATCTTCTCGAGCTGCTCCTCCGCCGAACGGATGAGCCGGCGCTGCCCTCCCTCCAGCTCCACGGCCACCCGCCGCAGCATGGTGGAGAGCACGGCCAGCACCTGCGTCGGCTGCGGCTCGTGCAGGCCGTCCTCCGCCAGGCGCGCCAGGTCGTAGATGCGCTCCACGATCTGCCGGCTGGCCACCGCCATGATCCGCACCTGCGTAGCCCGCTCGGCGACGGCGTCCAGGGCGCCCGCGTCCACCCGCACATCGCCGCCCGCGCCCGGCGCGGACCGGCTCTGGGTGGGAGCGGGGGTCTGGACGGGGGACGCCGGCAGCTCCGGCGGCGGGATCGTCACGCCAGGCGTGAGCTCGGGAGGCTCCTTCGCGGATGGGGTGGAAGGATCCGGCTCCGGAGCGGGCTCCGGGGGCGAAGCCACGACGGCTGCGGCCTCCCCTGCGCCCTCCGTGCCCCCGGAGCCATTGCCGCTGCCGTTTCCGTTCTGGAGAAGCGTCAGCAGCTCGGGGTCGACCGCCGGCTCCTCGCCGCGGGACACGGCCTCCACCAGCAGGACCAGCTCGTCCACCACGCGGGTGAGCAGCGGGATCATCCCCGGCGGGCGATCGTGGAGGACCTCTTCCGCGGCGTGGCAGACCTCGGCCAGGAGGCCGATCCGCATCATGCGGCCGGCGCCCTTCAGGGTGTGGAGCTCGCGCTTGGCCTCGACGGCCGACTGCGGGTCCGCCTCCAGACGGGGAACGTGCGTGGCGAGCCTCTCGAGGCGGTCGCGCGCTTCCTCGACGAAGAGGGGGACGAGGTCGGCGAATTCGGAATCCACGGCCCTCCCTGGCTCAGATCTTGGTCCAACTGTCGACGTTGACATCGAGCCCGAGCACGCCCGCCAGCTCCCCGTTGTCGTAGATCGGGGTCGCGGCCGTGAAGATAGGCTGGCCCGAGAGCAGCGAGTTGAAGAGCGGCGTCAGGATCGTGTGCTGCTCCTTGACGGCCGCGCGGTACCACGGGCGCTCCTCGAAGCCCTCTCCCGCCCGGACCGCGGGCGGGACCTGCCGGTCGCCCAGGAGCTGGCGGTTGACCGTAAGGGCGTTCTGCCCCGCCTTGCCGTCGAAGAAATAGAGGCACTCGACGAAGCCCTGCCGGTGGACCAGGTCCTCCAGAAGCCGCTCGATCGCCTCCCAGTTGCCGAGGCGGCGCCGCACCAGTTGCGCCCAGGTCTCGGCCATGTGCTTGAGCGAGTGGGGCGAGTCGAGGTGGAAGGACTGAGCCAGCATCTGGATGATGAGCCCGAGCCGGTTCAGGCGGTCGGCGGTCTCGGTGAACTGCTTCAGGCCGTCCGCCATCCGCTGCACCACCTGGCTGACCTCCTTCAGGGTGAGCACCACCTCGTCCGAGGCGGCGTTCTGCTGCTGGGTGGCGAGCGAGATCTCGCGGGCCACCCGGGCGGTGTCGCCCGAGGTGGCGCGCAGCTCCTCGATGGCCGAGGCCGCCGCCCGGGCCCGTTCCAGCACCCTGGACGCCTCCTTGCTCCCCTCCTCGGTGGCCACCACCGTGGCGCGGATCGAGCCGGCGAACTCGTCCAGCAGGTTGCGGACGGAGTCCACCGACTCCTGGGAGCGCTGGGCGAGGCGCCGCACCTCCTCGGCCACCACCGAAAAGCGCTTGCCGTGTTCGCCCGCGGCCGCGGCCTCGATGGCGGCGTTCAACGACAGGATGTGGGTCTCCTGGGCGATCTCGGTGATGAGGTCGAGCACCCGGTAGATCTCCTTCGAGCGGGTGCCCAGGGTCTCGGCCCGGGACGCGATGCCGCTGATCCGCTTCTTGACCTCCTCGATGCCGTCCACCGCCTCCTCCACGGCAGCCTGACCCGTGTTGCCGCTCTCCTCGGCCTTCTGCGCCAGGTCGGCCTGGAGGGCCGCGTTGTCGGCGATCTGGGAGGCGGTGCGGGCCAGCTCCTCCATGGCGGCGGTGATCTCCACCACCGAGGCGGCCTGCTCCGACGAGCCGGAGGCGAGCTCCGAGGCGATTTCGTTGACGGCGTTGGCCGCCGAGGCCACCTCGATCGAGCTCGCCTGGATCTGCTGCGCCAGGGCGTCCAGCGCGTTGGTGGCGTTGCCGAGGGTGAGGGAGAGCCGGCCGGGGAGCTCCCGCGTGTGATCCAGGCAACTGACGAGATCGCCGGCGCGCAGCCGGTCCAGGGCCACCACCAGGGTCTGCTCCACCCTCGTCCGGCGCTCGTCCGCGGACGCCACCTGGGCGCGCAGCCCCTGCTGCGGCCGGTACACCGCCTTGTAGTAGACGGCGAGGGAGGCCGCGGCGAACAGCATGTAGGTGTTGAACAGCCAGGTCCGGCCCCCGCCGGCCTCGACCACCATGAGCAGCAACAGACCGAGGACCGCCACTCCGGCCGCGATCAGCGCTCCGGTGAAGGCGTGGTTGACCGGCTTCGTCGCGTGATTCTCCATCGTTCAGACGTCTCCTTCGGCCCTCTCGATCAGCGCCCGGGGAGGCCGGACCGGATCCACGACCACCACGGGCGTGCTGCCGTGCACGGCGAGGCCGACCGCGAGCTCCGGCCAGAAGCGGCGCACCACGGACGCGGCCGGCCGCACGGCCAGATCCTCCACGACGCCCAGGATCTCGTCCGCCACCAGGGCCGCTCCACCGGCCGTGATCCGGAAATCCGCGCCCCGGCGGGCGAGCCCCTCCACGGCCGCGTTCGCAATCCCCCACACCCCGCCCGCCCGGCGCAGCAGCAGGAAGCCCCGGCTCACGCATCCCTCCCCAGGGCCGCCAGGTTGACCACCCGGACGACCTCTCCCTTCATCGGCGCTTCGCCCAGGAGGAACCCGCCATCGCCGGCGACCACCGCCTCGAACGGGACCTTCACCACCTCCAGGGCCGCGTCCGCGGCGAGCCCGACCATCTCCCGCCCGTCGGCCGGCCCCACCCACACCACGATGGTCACGGGATAGGAGGGGTTGGCGCCCGGCGGCGCGTGGACCAGGCGGGCCAGGCTCAGGACCGGCATGGGCTCGCCGCCGAACTCCGACAGGCCCAGCAGCTCCCCCGCCGCCCCCGGCAGCGGATGCACCGGCAGCGAGCGCACGACCCGGCGCACCGCATCGAGGGGGAGGGCGCAGACGTACTCGCCGGCGCGCACGAGCAGGTGGCTCGCCCCCTCTCGGGACCGGGGCAGCTCGGCGCTCTCGCGAAGCTCGCTCATCCGGCTCAGATCCTCGTCCAGCCGGTCACGTTGATGTCGATCCCCAGCACGCCGATCACGATTCCGCCCTTGTCGCACACCGGCGTGCAGACCGTGAAGCAGGCCTCCGAGTCCTGCATCGACTCGTAGGGCGGAATGAGCGTCGTCCGCCAGTGGCGGGCCGCCGCTTTGAACCAGGGCCGCTGCCGGATGTCCGACTCCCGCACCCGGGCGGCCAGGGCGAGCTGCCGGTCGTCCAGGAGGTCCCGGTTGAAGGAGAGGACGGGCGTCGAGCCGTTCAGCAGGGCGATGTAGCCCAGCTCCACGAAAGGCGCCTTGTGGACCAGCTCGTCCAGCACCCGCTCCTTCTCCGTCATCTCGTCGACCCCGTCGAGGCGGCGGGCCCACTCCTCCACCAGGTGCTTGAGCGAGCGGGGGGAGTCGAGGCGGAACGACTGCGCCAGGAGCTGGATCGTGAGGCCGAGCGAGTTCAGCCGGTCGGCCGTGCTGGAGAGGTTCTTGAGGCCTCCGGTCATCCGCTGGACCACCAGGCTCACCTCGCGCAGCGTCATCACCACCTCGTCCGAGGCGGCGTTCTGCTGCTGGGTGGCGAGCGAGATCTGGCGGGCCACGCGGGAGGTGTCGCCCGAGGCGCGGCGCAGCTCGCCGATCGCCCCGGCCGCGGCCCGCGAGCGCTCCAGCACCCGCGAGGCCTCCTTGCTCCCCTCCTCGGTCGCCACGATCGTGGCCCGGATCGATCCCGAGAACTCATCCAGCAAATTGCGCACCGACTCGACCGACTCCTGGGAGCGCTGCGCCAGGTGGCGGACCTCCTCGGCCACCACCGAGAAGCGCCGCCCGTCCGCGCCGGCGGCCACGGCCTCGATGGCGGCGTTCAACGAGAGGATGTGGGTCTCCTGCGCGATCTCGGTGATCAGGTCGAGCACCCGGTAGATCTCCTTCGAGCGGGTGCCCAGGGCGTCGGCGCGGTTGGCGATGGCGCTGATCCGCTTCTGGACCTCCTCGACTCCCGAGACCGCCTCGTCCACCGCGACCGAGCCCGCGTCGCCGCTCGCCTCGGCGCGGGAGGCGAGGTCCGCCTGGCGGGAGGCGTTCTCGGCGATCTGCGAGGCCGTGCGCGCCAGCTCCTCCATGGCGGCCGTGATCTCCACCACCGAGGCCGCCTGCTGCGAGGAGCCGGAGGCCAGCTCCGAGGCGATCTCGTTGACCGCGTCCGCGGCCGAGGCCACCTCGATCGAGCTGTCCTGGATCTGCTGCGCGAGATGGGAGAGGGCTTCGCTCGCGGCCTCGGCGATGCGGGCCAGCCGCTCCGGGAGTCCCTCCGTGTGCTCGATGGCCCGCACCAGGTCGCCCGCGCCGAGCTGCTCGAAGGCGGCGAGGAGTTCACTCTCCAGGCGCTCCCACTCCGTCTGGCTCTCGGGCAGCCGCCGCTCCAGCTTGTGGAAAAAGGAGTAGACCGAGAAATAGTAGGCGAGCGTCCCCAGCACCCCGGCAGTCACGAACAGGAGGGCGGGCCAGCGCGGCCCCTCGTCGGAGCCGCCCAGGGCCAGCAGCAGGAAACCCGCCAGGGTCAGGCCCAGCACCAGGATCATGCCCAGCCAGGCGTTCTCGGACTGCCGGCCCGCCCGCGCCGGGAGGTCCTCCGCCTCGGAATCCTGAACGCCAACGGGCAGGATCGCGGTCTCCGCATCCATGCTGTCTCTCTCCTTTGCGGGCGGACGCTCCGCCCCCGAATCTCCGCGCGGGCGGGGCGCCTCCTTCCGGCTCTGTGAAGCCTCAAGTGTGCGCTGTAGGATAGGTGATTCCACACCCTGCCGCAAGTTGCGGGCCCCCACCCCAATCCCACAGGGGTTCGCCGTAGGAGCCCGGCCCAACGGGTCGGCCAACCACGTGCGAGGCAAACTCAGCGCCTCTGGGGGAGTGGGGGCTCCCCATTGCAACCCTTCCCCGGCCTCTGTAGAATTTGTCCAATTATATCGTTTTCTGTCCAAATGCGCAGGTCGCTCTCGGCCCGAGCCTGACCTCGGACTGCCGCGGGCCTTTTCTTTACACGTTGTTTCAGGGAGACCGCTCATGAGACTCAAAGGATGTACCCTGCTTGCCGCCGCACTCGTCCTCGCCACGGCGCCGGCCCAGGCCGGCAACGGCCACGTCCTCCATGGCACCGGAGCGATCAACAGCTCCATGGGAGGAGCCGGCGTCGCGCTGCCCAACGACGTTCTGGGGGCCCTCAACCTGAACCCCGCCCTGCTGACGCGGCTCGACGGCCACCGTTTCGAGTTCAGCGTCGAGTACAACACCCCCGGGAACGCCGTCGAGAGCCGCGTCGGCCCCTTCGCAGGGCGTACCGAGGAGGACGGCGATCCGTCGCTCATCCCGGCCTTCGGCTGGACCCGTCACAAGGAAGGAACGCGCCTGGCCTATGGAATGGGCGTCCTCGGCCTCGCCGGATTCGGCGCCGACTATCCGCAGGACCCGCGCAATCCGCTCCTCGCGCCCCAGCCCCAGGGTTTTGGCCGCATCTACTCGAACTACCAGCTCATGAAGGTCCCCACCGTCCTCGCCTGGCAGCTCGGCGACCAGCTCTCCCTGGGCGTCTCGCTCAACGCGGCCCGGTCGGCCCTGACCGCCAGCCCGGCCGGGTTCGCCTCCCCCGACTGCTCGGGACCGGCTGGCCCCTGCTTCTTCCCCAGCGTCAATGCCGACAGCGCCTGGGGCTTCGGCGCCACCCTGGGAGCCCTCTACGAGGTCACGCCGGTCGTCGCCCTCGGCCTCTCCTACTCCACCGAAACCGACTTCGAGGACTTCGAGTGGAACTCGACCGTGGCCAATCCGAACCGGCCCAACTTCGGCGCCGGACGCCGCATCACGCTTCAACTGAACTACCCCGCGGTGCTCGTGGCGGGCCTCGGCATCACCCCCGGCGACCGGCTGGCGATCGCCCTCGACGGCAAGTGGATCGACTATGAGGAGACGGAAGGCTTCGCCGACGTCCTGGGCTTCGAGAACATCACCGTCATCGCCCTCGGGGTTCAGTTCCGCGCGACCGACCGGCTCACCCTGCGCGCCGGCTACAACGTGTCCGACAACCCGATCCCGGAAGAACGGACCTTCTTCACCGTGGCCACCCCGGCGATCTTCGAAGATCGCGTCACCGCCGGCCTGGGGCTCCAGGCCACCGAGAGCCTCCAGGTCAACCTCGGCTACTACCATGTGTTCGAGAACGAGATCAGCGGCCCCTTCGTCTCGCCCGCCGGGCCCGTCCCCGGCACCCAGGTGACGACCGAGATGTCCATGGACTCGGTACTGGCGAGCTTCTCGTTCCGTCTTTAAGATCTAGAGAGATCGACATTCCTGCCGGGGCCGGGCTGCGACCCCGCCCCGGCGCTGGTTTTTCGCAGCGGAGGGAAGCCGCGATGTACAGGATCGAGGAGACGAGCTACGGCTACAGGGTGAAGTTCGAGGGGCACCTGCAGCGCGACGACGCCGGGGCCCTGCTCACCGAGGTGAAGGCCGTCATCCGTCCCCGGGGTGCCGCCTTCGCAGTGCTGATGGACCTGCGCAGCTCCCGGGCCCTCCCCGCCGAGACCCAGGACATCCTCCGGGCGACAATCGTCCACTTCAGGGAGGCCGGCATGGAGAGGAACGCCTGCGTCCTCGACAGCGCCATCGCCGCCCTCCAGGCCAGGCGCCTCGCCCGCGAGGCGGGGGTCGCCGACGGGACCCGCACCATCGACGTCTCCCACCAGCCCGACTGGGAACGGGTCGCCCTCGACTGGCTCGTCCGGGCGATCGATCCCGATCTGAACTGAACCTCACCCCCTGTCCCCCTCTCCCATCGCCCTCCCATCCCCCGGGAGAGGGGGAACGCCTGCGGGCGGCATTGCCGAAGGACACCGTGATCTTCGAGGAAGAGTTGCGAAGAGCTCCCTCCGAAACCACCGGAACCTGCTGGACCCGGGTCCCCCCTCTCCCGGTTGGGGGGAGGGCGATGGGAGAGGGGGACAGGGGGTGAGGTCCCGGGCGGGGGCGCCCTTTCTCAGAGGTAGACGGGACCAGGGCGAGGGTCGAGCTCAGGTGTCCCGCTTCACCCCCTGTCCCGCACTAAAGGGACGACGAACCAGCAGACGCAGGCCGGCCGGCTGCCCCTCCGGGGGGGCGCCGTTCCGATGAGTAGGTACTACTCTGACTTTCAGGGGGGATGTCATGCACAAAATCGAGCAGACAGGCTACGGCTATCGGATCGTCTTCGAGGGATTCCTTCAGAAGGACGACCTCGGCACCTTCATCGACGAGATGAGGTCCACCATCCGTCCCGGCGGACGCAACTTCCCCGTTCTGGTGGACCTGCGCAAGGCCCAGGCCTTCCCCACCGAAGCCCAGGAGATCATCAAGCAGGCCATCCTCTACTGCAAGGACATCGGCATGGACCGGGCCTGCGTGGTGCTCAGCAGCCCCATCGCCGCCTTGCAGGCCAAGCGGCTCTCCAAGGAGACGGGGATGGACCCCGCGAGCCGCTACATCGACGCCTCGAGCCACTCCGACTGGGAGAAGGTCGCCCTCGACTGGCTCGTGCGCGCCGTCGACCCGGACGTCAACTGAGTCAGCCCTTTTCCGGGCTGCACCTTCTGATTCCTTAAGCAGGGGGGATACGACATGAAGCACCAGCTCGCGGCCGCAAGCCGCATTCTCGCGGTCGCCGCGCTCACCGCGGGGAGCGCCCTCGCCCAGCCCATCACGTTCAAGGACATCGCCGCCCCCGCCCACGGCGTCACCTACGAACGCGCGCCCTCCACCATCGCGGCCAACGTCGACGCCCTCCGGGCGAAACAGGTGATGAACCTCTACGAGCTCGTCCTCGCCTATCCGCTCAAGCCGTTCGGAGCGGCGGGCGTGGCGCTCCTCGACTACGACCGGGACGGCGATCTCGACATCTACGCCACCAACGGTCCGGGCCGGGACAACAGCCTTTACGCCAACCAGCTCGCCCAGGGCAACTTCACCTTCGTCGAGGTTCCGGGCGCCGCCGGGGCCGCCGCCACCGACCAGGACAGCACCGGCCTCTGCTACGGCGACACCGACAACGACGGCGACCTCGACCTGTACGTCCTCGGACGGGGAGAGCCCAACCGCCTCTTCGAGAACCGCGGCGGCTCCTTCAGCGACGTCACCGATCTCGCCGGCAGCGCCGTCGGCGGCGGCAACTACAGCTCCTCCTCCTGCGCCATGGGCGACGTCAACGGCGACGGCCTCCTGGATGTGTTCGTGGGCAACACCTTCGACTGGGGCACCAAGGCCGCCATCATGGTCGAGCCCTATGCCCTGAACGAGTACAACCAGCTCTTCGTCAACCGGGGCGGCAACCGCTTCGAGGACGTGAGCGCCGCCTCTGGCATCCAGAACTTCCGGGACATCTCCTGGTCCGTCACCATGTTCGACTACGACGCCGACGGCGACGTCGACATCGTCGTGGCCAACGACCAGGGCGCCATGACGCCCGCCAAATACGGCGGTGTGGACCGCGGCTTCGTGCGCTTCTACCGCAACGACGGCACCGGAAAGTTCACCGACAGGACCGACCAGTCCGGCGTGCGGACCCCCGGCAGCTATATGGGCCTCGCCGTCG
>DASQEB010000438.1:0-2823 GCA_035633875.1 Thermoanaerobaculia bacterium
TCCCGGCAGGTCGGCCACGGAATCCAGCACCGCGTCCGCCGTCCGCCGGGCCAGGTCCCCGTCCGTCTCCCGCCCCTTGCCCGTACGGACGAGAACGCCCGCCATCCCGGCCTCTTTCGGCCCCTGGACGTCGTTTTCCAGGTCGTCCCCGATCATGGCGATCCGGTCCGGGGGGAGGCCCAGCTCCCGGGCGGCGACCTCGAAGAAAGCGGGGCTGGGCTTGCCGATGAGGGTTGCCCTCCGGCCGCTCGAGTACTCCAGCGAGGCTACAAAGGCGCCTGCGTCCAGGGTGGGCTTGCCTCCGGTCCACCAATAGCGGTTGCGGTGAACGGCCACCAGCTCCGCGCCGGCGAGCAGGTTGCGGAACGCCTCGTTGAGCACCTCGAAGCTCCACTCCGTCCCCATGTCCCCGACCAGGACGTGCTGCGCGGGGCTCCCGCCGATCTCGAATCCGTCGAAGTCCTCCCAGGTGGAGCGCTGGAGCAGGAGCTGGACGCGGCGGCTTCCCTGGTTGCGCAGCCAGAGGGCGGCGACCGACGGCGCGGAGAGGATTTCCTCCGGTCGCGCGGGCATGCCCCGGGACGTCAGGAGCTCCGCGATCGTGAGCCGGGAGAAGCGCGTGATGTTGGTGGCAAAGCGGAACGGCACGCCCTCACGCCGGAGCGCGTCGAGGGCCTCGGGGGCTCCCGGGATCACCGTCTCGTCCTCGATCAGCGTACCGTCGATGTCGAAGAGGCAGCCCTCGACGCGCCTCTCCATCAGGTCTCCGCCTCGACCCGGGCTCGGACCTCGGGCGGCACCACGTCCGCCCGCTTTGCCCAGGAGCTCTGCGGATAGCGGGCGCGCAGGTCGTCCCAGCGGCGGATGACGGCCGGCAGCCCGTCGATGCGGTACGCCGCCGCGGCGCCCCAGAAGAGCGCCTCCGGGGCCGCGTCCGCCGCCGGGTAGGTCTCCGCGGCGGAGTCGAGCCAGGGCAGGGCTTCTTCGGGCTTGTTGCGCGTCATCGCCGCGAGCCCGAGGACGAGCCGCAGCTCGGCCAGGAAGTCCTCGGGCGGATGGAACCCGAGGTTGCGCCGCAACTCGCTCCCGTGCCCGTCGAGGAACACGAAGAGGGGAGCCCAGAGGAACTTGCCGCGCCCGAGCCCCTCCTTGAAGTCGGGATGGCGGTCCTTGGCGTTCAGCTTGATCGGGACGAAATGCTCGTTCAGAAACTCGGCGACTGCGGGATTCGGGTACGTCACGGCACCCATGCGGCGGCAGCCGAGTCAGTCGGGGGTCCAGAAGTAGAGGAGGACGGCTTTCTTCGACTCCCGCGCCTCCTCCAACGCCGGCTCCAGCCGGTCCCGCCAATGGATCTCGGTCATGGTTTCTTCTCCATCGGGGAAAGGAATCTATACCACCGCCCTTCAGGGGAGCAGATCCTCAACCGCGATCGACGCCTCTGGGCGCGCCAGGGGAGAGACTCGGTCCCCGGCCCGGAGAACGAATTGGGTGCGGTAGGTCCCCAATTCAGGATCCGGGTCCCGTCGGACTTCCAGGCATCCGTCGATCAGATTGAGGATCCAGGAATCGGGGATTCCCGCCTCGGCATAGAGCTTCTGCTTGCTGCGGTCCCGGGGAAGAGTGCTGTCGGAGACCTCGATGACGAGGACGGCGCTGGTCGGGTGTCCTTTGACGTAATCTCGGGGAGAGCCCGTAACAACGGAAAGGTCGGGCTCAGGCTCTGAGGTGGGGCTCAGGGCGAGAGGCATCTGGCCCCGGACGTCGAAACCTTCAGGGAACATTTGTTCCAGCGCCCGGTGGGCAAGGCGGACACCGGCGGCGTGACCGCTCTTCTGAGGAGTCATTTCGTAGATGATCCCGTCCACCAACTCCAGGCGCTCTTCGGGACCGAAGAACCCCTGTTCCACCAGGTGCTCATATTCCTCCCTCGTCCAACGGCGGACATCGATCGCTGGTGCTGCCATGGCGATGCTCCTCAACGGCTCGGCCCCCGATGGGGCGACTGAGAACTATAGCTTACAGGCAGTGCGACGTTGCCGATCACGGCCGGGCGTGCAGCAGCCTCCGTCGAGCTCCTCTCACACCAGCTCCGGGTGCCGCAGCAGCGTCCCGAGCAGCGCCTGGAGCTTGCCCGCCGCCTCCAGCCCGGCCGCCAGGACCTCCTCGTGCGTCACCACCGCATCGGAGAGCCCCGCCGCGGGATTGCTCACCATGGAGATACAGAGACAGCGCATCCCCATGTGGTGAGCGGCGATGATCTCCAGGACGGTGGACATGCCGGTGACGTCCCCGCCCAGCATCCGCAGCATACGCACCTCGGACGGGGTCTCGTAGCTGGGACCGGCCACGCCGATGTAGACGCCCTCGCCCAGGGGGATGCCGAGCTCCGCCGCCGTCCTTCGGGTGAGCTCGCGCAGGCGCGGGTCATAGGCCCGGCCCATGTCCGGGAACCGGGGCCCCCACTCCGGGGGGAGCTGGCCGCGCAGAGGATTGAGACCCGTCAAATTGATGTGGTCGTCGATCAGGACGAGGTCGCCCGGGCGGTGGTGGGGTTGGAGGCCGCCGGTGGCGTTGGTCATCACCAGGACCTTGGCTCCCAGCAGCGCGGCGAGGCGGATGGGGAAGACCGTCTCGTTGGCGTCGTAGCCCTGGTAGGAATGGAGCCGGCCGCGGTAGTAGAGGACGGGACGGTCCGGCAGAGGATGGAAGATCTCGGCCTGATGCGGATGGCCCTCCACCGGGTGGATGCCGAAGGGGAGGAGAAAATCGAGCTGGATCGGCCCGTGGCTGCGCTCGCCCAGGTCCACCGCGAGGCCCGAG
>DASQEB010000439.1:0-10281 GCA_035633875.1 Thermoanaerobaculia bacterium
CTCCCCCCGACCGGGAGAGGGGGAACGCAGTCCGGAGCGGCGTTGCCGGTTCGAGGGAATTCCTCTTCGCCACAGGGGCGAAGCGCAGGCCCTCCCGGCAAACGACTCCTTGATGAAGAGCGTTCTCCCTCTCCCGGGGGACGGGAGGGCGATGGGAGAGGGGGACAGGGAGTGAGGTTCCGGGAGGGGGACTGGCTCAACGATCTCGCCCCTTCGGGACTCCGCCTCCTCCTCTTCGGCGGCAAGGGCGGCGTGGGCAAGTCGACCTGCGCCGCCGCCACCGCCCTGGCCCTGGCAGCCGAGCGGCCGGAGGCGCAGTTCCTCCTCCTTTCGACCGATCCGGCGCACTCCCTCGGCGACATCCTGGAGGTTCCGCTGGGGGATGACGAACGCGCGGTCCCCGGCGGGCCGCCGAACCTGAAGGCCCGGGAGCTCGACGCCCCGCGGGCCTTCGCCCGCTGGCGTGACCGCCATGGCGAGACTGCCGCCGGAGCTCTCGCGGCTTTCACCTCCGATGCGGGCGCCGTCGAGGATTTCCTCGATCTCGCCCCACCCGGGCTCGACGAGATCGTTGCCGTGGCAACCCTGCTGGACGCCACGCTTGGTGCCGACAGCGGCGAGCCGGTATGCAACCTGGTCGTCGTGGATACGGCGCCCACCGGCCACGCCCTGCGCCTCCTCGAAACCCCCAAGGCGGCCCTGGAGTGGGACCATGCCCTCCTCTCTCTGCTGCTCAAATACCGCGAGGCCGTCGGGCTGGGGGACCTTGCCGCCGAGCTGGTGGCGCTTTCGAAGAGCTTGAAGCGCCTGGACGCCCTCCTCCGGGACCCCGAGCGCGCGAGCTTCGCCGTGGTCACCCGGGCCGCCGAGCTACCCCGTCGGGAAACCCGCCGCCTCCTTCAGGCTCTGGGACAGTTTGGGATCGCCGTGCCGGCCGTGATCGTCAACGCCGCCGTACCCTCGGGCTGCCCCCGCTGCGGCTCGTCCGGCGAGGAGGCCGCGGCCCTGGCCCGGGACTGCGTCCGGCTCGCCTCCGGTCCATGCGCTATCATGGAAGCCCCCGCCACCTTTCCGCCGCCCCGCGGCAACGGCGGGCTCGCCCATTGGATTCGCACCTGGAGACGAGCCTCGGGATGAGCTCTGCGACCTACCTTTATTGCGTCGTCCGCGCGCCGGGCCTCCTCCCCCTCGCCGGGGCACCCGGGGGGCTGCCCGGGTGCGGCCCCGTCCGCGCCCTGGACGTTGGGGACGGGCTCTGGCTTGTCGCCTCCGACGCTCCCCTGCCCGACTACGGCGGGGAGGAGATCGAGCGCCGGCTCCAGGACCTCTCCTGGGTCTCCGACCGCGCTCTGGCCCACGAGGCCGTCGTCGAGCACTTCAGCCGGTCCGGCACCGCCGTTCCCTTGAAGCTCTTCACCCTCTTCTCCAGCGATGAGCGCGCTCTCACCCATATCCGGGACGACCGCGAGCGCCTGGAGCGGGTCCTCCTCCGCATCGAGGGCTGCGTCGAGTGGGGCGTCCGCATCCACTTCGACGAGTCCCGCGCCCGGGAGGTCCTGGCCGCCGAAGCCAGGACGGGCGGCGACGGCCACGGCACCGGCACCAGCTTCCTCGTCCGCAAGAAGATGGAGAAGGACGCCTCCCGCACCCTGATTGCCCGCCTCCGTTCCGGGGCCGACGCCGCCTTCGACGAGTTGTCGCGACCGGCCGCCGGCGCCGTCCGCCGGGACCCGACCGGCCCTGACGGAGACCGGCTCCTCCTGGACGCGGCCTTCCTTGTCCCGGAAGCGCGCGCGGCCGAGTTCGAGGCCGCCGTCGAGCGCTGTGCCGCCCACCTCGGCCCCCAAGGCTGCGAGCTCACCCTCACCGGCCCCTGGCCGCCCTACAACTTCGTCGGAGAGGCACCGTGAGCGAGCCCCGCCGCGACGTCCTGGAGGTCTTCGAGGGGGGCGACCACTCCCTGCTCGAGCTGGTCGACAACCTGCTCAATCAGGGCGTGGTTTTGACCGGCGACGTCATCCTCGGCGTGGCCGGCATCGACCTCATCTATCTCCGCCTCTCCGCCGTCCTCTGCGCGGCCGACCGGGTGCTGCCCCCTCACCCCGTCTCTGAGGAAGAGAGCGGGGAACCACGGGCATGATCTATCTCTACGCCCTCCTCGACGAGACTCCAACGGCCCCGCTGGGGGAGGGCCTCGCGGGGGAGCCCCTCCACCTCGTGCACCACGGCGGTCTCCTCGCCGCAGTGGGAGAGCGGCCGTCCCCTCCGGCGCCGGGCGTGCACGCGTTCTCCGAGCACGATGCGGTCGTCCGCCGCCTGGCCGGCATGGTCTCCGCCGTCCTCCCCGCCCGCTTCGGCGAGTGCTTCCCGAGCGAGGAGAACCTGGCAGAGAAGCTCGCCCCCCAAGCCGGCGAAATCGCCAAGGCTCTGGACCTCGTTCGCGGCTGCGTCCAGATGACTCTCCGCGTCTTCGGAGAGCCGGCCCCACCGGCGGCATCCCGGCAAGAGCCCGATGCTTCCAAGGGCCCCGGAGCGCGTTACCTCGCCCAGCGCCGGCACGATGACCAGCAGGCGCGCTCCCTCCCCGAGATCGAGCCCCTCCGGGAGATCCTCGCACCCCTCGTCCGAGCCGAACGCACGGAACGCCACACCGCCGCCCCCCTGCTGGGGACTGCCTACCATCTCGTCCTCCGAGACCGCACCGCCGACTACCTCGCCGCCCTGGAAGAAGGCCGCACCCGCCTGCCGGACCACCGCGTCCAGGCGAGCGGCCCCTGGCCCCCTTACGCCTTCGCTCCCGGAGCCGCCTGGCGATGAGCAGCGAGTCCGTCCGCCTGGAGATCGAAGAGCTCGATGCCCTCCGCGCCGAGATCGAGCGGCGCGCCGCCGCCGAGGCCCCGCGCTGGAACGCCGACCCCGAGGACGTCCAGCGCTCCGTCGCCCGTCTCGTCCTCGCCCTGGTCGAGTTTCTCCGCAAGCTGATGGAGCGCCAGGCCATCCGCCGCATGGAAAACGAGACCCTCACTCCCGAGGAGATCGAAGCCCTCGGACTCGCCCTCATGCGCCTGGAGGAGACGGTTCACGAGTTGGCGGGCCGGTTCGGGCTGGCGCCGGAGGATCTGAATCTGGATCTGGGGCCGCTGGGGAGGCTGATCTGAAGGGGGCAGGGGTGTTTCACACTGCAAACGTCGCCACCACCGGCGCGTGGTCGCTCGTCCCCACGTCCGCCAGCACCTTGCAGGCGGTCGCATTGGCGGCGAGCGGCTCGGCGGCCAGGATGTAGTCGATGCGCCAGCCGATGTTCCGCTGGCGCATGTTGCGCCAGGGGGCCCACCAGGTGAAGAGGCCGTCGTTGTCCGGGTCCAGGGCGCGGCCCACGTCCACCAGGCCCTGGGCGAGGAGGCCCTCGAAGACCTCCCGCTCCTCGGGCCGCTGGCCGATGATGAAGGGCTTCCTCTCCTTGGGATGGACGTCCTGATCGGTGCGGGTCACGTTCATATCCCCGCAGAGGACGAGGCGCCTGCCGGCGTCGCGGATCTCGCCGGCCCACTGGCGCAGGGCGCGGAGGAAGTCCATCTTGGCGGGGAAATCCTTGCCGCCGTTGGGGACGTAGACGGAGGCGAAGACCGTGTCCCCCGCCCCGGCGGCGACGATGCGCGTCTCGAGATCGAAGGGCGGGTGCTCGAACCGGGGCTCCTCGGGAAACGTATCCCGCCGGAGCTGCAGGCTCACACCGGAGTAGGGGCCGGCACCATGCCAAGCGCACCAGTACCCCTCCAGGTTGCAGAGGCTCTCTTCGAGCTGGGACGGCTGGGCCTTGATCTCCTGCAGACAGACGACGTCCGGCCGGTCCCGGCCGAGCCATTCGAGGAACTGCGCCTGCCGGGCGCGAATTCCGTTGACGTTCCAGGTGGCGACAGTCAGAGGCATGGCGGGATGATATCGCGTTCCGGGGAACACCGAAGTTCCGGAAGGAGGTGCCGGGGAGGGAGCCGGGGGAGAGCTCGCGTTAGAGTAAGTCCATGAAGCACATCCTGCCGTTCCTCCTGTCGTCTCTCCTCCTCACCCCCCTCCCCGCCCTCGCCCAGGAGACCACCGGCTGGGAGCCGCTGTTCCTGGGCTGGGAGTCCGAGCCGGCGATGGACCTCGGTGGACGGACGGTGGTTTCTCTCCAGAGTCTGATCAGCCGGGGGATCGCGGGAATCCGCGACATGGGGGAGCGGCATCCGGCCGTGGCCCCCGCCTGGGAGTTCCCCGTCGGAGCGGTGCTCCTGCTGGTGCAGCACGAGGTGGACGGACACGGCGGACGGGGGCGGGAATTCGGGTTGGGACCGAGCTATGGATTCGGGTACGACCTCTCGGCCTACACGACGACGGACCGCCCGCCGGGGACCAACGAGGAGGGCTCGCTCCTGGCCGCCGGGGGCACGGAGGCGACCGGGGTGATGGCCCACCGCGTCCTCCTCGATCTGCTACGGCCGGACGGGGCGGACGGAGCCAAGGTGCCCCTCGCCATGATCGCCAAGCTGGACCTGACGCTCTACATCGCCAGCACGGCCCGGCCCGGCCGGCCCGGAAGCGGCGACGCCGACGACTTCCTCGAGCAGTTGGAGGAGGGGAACGACATCGCCTACTGGCTCGCCTCCCGCCAGTCCCAGCGTCTCGGGGGCGACCCGGCGGACGTCTGGTTCGGCTTGTACGAGGTGGACCTGGACGATCCTCTCCTGGAGCGGACGTGGGAGGACGCCCGGGCCACCGCGCTGTGGAACCTTCTCGACCCGTCGCTGGTGACCGCGGTGGTGGCCTACTTCCGGGAGCACGTGCTCCGGGGGGAGGAGCGGGTCCGGATGCCGGTCCTACGGATCGCGGAGGGCCTCGGTCTAACCCTCGGCACCCGCGGGGCCCTCGGTCCCCGGGAGGTCTCCCGTTTTCTGGATCTCTACGCCGCGACCCGCCAGGGAGTCTTTACCGGCTACGTGCGGGACCTGGACTCCACCTTCGACCGTACCTACGGCCTCGGCGCAGGCGTCCACGGCCTCCGCCTGGGAGGTCGGCTGGACTTCGGCGTCTTCGTAGACGCCTGGGAGGAGCCCGATGCGCGCGAAGGAGAGCCCCGCGACGCCTCGGGGTGGAATGCCACCGTCGAGCTGAACGTCCGTCCCCACTCCCGCTGGGGATTCGCCAGCAAGCTCGGCGTCAAGTCCGAGGGCTTTCTTCCCGGCCTGCCTCTCGCGGACGGAGCGTACGTGGGGCTCGGGGCGACCTTCAATCCCTGACCATTGAAAGGTTTTCAAAGGCCGCCTGCGCATCTGATCAACGACCGATCAAAATGTTTTCCTGGCGGGCAGAGACACGAAAAGGGCGGAACGGGTCCGCCCTCGCCTGCAAGTGGGGGAGATGGGGAGAAGAAGACCTACTGCTGCGGCGGATCGTTGTCGTTGTTCTCGTTCTCGTTCTCGTTTTCCGGTGGCATGTTCACGTCAACGTCGGGAACCTTGACGGTCCGCTCCTCGGTCTTGACGTCCACGTCCGCAGCGTCGACATCGTACTCGGGCAGGTTGCCGCCCTCGGCCTGGACGTCGACATCCGGCATCTCACCCTCTTCCGTCTGCCGGACACGGCAGCCGGTGGCGAAGGTGGACAGCAGCGCGAGCATCAGAACGAGGGGAGCCGACTTTTTGAAGAACTCAGCGGCTCGAATCATGATGTTCCTCCTTGGCACTTGGCCGTATTCAGAAGTTTGACGTTTCACTCGGGTCTGACGACACTCTTGCTCGTGCTGGCTGTTGGAGCGTCGTCCTCGTCGACCAAGAAAGGAGCAAGGGGCGTGCCAGGATCTACCGCTTCGCCCGGGAGCGCGGCACGTCCAGGGTGGCATACTCCAGCTCCCGCCCTTCCCGGACCGCCCGGAGCATCATGCCGCCGCGCTGCATGTCTCCCGCTCCCACAAAGGCCCGGGGAAAGAGGAGGCGGTCCTTGAAGACGGGACGCAGGACGTCTACGTACTTCCCTGTGGCGATGCTCCCCAGCAGGATCACCAGGGTGTCGTCGTCGATCAGCCCCGCCAGATCCTCGGCGTGATCCCGTAGAGGCGCGCAGTAGGCCCGGCTCTTGAGGTCCACCGGGGTGCGCCGGAGCTTCTTCATGCGCTCCGGAGTGATGCGCCAGCTCGGGGGGACGAGGCCGAAGCCCGGGGCGATGACGAGGATGCCGTCATCCGGGCTCCCCAGGGTGATTCCTGCGGGCGGCGACGCGAAGTGGCGGGCATAGGTGATCTTCCCCCGGAAGTAGAGGGAGCTCATGAAGGTGAAGGCCTCCTCGACCGGCACCCCGTCCGGGCCGCGATAGCGCTGGGCGGCCCCGAAGCGGGCGTGCGGCGAAGTGAGCTGTGCGGCCCGCACCCCCGAGAGGCTCGCGGGGGAAAGCAGGAAGACGCGGGGCGGAAGGTTCTCGCTTGCCATATCCCCGGCATAACAGCGGGGGAGTTATTGCGCATTCCCGGAACAGAGAGCCGATCCGTAGAAGAAAGGACATAACGGACCTAAAGGGCTCAAAGGACATCGAGGCACCTTGGTGCAGTCCTTCAGGTCCTCGATGTCCCTCAGGTCCTTTCTTTCTTCCCCCTCACCGCCCCTCCAGGATCCTGTACGGCACCGCCCGCAGGATCTCTTCGAGCGAGGTGGTCCCGGCGCGGGCCTTCTCCAGGGCATCGTCCAGAAGGCTCTTCATCCCCTTGTCCACAGCGGCGGCACGGATCCGGTGGATGGGGGCCCCCTCGGCCACCAGGTCGGCCAGCTCGCCGTCCAGCACGAACAGCTCGTAGATGCCGAGCCGCCCTTTGTAGCCCTTGCCCCCGCAGGCGTCGCAGCCACCGGGACCGAAGAAGCGGACATCGGAGGCGCCGAGGCGGAGGCGGTGGGACTCGCCAGGGGTGGAAGCCGCTTCCCGCCGGCACTCGGGGCAGAGGCGCCGGACGAGGCGCTGCGAGATGGCGCCCAGCATGGAGCCGGCGATGAGCCCCAGGTCCACTCCCAGGGTGTGGAGGCGGGAGATGGTGCGCACGGCGTCGTTGGTGTGGAGAGTGGCGAGGACGAGGTGGCCGGTCTGGGCGGCGCGGAGGGCGGCGCTCGCGGTGTCCTCGTCCCGGATCTCGCCGATCAGGATGACGTCCGGGTTCTGCCGCATGAAGGCGCGGGCGTAGTCGGCGAAGCCCATCTGCTGCGAGACCTGCTTCTGGTTGGTCTTCGCGAAGTGGTACTCGATGGGGTCCTCGACGGTGAGGATCTTGTTCTCCGGGGAGTTCATCCGGTGGATGGCGGCGTAGAGGGTGGTCGTCTTGCCGCTCCCCGTGGGGCCTGTGACCAGCACGAGGCCCTCGGGGTTGGTGATGAGCCGCTCGAAGGTGGCGAGGGCCTCCTCCCCCAGGCCCAGGCGGTCCAGGCCCAGGAGAGGGGCCGTGCTGTCCAGCAGACGGAGGACCGCGTCCTCGCCGAACGGGCCGGGGACGATCGAGAGCCGGAAGTCCACCCCCCGCTCCTCGTGCCCCTCGCGGTAGACCGCCTGGATGCGGCCGTCCTGGGCACGGCGGCGCTCGGCGATGTCCAGGCCTGCCAGGACCTTGAGGCGGGTGATCACCGCCTGGATGTTGGCCCGCGAAAGCGGCGTCGCCACCTGCTGAAGGAGGCCATCGACACGGAAGCGGACGTCCACGTCGCGTTCGTAGGTTTCGATGTGGACGTCGCTCGCCCGGAGCTGGACGGCCCGGCCGAGGATCTCGTCCAGCAGCTCGGGAACCTGGGCCTCGCGCTCGAAGGAGAAGTCCCGAACGGGCCGGAGGAGCAGAGCTCCGCCGTCCGCCCGGTCCGCGATCCGGTAGCCCTCGTCCAGGGCGCGCCGGATCTCCCAGGCGTTGAGCTGCACCGGCCGGACCAGCCGGCCGAGGGCGTTCTGGAGCTCCGTTACGAGCGAGACCCGGGACGGGTCGAGCATGCCGACCGTGACCGGGTCCTTGCCGCGCGGGTCCACGGCGCCGAGGACGACGACCTCGTTCTCCAGACAATATTCGTATTTCAGGAGCCGGACGGAGCGTTCGTCGATCTCAAATTGCGAAAGCTCGACGAATTCCTCTCCTCCAGCAGCGCCCGGTTCGCCTCGTTTCACGAGCAGCCCCTCTAGGGATCCTTCCAGCGATCGGTCACAACCCTGCCGTACCACTTTCCCGCGCATCCACGCACTCATCACAGTAGCAGCGCAGCTCGAGCGTAGCGCCGGACGTCGAGCTGCCCGGAGCACCAGACGGCCGCGCTGGCGAACTGGACCATCAGGCCCGGGGTTTCGTGGCGCAACTCCCAGCTCCGGGCGAGGAGAGCCTCCATCTTCGCCAGGGCGCCCATGCGGAGCGGGAGGTTCTGCATGGCCGCGAAGCCGTCACCGGCAAGGAGCGGCGCCACCTTCGCCGCCTGCTCGCGTTGGGCGTGGACGTGGCGCTCCTGCTTGAGGACCCGCCGGACCACCCGGTCGAAGGCGCGCTCGTAGGCGGCGTCCTCGCACCGCGTGGGCTCGGCCCGCGCCGGTTCGCTGCCCAGGAGCACGCCGAGCGGGGGAGGCGCCTTCGCCAGGCAGCGCGCGCAGGGCTGCAAGAGATGAAGGATCACCGCGTGCGCCCGTCCCCTTGCAGGGCGCCGCACGCCAGGGCCGACAGCTCCTCACGGCTCGATGCTCGCTCAAATCCCCCTCCTGTTGATGCGCTTATTCTGTCACACCTCCCTCTGTTCCCTGGCAAGAGGGGAGAAGATCGGGAGCGTCCTGCCGCGAATCCTCACCCTCCGGCTCCCTCTCCCAGGGGAGAGACGCCAATCCAGACCACTCTCTTAGCCCCTCTCCAGGCGCCGGGGCCGGCAGCCCGGGCGGGGAGGGCGAGGACGAGGGAGGCGGCGAGGACCGCCGCGGGGCAGCGCGCCGAACGAACCGCTGAGACATGGGATACCTCCTCTGGAGCCCGCGGACCGGTACGGCGCCGCCATGGCTCCTCCGCCCGCGGGAGAAACGTCCTCCGAGTGCAGACACCTGAGTTTGGCACGGCCCGCAAGAGATCCTTCCGCGGGAAAAAGAGCTCCTTGCGGATTTCTCCCTCGCGGATTTCCCAAAAACCATGCCTTGGCCAAGATTGTATATCCTTCCAAAATAATTTACGGCGGATCTGTCGAGACCTGCTAAACACTCTTTTGTTTCAGAAGATCAAAGCGTGAATTTGGTCAGGCAGACGGTGTGACTCCCCCTGCATTGGAAATAGAATTTTTGATATGTATAAGGACCGAGGAGGAATCAGGCACATGCTCCATCGGTAGAGAAGGTGGAACTTCGGGAAGAGATCCTGCGGGGCCTGGGCGGGAGGATTGCGCTGCTGCGGGAAGGCAAGGGCTGGAGCCGCGGCGAGCTCGCGCGGCGGCTGAAGGTGACGCGGGAGCGTCTCGGGACATGGGAGCGCGGCGTCAACGCGCCACCACCCGAGAGCCTGGCGGACCTCGCCAGGGTGCTCGGGGCCTCGATCGACGAGCTGTTGACCGGCCGGGCGCCGGTGGGCCGTCTGCTGACCCCGGACGAGTGCCACCGGATCATGAAGCACCTGAGCGGCGAGCTCTCCCGGGTGCTGCGGCTGCTGACCGAGCTCGACGAGGCGGATGAGCCCGAAGGAGGGGACCTGCGAGAAGCGACATGGATTTCGACGGGAGCGGGACCGAGCCGGGGCCGCGGCGGTGGACGCGGAGCGTGCGGGACCTCGGGCTGGTGGACCTCGGGATGGCGGATGTCCTCCTGGACGAGAGCGCGGACGTGGCGGCGGCGGAGCCCGGGGCCGCGGAGGAGCTCGCCGAGCTGGCGGTGATGATCGCCGGTCTGCCGCACCCGGAGGAGGCGGGCCGGGTGGAGGCGGTGAAGGCCCGGGGCTGCTGCCTGCTCGCCAATGCCCGCCGACTGCGGGGAGACCTGCAGGGAGCCGAGGAGGCGTTGCGCGACGCGGGGCTCCACCTGATGCAGCCGCCGGATTCTCCCGAGAGGGCCTTCTATGGGTGGCAGCTCGCCCTGCTGCGCCACGAGCAGGGGCGGGTGGAGGAGGCGGTGGCCGGCCTCTGGCGCGCGGCCCGGATCTACGGCGAGGCCGACGATCCCGACAGCGAAGGCTCCTGCCTCGCCGCCCTCGGGGCCCTCCTGCTGGAAGAGGGGGAGCACGAGCGGGCCGTCCACCCCCTGATCCGGGCCGGGGAGCTGCTGGACCCGGACCGC
>DASQEB010000440.1:0-5998 GCA_035633875.1 Thermoanaerobaculia bacterium
TGCACGTTGCAGAGGTGCCTCTGCAAGGTGTAGTTGGTGCGACTACACCTTGCGTAGGTAGCGCTGCACATTGCGGAGATACCGTTGCAGGGTGTCATTGCTGCCGCTGCACGTTGCACAGGTGTCCCTACACGTTGCAGAGGTGCTGCTGCAAGCTGTCACCGGCACCGCTGCACGTTGCGGAGGTGCAGTTGCAGGGTGTCATTGCTGCGGCTGCACGTTGCGACGCACCGACGACACGATGCAATGGAGCGGCTGCACGCTCCTCCGCACCTCGGCAACGTTCCTGCGCCACCGCTGTACCTTGCGACGCACCGGCTGCACGTGGCGCCGGAGCGGCTGCAGGTTCGTCGGCTCCGGCGTCACGTGCGGTGGAGGCGCGGGAACGGCGCTACGCCGGCTTTTCTCCCTCTCCCTTTGGGAGAGGGCCGGGGTGAGGGCTCCCGGGCAGGGGTCTCCTGCGCTATACTCGTCTGAGAGGAGATTCTTTTGATTTCCCACCCGGGGGCGGATGGGAGGTTTCATGACGCGCAGATCTGTGCGCATCTGTCTTTGGTTCTTTCTCGCCGTCGTCGTTCTGGCAGTCCAAGCCGCGGCCCAGCCGCCGGAGTTGGGTGCGATTCACCAGTTTCACGAAGGGCATGAGGGGGAAGATCCGGGCGCCAGCGATCCCCTGGAATTCCGTCCCCTGAGCGACACCCCCTGCCAGGGGGGCTTCGCGGACGTGTATCCCTGCCAGAACGTCGACCTCGAGAGCTTCATCCCCCTGGCGGACCTCGGGGCCGCTCTGCCCCGGGAGCGGGCGGCGGGGCTCTGGGGGTGGACCGATCCGCAGACCCGCCGGGAGTACGCCCTGATCGCCCTGCGCAACCGGGTGACGTTCGTGGACATCACCAACCCCAAGCAGCCGCAGGTCCTGGGATGGCTCCTCGGTGTGGCAATGGACCAGCCGAACCGGGAGGTGAACGTCTACGGCAACCACGCCTACATCGTGGCGGACGGCAGCGGGGCCGACAACGGCATTCAGGTCTTCGACCTCACGCAGCTCCGCGGGCGCTCGGGCCCGCCGGTCTCCTTCCCTGTGACGAGCCGCCTCGCGTCGGCCGGGAAGGTCCACACCTTCACGGTCAACTCGGAAACCGGCTTCGGCTATGGGCAGGGCGGCACCTGCGGCGGGCTCCGCACGATCGATCTGCGCGATCCCGCCAACCCTCGGGATCTGGGCTGCTGGCGTCACAACGTCCATTCCTACATCCACGACTCGCAGTGCGTGATCTATCGGGGGCCGGACGACCGCTTCCGGGGCCGGGAGATCTGCTTCGCCAGCGCGGCGGGCGCCCTCCTCGTCCTGGACGTCACCGACAAGAGCGCCCCGCCGCGGCCGCTCGGCGAGACCAGCTATCCGGGGAACAGCTTCGCCCACCAGGCCTGGCTGACAGAGGACCATCGCTACCTCCTCCTCAACGACGAGGGGGACGAGATCGTGGAGCGCGAGAACACCCGGACGCACCTCTTCGACGTCTCGGACCTGACGGCGCCGGACCCGTTCGCGTTCCACGAGCATGCAACCCAGGCGACGGATCACAATCTCTATGTTCACAACGGGAAGGTCTACGAGGCCAACTACCGGGCCGGGCTGCGCATCCTCGACCACTCCCGGATCGCGCAGGGCGTGCTCGACGAGATCGCCTTCTTCGACATCGTGCCACAGAGCGAGGAGAGCGGATTCGACGGCGCCTGGAACGTCTATCCCTTCTTCGGCAGCGGCAGCATCATCGTGAGCGGCATCGGCCAGGGTCTCTACGTCCTCCGGGAGCGGCAGGAGAGGCTGCCGGCCACCTGCAAGCCCGGCCCTGACACCCTGTGCGCCCTGGGCAACCGGCTCATCATCGAGGCCGACTGGCGCGACCCCCAGACCGGGGCGGTGGGCAAGGGCCGGGTCGCAAAGCGCGGCGGGAACTTCGGCTCCTTCTCTTTCTTCGACGATCAGGGCGGCATCGATGCCATGGTCAAGGTCGTCCCCTCCGGCCGGCAGGTGAAGATCCTCTGGGGCCAGCTCACCTCCGTACCGTTCACGATCCGGATCATCGACACCAAACAGAAGACGATGACGCGCCTCTCCAGCGGCTCCACTCCCTGCGGCGGCGTGCAGACGTTGAAGGGAGCGTCCTTGACCGGAGGCGAGACGTCCGACCATGCGGCTCTTTACTTCGCCGGGGAGGATCTCGTGTTCACAGGTGGGCCTCACGAGACCGGGAGCTGCAAGCCGGGTCCGAACCGTCTCTGTCTGCTCAATCGCCGGATCGCAGTGGAGCTGTCCTGGCGCGACCGCGGAGCCTCCGGCCAGGGCAAGGCAAGCAAGGTCTCGGACCTCGCCGGCACGTTCGGCCTCCGCACCCCCGCCGGCTCGGACGTGGCGGTCAAGGCGCTGGAGACCGGCACCAGGATCCGGATCCTCTGGGGCTCCCTCACCAGCGCCGCCTACACACTGAGAGTGACGGACACCGCGAGCGGCCAAGTGAAGGTCTACTCCAACCCCGCGGGCACCTTCTGCGGCGGGGTAGACCCGGAAGCGTTCGAGCACTAGAAAACCCCCGGGAGCGCCGGCGTCCTCGCCGACGCTCCTCGCGTCTGCCTGGTGCGGGGCTTCCCCGTCTCGTCTCCCTCACTGAAACATTTCCTGAGAAATTTCGCCTATACGGTTATAGTAGGGCCAGAGGCCGAGGAGGATCAATCATGGTGCAGCCGCTCACGACCGAGAAGACCAACTTCACTCGCGACATCCTCGGGCGCTACCTCTGCAACACATGGGAGGAAGCGATCCAGAGCACGAACGCGCGGCCCGACGCCCGCCCGTTCGACGTCATCGTCGTCGGCGGGGGCTCTTTCGGCTCGGTCCTGGCGCAGAGCCTCTTCCACGACGACGCCACGCAGAAAAGGCGGCGAATCCTTGTGCTCGAGGCGGGGCTCCTCGCCGTGCCGGAGCACGTCCAGAATCTGCCGGTGGTGGGTCTGGGCGTCCCCGGGGCGACGAGCATCGCCGACCTCCGTGCAGCGGGCCAGGACGGGAATCCGCGGCTGGAGTTCTGGGGGCTGCCATGGCACTCCTCCACCCGGTTCACGGGGCTCGCCTACTGCCTGGGAGGGCGCTCGATCTACTTCGGCGGCTGGTCTCCCCGGCTCCTCGACGCGGAGCTCGCAGGCTGGCCGGCGGATGTGGTCGACGATCTGAAGAGCCGCTATTTCGACGAGGCGGCCGAACAGATCGGCACCAGCAAGACCAACGATTTCATCTTCGGCCCCCTCCACACAGCGCTCCGTCAGCAGCTCTTCGACGACCTTCAGGCCGGCGAGATCCCGGGAGCGGTCCCCTTGGCGGAGCTGCCGCTCCATCTGGACGACGTTCTGCCGGGCGAGGAGGAGATCGCGAAGCTGGAAGCTCCGCTCGCCGTCGAGACCCACACCCGGGCCGGGTGCTTCCCAAGCAACAAGTTCAGTGCTCTCCCCCTGCTGATGAAGGCGGCGCGGGTGGCCTATATGGAGTCGAACGGCGACGACGTCAAGAAGCGTCTCATGGTGGTGCCGGACGTCCACGTCACCCGGCTGGTCACCGCGGGCGGGCGCGTGACCCGGGTGGAAACCCAGCGCGGCTCCCTCGCCGTTCCGGAGAACGGGATCGTGGTGCTCGCGGCCTCCACCATCGAGAACGCTCGCCTGGCGCTGCTCTCCTTTGCAGGTGTGCCCAACGACGGTCTGATCGGCAGGAACCTCATGGCACACCTGCGATCGAACCTCACGATCCGGATTCCGCGCTCTTCGATCGCCGGACTGGACAGCTCGATCCGGGAGCTCGAAGCCTCCGCCCTGTTTATCAAGGGCCGGCACCAGCACGCCGATGGCGACGTGGGGCACTTCCACCTCCAGATCACGGCTGCGGGCCTCGACAAGCCGGGCGCGGACTCCGAGGCCGAGTTGTTCAAGAAGATCCCCGACGTCGACACCTTTCAGAGATTCCAAAGCGTGGACGACAACGTCGTGGTCGTCACCATCCGGGGCATCGGCGAGATGGAGCCGCAGAACCCGGGAAGCTCCGTGCGGCTCGACCCGGAGCCGGACGAGTTCGGCGTCCGGCGGGCTTTCGTGTCGATCGGCACCACGGCCAGGGACCAGGCGCTATGGGACGCCCTGGACCGGGCCTCCGACGACGTGGCCCTGGTGCTGGCGAACGGGAAACCCTACGAGGTCCTGGGCTCCGGAGGGTTCATTCCCGTGGCGGCGGGGCAGCCGGCCCGCGACGCCGTCGGGTTCACCCCGCCCCGACGCGACGTCCTGGGCACCACCCATCACGAGACGGGGACGCTTTGGATGGGAGAGGACCCGACCACGTCCGTGACCGATCCGGACGGCCGTTTCCATCATGTGGCGAACGCCTACGCGCTCGGACCCTGCCTCTTCCCTTCGATCGGTTCACCAAACCCGATGCTCACCGGCGTCGCCATGACACGCCGCATGTCGGACCGCTTCATCGCGGGGCCTCCACTCTTTACCCCCGGCGACGGCTTCACGGCTCTCTTCGACGGGAGGGACACCTCCAATTGGAGAATGGCGGGCGAGGGAGGTTTCTTCGCGGCGGGAGGTATCCTCGAAGCCGTTCCCGGTAACGGACTCGGGCTCTACTGGCACACCCTGCCGACGCCCGCGGACTTCACCCTCGTCCTGGAGTGGATGAGTACGCAGGGGGACGACAACTCGGGCGTCCATCTCCGGTTCCCCCACCCGGACAGCAAGGGGTACCAGAACACCGCCTGGGTGGCGGTGGACTTCGGGCTCGAGGTGCAGATCGATGAGCTGGCCCGGCCGGACGGCGCCGACCGGCACCGGACGGGGGCGATCTACAACCAGCAGAATCAGACGTTCACGCCGAGGCCGGCCCTGCCTCCGGGCCGATGGAACACTTTCGAGATCCGCGTCCAGGGGCAGCGCTACACCGTGCTCCTGAACGGGCAGCAGACAACCGACTTCCGGTTCGTCGAAGGCTCGGATGCCGCGCATCCCGACCGGGCTCTGCCGAGCGCCCCGGGGGCTCCCCGGTTCATCGGGCTCCAGGCCCACACCGGGCGGGTGCGATATCGCAACATTCGGCTCAAGGGCTGAGAGCGGCTATAGCCCGATCTCCTCCCCCTCCTCCAGCACCCGGAACCCGCGCGCCTCGATCGCCCGGCGCGCGGGTCCAGTTGCGCGGTGCGAGCCCCCTTCCTTGCTGGAAGCTCCTACCTCAACTTCTTGGCACCAGGCTGGCCTCGATCACCGTATCGGTCCGAGCTCTGATCCGGCGCTCGTAGGTCTGGTAGCCGGGCATCACGAGCTGGATCTCGTGAATCCCGTCCGGAGCGACTTGGACGCTGCAAGGGGTTTTACAGACGTAGACTCCGCTCAGGATCACATCGGCTCCCGCCGGCCGCGACTCGACGGGCACCGCGATGAGCTGGTTCGCCGTCCCCAATCCCGCCGCCACCTGCATCAGGGCGCTTCGCAGGTCTTTCTGCGCATCGTTGATCAGAGCGGTGAGCAGCTCGCTGGTGAGATCGATGGGATTCGGGGGGGCCGAAGTCTGCTTTGGATACTGTTTGGTCCGCTCGATGGGGAACGTTTTCGAAAAGCGCACCCGGCCGGTGCCAACGTCCAGGATCTGCAGGCCGATCTCCATGCGGAAGACGTCCATGAGCGCGTTCGTGCCGTATCCCTCGAACACCCGGCGCTCGACGTCGTAGCGCAGAATCGAGCCGGTGACGATGGCGTCCGCCTGGAGCAGCTTTCCCACCCGGCTGACCCCCGTTCCCGTATTGAGGGAATCTGGAAGCTTGATCTCCTTGCGCACCTCGTCCAGACGGTCCCGCGTCACCACGGTGATACCAGGCAACGTATAGAGAGAGGAGGTGGTGATGTCCTGGGCCAGAGCGCCCAGGTTCTCGCGCTTCTCGGTACTCTTGTTATCGAA
>DASQEB010000441.1:0-1640 GCA_035633875.1 Thermoanaerobaculia bacterium
TCCCGCATCCGCTCCCGCCGGGTGATCCTGCGCGACGACTGGTGGCGCCGCGACAACGGCCCCCTCGTGGCCTTCCGCTTCCTCGACGCCGAGCAGAAGGTCCGCCGCCCGGTCGCCCTGCTCCCCACCTCGCCGCGAAGCTACGAAATGGTCGACTCCGTGGAGCGGACGCGGACGCCCGTGGACGCCGCCGTGGCCGAGAGTCTGGCCGGCGATGCCCACATGTTCTACCCGCCGCTGCCCGAGCGGCCGGTGACCCGGGGCGACCTGCTGCGGGTGGCGGTGGAGGGCCGGCGGGACGACCTCCTGACCATCTTCTTCATGGGCCTGGGAGGCGGCCTTTTAGGTCTGCTGGTGCCGATCCTCACCGGCCAGGTCTTCGGCAACCTCATCCCCTCGGCGGACCGCAGCCAGCTCCTCCAGGTCACCCTGGCCCTGATCGTGGCCGCCGTGGCCGGATCGATCTTCCAGGTGACCCGGAGCATCGCCGTCCTCCGCCTCGGCGGCAAGGCGGACGGCTCCGTCCAGTCCGCCGTCTGGGACCGGCTCCTCTCCCTCCCCGTCTCCTTCTTCCGGCGCTACACCGTGGGGGACCTCGCGAACCGCTCGCTCGGAATCAACGCCATCCGCGAGATGCTGATGGGGAACGTCCTGACGCTCGTCCTGGGAGCGGTCTTCTCCGTCTTCAGCTTCGCCCTGCTCTTCTACTACAGTTGGCGGCTGGCCCTGCTGGCCACGGGGCTGGTGGCCCTCTTCACAGCCGTGACGGCCGGTCTCGTCTGGCTCCAGCTCCGCCACCAGCGCGCGCTCCTGGAGCTCCTGGGCAAGATCGCGAGCCTCCTCTTCGGGCTGATCAACGGCATCTCCAAGCTCCGGGTGGCCGGGGCCGAAGCCCGGGCCTACGCCCGCTGGGCCGACCGCTTCGCCGAGCAGCGGCGGCGGACCCTCGCGGCGCAGCGGGCCGCCAACGCCCAGACCGCCTTCAACGTCGTCTACGGCGTGCTCACCTCCCTCGCCATCTTCGCCGTCGTGGGCGCCACCACCGCGGAGGCCATGCCCATCGGCGAGTTCCTCGCCTTCAACGCCGCCTTCGGCCAGTTCCTCTCCGCCGCGCTCTCCCTGGTCGGGGTCTTCTCCTCCGTCCTCACCATGGTGCCGATCTACGAGCGCCTGCAGCCGATCCTGGAGACCCTCCCCGAGGTGGACGAGTCCAAGGCCGAGCCCGGAGAGCTCTCCGGCGCGATCGAATTCAGCCACGTCTCCTTCCGCTACCAGGCCGACGGCCCGCTGATCCTGGACGACGTCTCCTTCCGGGCCGGCCCCGGCGAGTTCATCGCCCTGGTGGGCCCCTCGGGAGCGGGCAAATCCACCTGTCTGCGCCTCCTCCTCGGCTTCGAGAAGCCCACCTCCGGCTCCATCTACTTCGACGGCCAGGACCTAGCGGGCCTCGCCATCCAGTCCGTCCGCCGCCAGATCGGCGTCGTCCTCCAGACCGGCCGCCCTATGGCCGGGAGCCTCTTCTCCAACATCGTGGGAAGCTCCAACCTGGGGATGGACGACGCCTGGGAGGCAGCGCGCATGGCGGGCCTGGAAGAGGACATCAAGGCCATGCCCATGGGCATGCACACCGTGGTGAGCGA
>DASQEB010000442.1:0-23460 GCA_035633875.1 Thermoanaerobaculia bacterium
CGGCGATCCCGGTGAGCCGCTCGATCACTGTATCCCAGGTGATGTCCCGGACCTTCCGCTGGCCGGCGAGACCCAGGGCCCGGGTCCGCTCCCGGTCGCGCCAGAGGGCATCCAGGCGGGCGCCGATCTCACGGGGGGAGTCGGGAGGGCAGACGAAGCCGTTTACACCGTCCTCCACGAACTCCAGGACTCCTCCGGCATCCGCCGTGGTCACCACCGGCTTGGCCGCCTTGAAGGCCTCGACGGTGACGTAGCCGTAGTCCTCGTCGTAGGGGGCGTAGTAGACGCCCAGGCAGTTGGCATACTCCTCGACCACATCCCGGTCGTCCACCCAGCCCAGCAGTTCCACCTTGTGCCTCAGGCCCAGCCGCTCGATCAGCGCCGTAAGGTTTTCGCGCTCCGGCCCGGTGCCGGCGATGCGGCAGCGAACCGGAGTCTCGGTGTGCTTCATCGCACGGACCAGGAGGTCGAAGCGCTTGAGCTGGTCCAGGCGGCCCACGGAAAAGACGAAGTCGCCGAACTCTCCCGGGTGGTAGAGGCGGTCGAGCTTGGGAGGCGGATAGAGGACCTCGGCCGGAACCTGGTTGAAGCGGCGGAGCCGGTCGGCCACGTTACCCGAGATGGTGTAGACGGCCCGGGCTTCGGAGAGGGTCCGTCGATCCATGGCGCGGATCATCTCCAGCACCTTCACGTCCCGGGGCTGGCTTTCGGAGAAGTCGCTGTAGCGGGTGCCCAGGAGGTCGTAAGCCTGCCGGAGCTGGTGGACGAGCCAGACGACCTTGTTGGGGTGCTTGACGAGATAGGACGGAAAGCGGGTCGCGATGACACGGTCGATCCGCTTGCCCGCGGCCTCGGTCAGGTTGACCAGGCGCCAGGCGAGGCTGCTCTTCAACAGCTCGGTCCGGGTGGGCCAGTGGAACGGGATCGTCACCACGTCCACTTCGAAGTCCCGGGCCCTGAGCTCGTCCCGGAGGGATTCCACCAGCATTTCGGCGCCGCCATGGGCGAAGGGCACCTTGGCGCCGCAGACCACGACCCGGGGCTTCATGGCCGCTCGATCCGCTCCAGCCGCTCCTCCAGGGCTTCCAGCCGCGCGGCGATCTCCCGCAACTCGCGCCCCATCCTCTCCTGGGACTCGACCAGGTCCTCGATCAGCCGGCTCGCCGCCTGGTTGAAGCCGTTCTGCTGCTCGAGGACCGGCCGGATGAACCACTTGAGGAACAGGTGGAAGACGGCCTTGCGGGAGAGGACGATGAGCCGCCCGAGCCGGGCCCGGTGGGAGAAGGGAACCGGCTCGCGGACGTACTCCTTGTTCTTCAGGGCGAGGAGGCCGCTCCGGGTCTGCTCCGCCCCCGCCGCGAGCGTGGTCGCCTCGGCCCGGCGCTGCCGCACGCCGGAACGCACCTTCTGGAGCACCTCGGCGACGCGGGGCTCGTCCGGAGAGGGCGGGGCTTCAGGATCGGACACGGGGGTGAATCCTACGGCCCTTCTCCCGTGAAATCCAGGAACACCCCCAGAGACCGCAGGTCCAGGCTCTTCGGGTCGACCCGTGCAGGCACGAGGCCCCCGGTGGTGGTCAGGGTGAAGCGATAGAAGAATTCTCCCTCGGGGGAAGGGAAAAACCCGAGATCCCGGGCCACGGGCTCGACGGCGAGGTCGACGGGGGTGCCCAGTCGCTTGCCCTCGGTGTCGAAGCGGACGCGAAGGCGGTCGACGCCGCTGTCGAGCACCAACTCGTTTTCGGGAGAGAGAGCGTAGACCGTGAATCGCAGGCGGTCCAGCCGGTTGGGGGAGACGACCACCACCTCGGAGCGGGTGGCACCCCGGACCCAGACCCCGTTCGGGTGCCGTTCTTCCGTGTAGAAGCTCCAGCGCGGCACGATCCAGACGGCGCCGCCCCAGGTCTGAGCGGTGAAATCGGAGACCTGTCCTCCGCCAGCGCCGCCCAGAAGGGTCAGCTCCAGGGGAAGGATCCGAAACGTACCCAGCCGCACGGCCGGGTCGGAGAGGCCCGGCGCCATGGTCGCGAGCACGGCCCCGGCGGTCCACAGGCCCGCGGCGGCATAGGGGAGGACGAGGCCACGGCGGACGGCCCGGCGACCCGGCAGCAGGAAGAAGGCCGGGTAGATCGCGGCCACGAACCGGTTCCCCAGGGCGCCGGAGCCGCCATCAAAGTCATGGGGATGGGTCAGGAGGATGCTCAGACAGTAGACGGCGACCGCGCCGGCCAGCAGGATTCGGGCACGGTTTTTCGGACCCGCGAAGTAAAGGGCCATCGCGAGGAGCGCGAACGGGAAATACGGGAGGAGCCCCGCGTGCCGGCCGGCCAGCAGGTACCCGAGGTTGCGCGGGAGCAGCCGGAGGCCGGTCTCCAGGTCCGCACCGCCGATCTCCCGGTAGCCCTGCCAGAGGTCCCCGGCAGCCTCCAGGGGGTACTCCCCGTCGAACGTCCGCCGCTGGGCCCCTCCCTCCACGTTCCATTCGCCGGTGAGGCGCCACTGGACGACCGCGAGGAACCCCACGACCAGAAGCGCCGAGGCAAGAACGGTGAAGGCGTCTGCCCACCGCCTCCTCCACAGAAGGTCGATCAGGACGGGGAGGCCCAGGATCGCCGCGGGCGGGCTCGCCGCAAAGACCGCCCCGAGAAGGACGCCCGTACCGGCAAGGAGCCGGAGATCGCGCCGGCTCTGGTCGGGGAGCTCCCGCAGCTTCTGCCAGAGGAGGAGGGCGAAGAAGAGGCACGCCCCCACCAAGACCGGGGAGTCCGTCCGGACGGCGTACCCGAAGGCCGCCGAGGCGAAGAAAAAGCCGGCCGCGAAGAGAGCGGGAAGCCCCCCTTCTTCCCGGACGAGCCAGAGCGCCGCACCGGCAACGAGAAGAAAGAGGGCCATGTTGAAGACCGCGCCCCCCCGCTCCCCAAGGACTGCGTAGAACGGCAGGGCCGCCATCGGCCAGGCCAGCGAGCGGCCGTAGAACATCGTCCGGCCGCCGTCGTTGGTGAAAAGGGTGAGCCCGGCGGGGCCGCCGCTCCAGAGGCGGCCAGCGCGGTGGGCGTCGCGCTGGTCGTAGGAGAGGTCGCGGTCGTGCAAGAGGCTTTGGGCCGCCAGGGCGAGGGTGGACTCGTCCCCCCTGGACAGAGGGGCGGCGCCCGGCCCGGAAAGAGACCAGGTCAGGCCGAGCAGCAACAACGCCAGGCAGAGGGCGGGAACGGGCCGGAGGCGCATTCGACCGGGGACGATACACTCTTACCCTCCATGACGTCGAACCCAAGCCTCCCGCGCGTCCTCCGGGGATTGCTGCGCCTGGGCTCCCCTCGTCGCCTGCGGGCCACGTTCCTCTGGCTCCGGGACCTCGCCCGCACGATCCACCGCCGCCGGGCCGAGCCGCGCCTGACCGTGGCGGTGGACGTCAACTCCTTCTACGAGCCCCTGACCGGCGTGGGGTGGTATCTCCACCAGCTCCTGGTCCACCTGGCGGACCGGGACGACCTCCGCCTGCGTCTCTACGGACAATCCCTGGTGGAGGCGGACCCCGGCGCTCCCCGGCCCGCGGTTTCCTTTCCCGAAGGTCCGGCGATCGAGCGGGTGGTCTACGAAGCGCCGGACGACCTCGTCGTCCCCCCCTGGCGAGGGAATCAGATCCTGCGCCGTCTCGCCCCTCTCCTCCTCGCGGCGGACGGCAACCGGGTGCTCTTCGCGCCCAACTACCTCCCCCCGCCTCTCTTCCGGTTCGCCCGGGGTGCCCGGGTCGCCACGGTCCACGACCTCACCGTCCGCAAGATCCCCTGGGCTGTGCGCCCGGACACGGGTGCGGCCCTCCGGGAGCGGCTGGACCAGGCGATGCTGGAGGCGGACCTGCTCCTCACCCCTAGCGAGGCGGTGCGAAGCGAGCTTCTCGACCTGGGGGTCTCCCCCCCGCGGGTGCGAGCGATCCACCACGGCCCGGGCCAGACCACGGACGGGACCTTCGCCTCGCTGCCGGACAAGACCCCGCCGCGCTACGCCCTCCACGTGGGAACGCTCGAGCCGCGCAAGAACCTGGGGACGCTCCTGGTCGCCTGGCGCCTCCTCCAACGGCGGGTCGCCGATCCTCCCGCCCTGGTCCTCTGCGGCGGCTTCGGCTGGAAGTCCGCGGAGATCCGCCGCGAGATCGCGGGAGCCGCGGCGGCCGGCTGGCTCGTCCACCTCGGGTACGTGAGCCCCGAGGAGCTGGCGGCCCTCTACCGGGGCGCTTTGCTGGTCGCGCTCCCCTCCTTCTATGAGGGCTTCGGGCTGCCCGTGGTGGAGGCCCTCCGGGCCGGGGCTCCCCTCGTGCTCTCGGACATCCCCGTCCTCCACGAAGTGGCGGGAGACGCGGCCCTCTACGCTCCACCCGACCGATCGGAGGCCTGGGCAGAGAAGATCGCCGCTCTCCTCACCGACCAGGCGCTCCGGGAGGACCTCCGGCAACGCGGGGCCGAACGAGCCCGCCTCTTCGACTGGCGCCTGGCTGCGGAGGAGACGGTGCGGGCGTTTCGGGCGGCGGTTGTGAAGTAGACTCCCTTGCCCGTTGCGGCAGAAAGGTCCTGGAGCGAGACACTTTGGACAGGTTCTTCAGTCAGGCGAGAGCGGCCCTGCCGCCGCTTCTCCTTGCGGTGCTGGTCGCCGGGGCGGCCATCCCCGCGCAGGCGCGCGCCCTCCAGGTCCTCGTCTTCGCCGCGATGATCGCGGCCCTGGCCGGGACCGGGTGGCGGACCGCCCTCTGGCTGATGCCCGACGTGAGGCCGCTCTCCCGGGCGGTGGCCGCGTTCACGATCGCCGTGGCGGCCGCCAGCGTGCAGGCCACGTGGCTCGGTCACTTCGGCCGGATGCGCCCGGCGCCGTTCCTCCTCTGCGTGGCCGCCGCCTACCTGCTGAGCCGGTTCCTGCCGGCAAGGTCGCCGCTGCCGGAGGAGACGGATTCGCCGCAAGCTCCGGAAGGGCCCTTCGCCCGGGCCGAAGGCGTGCTCCTCCTCGCTGCGGCGGCGTCCCTCGTCCTGGCCTTCGCCCGGGAGGTCGCCCGCTTCGCCTTCGCACCGCCGGGGCACGGGTCCGACGACCTCTATTACCACCTCTCGGCGGTCGCGGTCTGGCACCGGTTCGGCGACCTGCGGATGATCAAGTTCTCGATGGGAGATTGGAGCACGGCGTACTACCCCATCCTCCCCGAGATCTCGGCCTGGACGTTCCTCGCCCCGTTCGGGGACAGCGACGTGGCCGCCCGCTGGTCGCAGCTCCCCTACTTCCTCTTCTCCCTCGTGGCCCTGGCCGCCGTGGCCCGCCGGCTCGGCGTCTCTCCTCGCGGTGCCGCGCTGGCCATGATCCTCTACGCCTCGATCCACAAGGTGCTCGTCCACGCCTTCACGGCCGGCAACGACCACGTGACCGCCTTCTTCACCCTCGCCGCCCTGGACGGGGCCCTGGCCGCGGGCCACCGTCCCCGGCCCGGACGGGTCGTCGCCACCGGACTCTCTCTGGGGCTGCTCGTCGCGTCCAAATACATCGGCCTGTACTACGCCGTCACCATCCTCCTGATCCTCGGCGCCACCCTCGCGGTCCACTGGGTCGGCCTCAAGGACGAGCATCCGTCCTCCATGAGCCTGCCGGGCCTCACCGTCCTGCTCGCGGTGTGCATGCTCCTCGCCGGAAGCTACACCTACCTGCGCAACGCCTGGACAGCGGGCAACCCGTTCTATCCCGCTCCCATCACCGTCTTCGGACAGGAGATCCTGCCGGGCCGGGAGGAGACGAGCGTCGCGGTGCGGATGCAGTCCGAGGAAGCGGAGATCGACATCCCCCATTTCCTTACCCGGAGGAGCGACCTCTTCGGGCCGCTCTTCCCCTACACCCTGCTCCCCGCCGCCCTGCTCGCACCGCTCGTGGCCTTCGCCCGGCGCAGGCTCCTCACCGGCCTGGCGCTCGCCCTGCCGGTGGTCTTCTTCCTCCAGTTCCTCTACCTGATGTACGACCATCGGGACATGCGCTACTTCATGGCCGGTGTCGGGCTCGCGGCCGTTTGCCTCGCCTGGCTCGTCGACCGGCCCGCCTCCTGGGCTGCGACCTTCCGCTGCCTCGTGCTCCTGCTGGTGACCTTCCATCAGACGCGGCGGTTCGGAGCGTCGGGCGCGGCAGAGGTGGCCGGGACCCTGGCCCTCGTGGGTCTGGCCGCGCTCGTCCCCCGCCTCCGCAAGCGCCTCTCCGGCCGCCGGCCGGCCTGGAGGACCTGGAACCCGGGCTGGCTCGGCTGGGCCGGGGCTGCCATCGTCCTGACCCTCGCGGCCGTGTCCCTCGGGGAGTGGGTGGAAACCTACCAGCGGGTCAAGCTCCGGGATCGTCCCGCGGCTCAGGCCCTGGAGCGGATCGCCGGCCCTGGGGGCGCCCGGGTCGCCTACGCCGGTCTCAATCAGCCCTACCTCTATTTCGGCAGCCGTCTCCAGAACGACGTGCGGATCGTGCCGCGGAGCGTGAATCTGAACGCCGAGCACTACCGCTGGGGCGCGTCGATCGGGCTCCCGTACAGGGTGGGACCCTACCGGCGCTGGAGGCAGAACCTCGAGCGTCTGGACGTGGATCTGGTGGTCATCGTCCGCTCGCGGTGGGAGAATCCGGAACGCCGCTGGATCGTCCAGAGGCCCGAGCACTTCCGATTGGTCTACGAGGACGCTGACACGGAGATCTGGCGGGTCCTCCTTCCCGGTTCAGGAGAGGAAAGGAAGCGGCCGGCCCAAAGGCCCGCGCGCCGCCAGCGCCGCCGCGCGACTCCGCAGAGGGGGCCTTCTCCAACGATGCTACCCTCTCCATCGGGACCAGCTTTCTGGCCGGCGACGACACTTTGAAAATCGACCCTCGAAACCCTTGCCCTGCGCGCATCCTGCTGGTCGACGACGACGCCGGCATGCGCGAGCACGTCCGGCGGCTGCTCCTCCAGGAGCACGAAGTCGTCGCCCTCAGCGACGGCGCGGCGGCTTTGCAGGCGGCGCGTGAACAGCCGTTCGATCTGGTGCTGAGCGCCGTGGCGATGCCGCGGCTCGGCGGCGTCGAGCTGCTCGCCGAGTTGCGCTCGGACGAGCGGACGAAGACGCTCCCCGTGATCCTGCTTTCGGCGCGGGCCGGAGAAGAGGCGGAAGTCGAGGGTCTGGAGGCGGGTGCGGACGATTACCTCGTCAAGCCCTTCAGCGCGAAAGTGCTGCTCGCCCGCGTCGGCGCCCACCTCCGGCTCCAGCGTGAGCGACGCGCAGCACAGGCCGCGCTGCGCGAGTCGGAAGCGAAATTTTCGATCGCGTTCGGTCAAAGCCCTCTCGCGCTCACCATCACCTCGGTTGACGACGGGCGGCTCGTCGAGGTCAACGAGGGCTTCGTACGGCTCTCCGGGTACACCCGCGAGGAGGCGCTCGGGCGCACGCCCGAAGAGCTCGGGCTCTGGGTCGAGCCGGAAGCGCGCGCCGAGCGTTTCGCGCGACTTCGGGCGGGCGAGCGCGTGCCCAACATCGAAGCCCGCTTCCGCGTCAAGACCGGCGAGGAGCTGACCGGCGTCATCGGCTCGGCGCTCGTCGAGATCAACGCGCGCCTCTGCGTGCTCAGCTCCGTCATCGACATCACCGAGCGCAAGCAGATGGAGGAGGCACTGAAAGAAGCCGACCGGCGCAAGGACGAGTTCCTGGCCATGCTCGCGCACGAGCTGCGCAACCCGCTCGCCCCGATCCGCAATGCGGCCCAGGTCCTCAAGCTGCTCGCCCCGGCGGACGCCAGGCAGCAGTGGGCGCGCGAGGTCATCGAGCGGCAAACCCAGCACCTGACGCGCCTGGTGGACGATCTGCTCGACGTCTCGCGCATCACACGAGGAAAAGTCACGCTCGCGTGCGAGCCGCTCGAGCTCTCGACGGTCATCCGCCGCGCGGTCGAGGCGAGCCGGCCGCTGATCGATGCGCGCCGCCACCAGTTGACGGTCGCGCTCCCGCCGGAGCCGGTGCCGCTCGAAGGCGATCTGACCCGCCTCGTGCAGGTCGTCGGCAATCTGCTAAACAATGCTGCCAAGTTCACCGACGAAGGCGGGCACATCCAGCTCGCGGCGGCGCAGGACAGCGGTGAGGTCGTCCTCCGCGTCTGCGACAACGGAATAGGGGTCCATGCCGACCTGCTGCCGCACGTCTTCGATCTCTTCACCCAGGCGGATCGTTCGCTGGATCGTTCGCAGGGCGGCCTGGGCATCGGCCTGACGCTCGTGCGGCACCTCGTCGAGCTTCACGGGGGACAGGTCGAAGCGCGGAGCGAGGGCCCCGGCCGCGGCAGCGAATTCATCGTCCGGCTTCCGGCAGCGCCCGCGACCGGAGCCGCCGGCCCGGAAGCGGCCTCGGACGAGCGCGCCCCATCCGCCTCGCGCGCGCTCAAGATTCTGCTGGTGGAAGACAACGTGGATTCGGCGGAGATGATGGCCTTCTTTCTGAAGCTGCGCGGCCACGAAGTGCGGACAGCGCACAACGGGCCGGCGGCCCTGGAGGCCGCCCGCACCTTCGAGCCGCAGGCCGTGCTGTGCGACATCGGCTTGCCGGGCATGAACGGCTACGAGTTGGCCGTGCGTCTTCGCGAGCAGCCGGCCTTCCAGCGGACGCCACTCATCGCCCTGACCGGCTATGGGCAGGAAGAAGCCCGCCATCGTTCCAAAGAAGCGGGCTTCGATTGCCACCTCGTCAAGCCGATCGAACCGGACGCGCTCGACGCGCTGCTCGATTCACTCCGGGATGCAGTCATGCCTACGGAATCGGCGTCGCCACGAACGCTGGACGTTCCCCGGTCACGGGATCGAAACCGGTGAGCCGGAGACCTGCGCGCCACTGACTACGCATCTGGGTACCAGTCCCAATTCACCCTGTACGTGCTGCCGCTGATCGGGGGACTGACGGTCCAAAGCAACTCGGGTTGCCCTCCTATATTGAGGGCTTTGCCCTCGAAAGTGACGCTTTCGAGTCTGCTGCCGTTGGGATAGCGCCTGAACGAAGGGTTCTGAAACGGCAGATGTGGCGGAAAAACGATCCGCATCGAGACGCGCTTCATCTTGTCCGAAACGATCATTCCCGTCCACCAATTCTCACGCTTCAGAAAGGCATCGTTGTATTGCGCCTGAATCACGATGGTAAATGTCTCACCGACGGGAATGTGACGGCAATCAACTATACATTTGTAGACATGCAAGGTTGACGGTCCGCTCTCAGCAGTAGGCTTTGCCCTCGGTGGAGGTCCGATCAGCCGGAAGCCGAGACGGGAATCTCCATTCCCCTTCCAGGCGCGCACTTTTCCACTGGTTTCGAATCTGTAGGAGTATTCGATCGCAGATTCCTTTTCCCTGCGGAGCTCCGTATATCGAGTCATATAAGCTGGACCTTCGACGATTCCTTCCTTGTCCGAGATCTGGAGATTGCGTAGATCCCAGACCCGATCTTCGGCCGTAACGGTGAACCCCGGATTCGTCGGCCGCTCGCCGACATCGCCAACCTCCAGGGGAATCTCTCCGCTGCTCGGGATGATCCCAAGCGGCTTGCTTCTAAGCTCACTGGCCGCTTGAACAACCATGAAATCAGAGACCGCTTGCACTGCTTTGGGGCCTTCCCATGCCAGGAACCCAAGACCGAGCACCAACACAAGAAGATTGATGACCGCCACGTGGTCTTTCCAGGAGATGATGCCCAGGCGAAAGCCGGATCTGGATCGCAGGTGGCGAGCAACCTTCGCGGGCAAGCCCCTGGAAGGCTCTGGAGATAGGAACGATGGGTCCGCAACAGGCAACTTCAATTTCTCCTGAGCCGAGAAATATCCGTGGTGAACGAGCTCCTGCCGCTCGATGGCGTCGAACTCGTCCAGGTCTGTACGAACCTGAGGGAGCTGACTGTAAACCGTGCCCCAGTGATTTCGCTTCAGGTCTTCCTTTTCGGGCTCGATGTCAATCACGATTGGCGAGCGATTCGGGCTCCCCGTAACGCTCGCGTAATGGCCGCTACGGATCTGAGCCATCATGAGCTCCATGGATCGCAGACCCGTCGTAAGAATGCCAAAATGCGCCGTAGGCTGAGAATCGATGCTAACGCTCGCGGCATCGCTGATGATGATCGTCTCGACTTCTTTGTTCGCGAAAATCGTCTGCAGGCCCTGGTTATCAATCACTCCCCCGTCGCTATGATACTGAACTCCGTAGTCATCCGGCGCGAGCACGTCTTCGTAGGACACGGCCAAAGGCGGGAAGAAGGCCGGGTAGGCGGCGGAACAAGCTACAGCCAGATGCAGAGGAACGCTCGTTCCCTCCCACGGCTTCTCACTACCATGCAGAGGGTAGTTGACGATTCGCTCATTCTCAAAGGCAGTGATTCCAGGATGCGTGAGATTTGTTGCGAGGAGAGACAGTTTCGGCGAGTCTGGCGCCAAGGCAAGAAGATCCGCGAGATTGACATCTCCGTAGAGCCTCCGTAACTCGTTCCTGAGGAGGTCGGTCGTGGAGCGCGGGAGAGAACGTGAGAGCGGCACGAATCGAGGCATGAGCTGCCGCAGCATCAACCAGGGAAGCCGCCGGACGATACGCCCCCGGATGTCGCGGGCAGTGAATTTCAGCAGGAGCTCGGAGGCGCGAAGGAACTCCTCAAAGGATCCTGTGTAGAGTTTCCAATTGGCGGCAAGGTGTGCGGCCAGGATGCTGCCCCCAGACACCGCCGCGATGTGACTAACGTTTTTCAGCCGATCCGTTGATCTCAGGTATCGGATGACCCCAAGATGAAAGAGCGTGGCGCGAAAGCCTCCTCCTGACAGCGCCAATCCGATCTTGGAATCAGACCCGCTCAGATTCATAGATTGATCCTCCCTTGTGCCAGGCAGGACGCCCGCCTGCCGGGGACCGAACGCTCCGCCAGACGCGAACGCCCTCGCGCCTCCCCTCTTCTCAGTTGAGCAATTGACTGTGGAAGTCTACCGATGTTCCGGATCCGCGTCAACCAAGGCACCCACGATGCTCCCGGCCGCCGTGCCCACGGAGAGCGCCCGCAGGATGATGTCTCCCGGCAACCCTATCTCAGAGCAGGAGGGAGACAACGAAGACAAACTTTAAAGCCCCTCTCCGGCAGGAGAAGGGTTGGGGTGAGGGCTCCCGGGCGGGGGCCTTCGCCCGGGTATTTCGCTGCCCGATCGTCGTCAGCTCGGCCTGGGCCTGGTCGAGGGCGACCCCCGGCGCGAGCCGGGAGCAACGGAGGAGGAATCCTCGCTCCGGCCGACTGGACAACGTGTCGTCGCTGAAAGACTCGCGGAGGACTTTGCCGCCTTGGAGGATCAGCGGCCGAACAACTTCGACTCGCGTGCCTTGAGGCGCTTCGCTGCGATCGGCTCGAGGCTCTGAAAGACCGAGAAATCTCCGGTGAGAACATCTGTCGCGTAGAGTCTCAGGTTGAGTGCCGCCTTCTGCAAGATCTCGGCAATGTCCCGCTTCTCGTTCATGAGGCTCATCAACTCACGATAGGCAGACGGGGAGCGAGCCTTCAAGAGAAAAAGTAGATCATACCCTTCGAGGTCCACGATCTTGCCCTCGTAGCTGCCAAGACGAGCGACCTTGACCCAGGGAGCTGACTCCACCTCATAGGTCACTGTCACTCCCGTTGTTTCATTCCTGAGCTCAATCCAGCATTCAGGCGGAAACACGGCCTCCTGATAGACTACGAAGCCAAGCTCCTGAATCAGAAAGCCGAGCTCCCTGCGAACCAGCTCAAAGAACCTGTCAGGCGTCATGAACAAGCGGCCATCCTCCTTCGTTCATGCCTGTTACTTGGGAACCCACTGCCATACCACCACCCGTCTCCCATTGATCGTGGCGTATCCAAAGAATCGCCTGACGTATCCGCTTCCCTGAAGAAGCTTCACTTCACCAGCGTAAAACCTGCTGCCGGCCTGTCGACCCAGATCGAGGCCGACATCAAGGATCTTAGCGCCATTCTGTATCTGCGCGCGAAGCCATTGCAGGTTTTTGCTGGATAGCTCCCCCAGAGTCGACCACTCCAGCTTATTTGTGGAAGCGCCAAGTGCTTCAGCCGCTTGGTTTACCCTTCCCATGCCCTCGCCGATGACAACCATCCCGCCTGCGCTCAAAGTGACCGTCCCAGGAGTCAGGGCCTCGGCGGCAGCGACTCCGATCGCGGCGGTTTCAGGGGCAAGCGCGATGGTTTGGGCCAGAGTGACGATGGCCGGCAAAGCCTTCAGCAGGGCAAGGCCTGTGAGACCTGCGGCAGCGCCAACGGCTCTTGCTGTATTCCTCTCATGATAGGCCCCGAGGGACATCGAGCCGTCCGCAACGGCCTGGATGTCCTGCTCGAGTTGGATCGCCGCCCGGCTTTCTTCGCCGTCGGGATCAACGTACTTCAAGGGATTGACCAGAGCATAGGAGTACCTGTTCCAACTCTGGGGCTGGCTCGCTTTCGCCGAGTTGGCCGGATCCACGCTCAAAAACCGCCCCACCACCGGGCTGCAATGCCGCGCATGCATGGAATCCAGATCATCCCCGGCCCCCGCCAGGCTCGCCAGATCCCGCTCGTGCCCGGTGAACTTCATCCGCTCCCGGTCCTGATTGAAGGCCGTCGCTTCCTCGCCGAAGGGGTAGTAGACGTGGTACGCGACGGGATAGCCCACGCCGTTCGTGATCAGCCGCGGAGTTCCCAGGTGGTCGAGATGGAAGTGGCGGCGGCCGTAGCGGGTTTCGGCGGCGAGGAGCTGGCTGTCGCGGTAGAGGTAGTCCGTGTCGACGGTCCAGGTGCCGTCGTTGAAATACTCGCGGAGCACTTTGCCGCCGAGGTCGCGGAGGGTCCAGCGGGACTGGTTCTTCGGGAGGTCGTAGCTCCAGAGACGCTCGTCTCCAGCGGTGTAGACGTAGACCAGATCTTCGGAGCCGGAGCGCATCCGGATCATCTGGTTGAAGCGGTCGTAATTGTACGTGGCGCCGTTCCAGGAGGTGAGGTTCCCGGCGGCGTCGTAGGCGGTTCCGGTTCCGGTCAGGCGGTTGGTGGAGGCGCTCGTCGGGGTGTTCCGGCCGCTCGTTCCCAGGATCGCGGTGATGTTTCCGAACGCATCGATGGTGTAGCTCTGCTGAACCTGGCTTCCTCCTCCGGTCTGCCCAAGAAAGAGGGTCGCATTGCGCAGACGGCTGACCTTGTCGTAGGTGAACCAGGAGGCGCCGATCTTCGTGACGTTGCCGGCGCCGTCGTAGCTATAGGTCCCGGTGGTCCAGTTGGCCGAGGCACCCGTGGCCGACATCGAGGCCGGGCGGCGCATGGCGTTGGGATCGTTCGCCTGGGTCTCGGTGACGGCGTTGTCGTGGAGGACCTGGCTCACCAGCAGGTTCGGGTGGTAGGAGACGGTGCCGTAGCCGGGAACCCCCGTCAGCAGGCCCTGGGTGTAGGTGGGCTGGATGGTGCGGGCGGTCTGCGGGTGGATGTCCACCGGGTAGCCGAAGGTACGCACGAGGTAGCCCGCCATGGGCGCCCGGGTGATCGAGGACTCCGGGCAGAAGCCGGTCGCGCAGCCGGCGGTGATGCCCCGGCGGGCCGCTTCTGCGATCCAGCCGGCGGCCCAGTAGGAGCAGGGCACGTCCGGGAACGGGGGCGTGGCGCAGGCCGGCGGCGTATAGCTCACTCCTTCCTTGGCCCGGAGCAGGAAGGCGATCATCTGAGCGTTGGTCACCGGAGAGTCCGGGCAGTACCGCAGCGGGCTGGTCGCGCAGCCGGCCGTGAAGCCCCGCCGGTAGAGCTCCTCGATCCAGGGAGCTCCCCAGTAGCCGCAGGGCACGTCGGAGAAGGTGGCGTTGATACAGGGGGGAGGCTGATAGCTCGGCCCCTCGATGGCCCTGAGGAGGAAAACCGCGATCTCGGTCCGGTTCACGCTGCTATCCGGGCAGTAGTTGGGAGGGACGCTCTGGGTGCACCCGGCGGTGAGCCCCTGCTCGTAGATCGCCTCGATCTCCCGCCGGGCCGGGTGGCTCACGGGAACGTCGGCGAAGACCTGCGGCGCGTCCTGGCAGCCGGCGTGGGTGCAGACGGGATAGGTGATTGAGCTCTCGAGACCCAGCGAGATGTAGGCGAAGGACTGGGTGAAGGACTCGGCCGCCCCGCCGTTGACGGTCACGGCCGTGTCGCGCTGCGAGACCCGGCCGTCCCGGCCGGCGTAGACGTACGTTTCGGCGACCTGAACAGTGAAGGCGCCGTCGAGAACGTAGTTGTACCGGGTGGCCTCGCGGAGCTTGGCCTTGCGCAGGTCGGTCCCCGCGTTGGCCGAGGCGTAGGAGAAGACCTTGAGCAGGCGGCCCGAGCTCCCGGTCTCCTTGACCTGGGTGACCCGCTCGGCCGCATCGTAGGAGAAGGTCAGGTCGTTGGGACCGTCCACCTTGCGTCCGGCGTGGCCGCGGGCGTCGTAGTCGAAATAGCTGACGGTGCCGTTGCCGGAGGCGCCCTTTTCCGGGTGGATCTCGGAGGTGAGGAAGCCCCGGTTGTCGTAGTTGAAGGTCCGGGTCTGGGTGAGGCCGGCCGTGGTGGAGACGTGCTTGAGCCGATTGCCCACGTCGTAGGTGTAGGTGGTCGTCACCAAGGCGTCGGCCGCTCCCGAGGGCTCGGTCACCTTCCAGAGCCGGCCCTGCCGATCGTAGGTCTCTGTGGTGGTGGCGATCGATTCGCTCACCGTGCCGGTCGAGGCGTTGAAGGAGGTTCCCACCGGGACCTTCCGCTCGACCGTCCGGGTCCCGAAGTAGTTGAACGTGATGTCGTGGGTCGAGCCGTCCGCCGGGCGGATCCGCTTCGCCCGTCCGAAGGCGTCGTACTCCAGGAACTGGGTCCTCTTCGTCGGATTCCCGGCTTCCACCTCCGAGACGGAGGCCTTCTGGCCCGCGCCGTTGTAAAGGGTCTCGCGGGTGGTCCAGACGTTGCCCGGCAGGAGCTGCTGCTCCTTCCAGACCCGGCCGAAGCTGTCGAACAGGATCTCGCTCCTGGCCAGGATCGGCGCCGCCTTGCTGCCGTTGGCCCGGCGGCGGATCTCGACCTTGGCGAGCGCGGTCGCCAAGGTGGCCGGGGTGTAGACGTACTCCGTCCAGCCGCCGTGGCCGCTCTGGGGCTTCGACCAGGTGAGGCGGCCCAGGGCGTCGTACTCGTAGTCGGTGGGGAGGTCCGACACATCCTTGCTCTGGGAGGGCAGGCCGACGGGATCGATCGTCTGCTGCCGGCTGTGGAAGCCGCTCCCCAGATAGGTGGACGTCGCGAGGACTCCGTTCTGCCAGCCGTGGTCGATCTGGTAGACCGCCGTGGGCAGGGCCATGGTGCAGGTCGTGCCGTTGGCCGTGAGGCTCTGTTTATCTCCGCCGAAGAAGCGCTCCTGGACGACGTTTCCCGCCCCGTCCGGCGCGTAGACCGCGAGGACGTCGTTGGCGCCCTCGGTCGTACCTTTCAGCGTGCGCTTGCGCTCCAGGAAACCGGTCGTGGTGTCGAAGCAGGTGAGGGTCGTGGCCGTGGTCCCGCCCTCGGTCGCTGCCATCGAAGAATAGGTTTCGAGGATCCACGGCGAGCTCGCCGGCAGCATGGTGAAGGTGTGGCCCGGCGCCGGAGCGTTGGTGGTCTGATCGATTTCGTAGGTGCCCCGGGAGGGGTTGTAATGGATCGTGCCGGTCCGGGAATCTCCGGCTCCGAACGTGCCGGCGGTGGCCTCGGTTCTGTAATGCCCGAGGCCATCGAAGCCGGAGCGGGTCACGTCGGCCGTGATCTGGCTGTCGTCGTGGAAGACGGTCCTCTCGTTCTGGGGCCGGCGGTTGAGGTTGATCCGGTCCTGGAGGTCGGCGAGCTGGGCGGCGGGCTTCTGGTCTTTCTCGTACAGCACCCAGGTGGAGCGCGCGAGGGTTCCCCCGGAATAGATCTGGGTCGAGAGGCGCCGGCCCGCGGCGTCCGCCGCCGTTTTCGGGCTGATCGGAAGGCTGTAGTCGAAGTCTTCGAGCACCGAGAAATACCGCACGGTCGAGTGCCCGTTGGGATCGGTCACCGTATTGACGAGCTCGTCGTTGGTCGAGGCGAGGCTCGTGGCGTAGGTCCACGTCCCGAGGACGTTTCCCGCCGCATCCTTCGTCTTGCGCGTGGCCACGCCCGCGGTCCTCCGGCGCCAGGCCCTCTTGGCGTGGCTCGGGAAGACGTAGTCCTGCCAGGTCCACTCCAGCCTTCCGAGCGTGGGCAGGTGCAGGCCACGCATCAGCCCCGACCTGCGGCAGACCGTGTCCACGCAGGGCTCCGTCGTGTAGTCGGCCAGCGGCATCTGATAGCTCGAGCCGTCCGGAAGCGTGAGGCTGGTCAGGAGCTGGACCGTGGTCGTCGGGCCGAAATTTGGATCGTTGTGCGGCCAGGCGCGGGGAATCGTGGCCTGAGTGTAGCCGAAGGTGTAGAAGGTCGTGCCCCCGCCGAAGACCGGCAGCTCCACCGACTGGACCATCTCCACGCTCCCGCCGTCGTACGACAGGGTCTGGAGGTGAACCCTGTAGGTCCGGCCCTGGGTGTCGGTGATCACCCACTGCCCGGGAGTGGCGTAGGAGACGTCGATCTGGTTGCCGAAGCGGTCCCGAATCTGGATCAGCCGGCCCGTGACGGGGTCGAATTTGTGGAGGGTGCCGTCGGGAGATTCGACTTCCCGATCCTCCCTTCTCAATCGCAAATAGCTGCCGTCGCGCGAGTAGAGCACGGACTGGCTGGTGGGCGTGTCTCCGGACTCGTCCGCGTCGCCGGCGTGGAGCGTGGGATAGAAGGTGTGCTCGCTGCCGTCGCTCGCGGCATAGACCCAGAATGCCGAATCGTTGATCGCCGGCGTGTTCGGACGGAAGAGCCGCCCGAGCGAGATGGTCCAGCCCAACCCCGCGTTCGCCGTCTGTTGCGGGAGAGCGTGATTGTAGGTCGTCCCCGTGACGACGTCGTCCTCGGCCTGAAAATCCCAGAGGTTCGAGTTGTAGACCAGGGTCAGGCCGAAGGAGAGGCCACCTCCCACCGGGTAGGGAGGCCCCAGGGGGATCGTCAGCACCAGATTGCCGTTGAACAGGTTGACGTTGTCGATCTCCCCCACCAGGAAGCTGCGCTCGGGGGAGAAGCCCCGGTCGGTGTTGGGGTGGGTGTCCGCCGCCGCCAGCAGCGGCAGGAGGAGGACCAGGACGGAGAGGAGCCCGGCGCGGCGGATCATGGCGCTCCCTCCGCGATCTGCCGCACGGAGATCTCCATGCGCGTGGGGTCGACGACGATCCAGAGGTCCCGCGGATCGAACCGCTCGGGAGCAGCGGGGCTCGCGCCCACGCCGCGCAGCCGGGCGAGGGAGGCGGCGAGGACGCCGTTGCTTTCGCCGTCGTCATCCCCGGCCCCGCCGTCCCCCGCCCGGAACCCCCACGCCCCCTGCCCCGGCCGCACGACCAGGAGGTGGACGTAGCCCCGGGTGGTCTCGATCCAGTCCGGTCTCCCCTGGCCCCGCACGGCTCCCCGCCCGGGCAGACTGAATTCCCGGAGCGGGAACCCCTCGGGCGTGGCCGCCGTCCAGGCTCCATTCTCGAGATCCACGGCCACCCAGATCGACTGGAAGGGCACCTCGCGGCCGAGCTCGAAGCGGACCGTGCCGTCCCCGTCGTCATCCGTCAAGATCTCCTCCCGCCGGACGATGGTGGCGGCGTGCTCGGAGATCTCCCGCGCCACGCCGAACCAGACCACCCGGCCGCGCGGGGTGCACCCCGAGGCGACGACGGCCTCCGGCTCCAAGGAGATTACCGGGCGGGCGGGGGCCGGGGGCTGGGCCAGGGCGGCGAGGGGGAGCAGGAGGAGGGAGGACAGAGACAGGAGAGCGGAGTGGAGCGGCATTCACACCTCCGGGGGACAGGAAGCCTACTTTGCAAGTGTAAATGAGAAAGCTTGATTTTAGCCCGGCGGCGTCAGCCCACACCAGTACACACATCGGGTCCGGGGAGTCGGGGGATTGATGTAGAGACGTTCCCAACCCGCAACGACGGATCGACCGAAGGCCACCACCCGTGCTCCATCGCTCCATCCTCCAAAGGCCACCATCGGCGGGACGTCTCTTCGCAGGGCCTACCTTCCTTCGGCAACGGCCGCTTGGACGCGCTCGGGCACCTGGCTTCTCTTCTTTCTGATGCTCTTCAGGCCGGTGTTGCCGTTTGCGACGGCTTGCCCTTCGAAGAGACGTCCCGCCGATCTTGCCCTTCGGAGGGCGGAGCGATGGCGGACCGATGGGGGCCTTTGGACGGTCCGTCGTTGCGGGTTGGGAGCGTCTCTACACCTGCTCCCCAAGGATGTGTGGAAGGGTGAAGGCGTCAGCGCGTCGGCGGCACGATCACCCGCAGGTCGCGCGCGCGGTTCCGGTAGTGCAGCGGAGGGCGCAGGTGGGTGACCTCGCCGTCAAGGTAGACCAGCAGGAGGAGCTGCTTGCGGTTCTCAATTGTGAGCTCGGGCAGGCACCAGCGCGCGAAGTGCTTCGTCTGCGTGACATCGCGCACCAGGCCGAGGAGCGCAAGCCCCACCAGGCCGAGCCGGGAGGGAGCCTTGGCGATGTACAGATAAAGGTCGCCGCTGTCGAAGCGTTCGCGGGCGCCGAAGCTGAAGGCCTTCATCTCGTACTCGTTGTTGCCGACGAAAATGAAGTGCGTTCGCCACTCGCTGACGTGGCCGTCCGCCTTCACCCGCACGGACAAAGAAGGCAGCTTCGGAAGGACCTTGAAGAGAGCCGAGGCCGTCGCCAGCCCCTTGCCGCGGTCCAGCTCGCGCCGCTCCCGGTCGCGCACCTTGACGACCGGCGGATAGAAGCCGAGCAGCGAGTTGTTGACGAACACCTCGCCGTTGACCTCGCCGACGTCGAGCCTCCGCACCTCGCCGCGCGGGATCAACCGCACGGCCTCGGCAAGGTCGGTCGGGATCCCCAGGTCGCGCGCGAAGTGGTTGCGCGTGCCGAGGGGGATCACTCCGAGCGGCACCGGGCCGCCGGACAGCACCCCGGCCACGGAGCGGACCGTGCCGTCCCCGCCCCCGGCGACCACGGCCTCGGCGCCGGCCGCCACGGCGGCACGCGCCACCTCGGCGATCCGCTCGCCGGGAACGACGTGAACCTCGGCCTCCGTTCCGTCTTCGAGGAACGACTGCCGTAGCGCCCCGGCATCCACTTTGCCCGCCGTAACGGACCCCGCTCCGCGGTTGACGATGACGGCGATCCTCATCCCAAGAAACCACTAGCAATCCATGTTCCCGCCATACGCCGCCAGCGGACTACTCCTTGAAGTTGGACACGTTTCCGACTCGGCGCCACTCGTTCCCGAGCTTCTCGTAGAGCTCGATCCATGCCGATTCGAACTCGACGGGCTGTGTCGCACCGCCAGGGCCAACCTGTTCGCCACGGGCACGCACCTGCACGATAACCCAGCCCAGAGTGCCGTCCCGCGAGACCTTGACGACGGGCGGCACGACGTCCACGTACTCGGTGAAGCGAGTCTCGCGCAGGTAGGGCCCCAGGGCCGCGCGGCGGTCCTCCAGCGTCGGATGCGATACCGTACCCCGGCTCGCCACGACGTACTCCTGCGATTCGGCCTTGAGGAGCAGCTCGATGTCCCCGGCGCGGTGGGCCTCCATCGCTTCAGCGTGCAACTCAAGCAAGCGCGCACGATCATCGGCACGGACCGCCGAAAACAATTTTCGATCGAACCCCTTGCCACTCCAGACAAAAACTGCATGATCCTGTCCGACCCACCGCACCAGGATGCCATGATTTCTACTGACCGGCTCCCCGAGCGGCCCGATGGACGCCCTGGGTTGGTACAGCTCCATGAAGCCTCCGGCATCGATTTGAAACGCCTGGTCGACGCCGGCTTCATCGCGCATGAGAATCGTCGCCCTGCCCTCAGCACCGGGAATGGCGTAATCCACAGCCCCGTTTCCATCAAAATCGGCCGCGAGACACCGAACCCCCCGCTCGAGCTCCTCAGGCCGCGGTCCAATTTCGTTGATTCTGGCGCTGGGAGGGGCAGTGCCGATACATAAGCATTCGCCTGGAACGCAATCTTGTTTGACGACCCGGACTCCAACGTCAGTCTTCTGGCCCCCATGCCTTGCGTCTTGATGGGCCGCCAAAATGGCCGGAAATCCGACGACCAGAGTCAATCCCACAATCATGAATGTTCTCATAAAGCCTCCTCGTCTCCTCTCCCCGGGTCCCAGCCATAGGCCGCGAACACGGCCTCGTCCAGCTTTCGGTGGGCGAGGTCCAGCCAGGTCGGGCGCTGGTTGTAGAGATTCGTCAGCGTCCGCTGCTTCAGCTTCTCTGCGCAGTCCTCCCCCACGGCACCAGACGAGGATAGCACCGCCCCAAGTGTGACGAGGCGGTCACCTTAAGCAGCGAGGATCTCGTCAAGTGGGGGCTGGTGAGCGTGAACAAAGAGGAAGTCTGCCTCTCATCGGTGAGCTGCCAACCGAACTAACTCCTCCTGTGCCGGTTGGTCCCCGTGGTACGAGTGCGGCGTTCCCGTGTGTACCTACTAGCTGGGTCTGCGGTGTGTGTGACGAGGAGTCGTGTCCCATCGACGCCCCTATCTTGGTCGGACACCTTGAAAGCTTCCGCGTCTGCTTCGATCAGTTCGGCAACTCATGCACGGAGTGGAAGCACTGGTATTCCAACTCCTGCGAGGACTGCGATGAGTAGGCGGGCGCAGTTGATGAATCGGATGGCACTCGACTCGGCGCGCCTTCAGCCGAGGCTAGCTGCCTGCGCAACCAGGGGCGCCACCGTCAGGGTGGTGGAGAGCCCTGGCACCGGTGCTGGCACGGGTGCCAGGCTGGATCAGGTGCCGCGGGCAACCGCCAGAAGAGTCTCGATGATGCGCAGGGCGGCCCGCGCAACACGCTCGTCGGTGTCGTACTCCGGCGCGTAGGCCGTCACCGCGGCCGCCTTGAGCGGCACGCTCCGGCCGATCTCCCGCACGGCGGACTCGATCTCCGCCACGGTCAGCCCGCCCGAGACGGGGAACGGATTCGCCTGTCCCTCCGACGGGTCGAGCGCGTCGAGGTCACAGTGCACATAGGCGACGTCGGCGTGCTGGCAAACTGAAGCGAGCTCGCGGGTCAGCCCACCGTTGCGCAGTGCATCGGGAGAGAGGACCCGGACGGCGGATCGCGCGAGGAGCTCGCGTTCGAGAGGATCGACATCGCGTGTTCCCAGCAGGAGCACGCGGTCGTCCGACACCGGCTTGAATCCGGGGATCGTCCCGGTAAGCTGGCGCCAGCACCACCCCATGGCCGTCGCGAGGGCCGTGCCGTCGAGAAAACCGCTGGTCGTGGTCTCGGGAGTGTTGCAGTCGGCGTGGGCGTCGAACCAGAACACGGCGCGGGATGCCGGAGCGAGCCCGGCCAGGGTGCCCGGCGCCATGTTGCAGTTGCCGCTGAGGACCAGCGGAAACCTGCCTCCCTCCACCACCGCGCGCACTCTCTGCGCCAAAGCTCGCATGAGCTCGAAAGCAGTTCCGATCTCGGCCGGAACGTCGCGCTCCGGCTCGACCACCGACAACGTGACGGCGTAGCCGAGAGCCTCGAGGCGGGAGATCAAACCCGCCGCGACGAGGCGCTCCGGCCCTGCCCCCATGCGCCATCTGCGCAAGGCCGTGTCGTATGGGACGAGGAGAAGGTCGACGTTCAGGTTGCGGGGCCCCCTTGGACAGGTGCGATCCTACATGAGTGCCGCCAAGACGCCTTGGCCGACTGGGTCGCCGGGGAAACCGAGCAGTTCGATGTCGACGTCGATGTCCTGTGGGACAAGGAACCCCGTCCGGGCAATTATATCCGGAATGGATGCCGGAGCCTGCTCAAAGAGCCCGATTTCCTTCCCATCCGGTTCTCTGTTACCATGTCCGCGATGGACGAACGTCGCCCACCCTACAACTTGAAAGCCCCCGGTTCCCCGGGCGTCTCCCTGCGCCTGCCGGGCCGTGGCCCCTTCCCCAGACTCGACGACCATCTCGTCCAGCCAGAAGTCACACGCGAGGAGATCATCGGCGGCGTCCGGGTTGCCATGCCGGCCGATCCGCCCCATGCGACCCAGCAGAGCGAGCTTGACTACCTCCTGCGAGCTCACGCTGCCCCTGGCTACCGCGTAGCGGTGGAGTTGCTCACCCGTCACGACCAGGAGTCGGACTTCGCCACGGACGTCTGTGTATTCAAGGATGGTCTTGACCCAGCCACGGGGATTCGATACCTGGAGGAGCTCGCGTTCGAAGTGGTCTCGGAGCAAAGCGAACGGCTCGTCAAGGAGAAGGCCGTGCGGATGCACCGCCGGGGCGTGCGGCGGATCTTCTCGATCCTGGTCAAAGGTCACTGCGTCTGCGAATGGTCCCCCGAGAGCCAGACCTGGCGTCCGTTGGAGGCAACGGCACAGATCGAGGATCCATGCCTCGTGGCATCCTTGGCCGTGGAGGCCCTGCTCGATGCTGCAATGGCCGACAACGCAGTGGTCGAGGCCCTGGCCGCCAAAGGCAACCCAGCAATCCGGAGACGGGAAGCCGAAGCGGAAGCCAAGGGAGAAGCCCGGGGCAGGGTTGAGGGGAGGGTTGAAGGCTTGGCAGAGGGCAGGGCTGGGGGTATGGTCGAGATGGCTGCCGAAGACGTTCTCAAGATCCTGGAGACACGGGGGATTGCCGTGAGCGCCACGCAGCGGCAGGAAATTCTGCGCTGTCGCGATCTTGACCGATTGGACCGGTGGTTCCGCCGGGCCGTCCTGGCCTCTTCCACCGACGAGATCCTGGCGGAAACGTGACAGGAATACTGCAACCCTGATCTGTCGTACTGGTCGACCTCCAAAGAGAAGACATACCTGCCGTCTCTAGGAGGTGGTCTCGGGAGTGTTGCAGTCGGCATGGGCGTCGAACCAGAACACGGCGCGGGATGCCGGCGCGAGCCCGGCCAGGGTGCCCGGCGCCGTGTTGCAGTTGCCGCTGAGGACCAGCGGAAACCGGCCTCCGTCCACCGCCGAGCGCACTCTCTGCGTCAACGCCCGCATGAGCTCGAAAGCCCCGTTCCGATCTCGGCCGGAACGTCACGCTCCGGCTCGACCACCGACGAAGTGACGGCGTAGCCGAGAGCCTCGAGGCGGGAGAGCAGACCCGCCGCGACGAGGCGCTCCGGTCCTGCCCCCATGCGCCAGCCGCGCAGAGCCGTGTTGTATGGGACGAGGAAAAGGTCGACGTTCATCTTGCGGGGCCTCCTTGCGGCTTCGAGATGCTACAGCAGCGCCACGGGCTCGCACCAGAGCCCCCGCCGCTTCGGAATGCTGACCGCCAGCCTGAGGCCCAACCACCCATTATCAGCCATAGGAGCGATCGCGCGTCGCGCCTTTCGCTTCCTCCCCACCTTCTACGCTCGTCTAGTGGCAAACGTGCGCGGAA
>DASQEB010000443.1:0-3556 GCA_035633875.1 Thermoanaerobaculia bacterium
CCCCTTATCTATCAATACTTTACAGCACAAAGCGTGGAAGTTGGGCTAACCGAACGGCGCCCTGGGGGCGCTGAAGGAAGGGAACGGGAATGTCCAGAGATAGGGATACCTACCGCGCGCCGAGCTGCTCGCGCACGGCCTCGCGGGCGTAGGCCAGGGCCTCGGGGAGCTTCTCCGGCTCCTTGCCGCCGGCCTGGGCGAAATCGGGCCTCCCGCCGCCGCCGCCTCCCACGATCGCCGAGAGCCGCTTGACCAGCTCGCCGGCCTTCACCTTGTGGGTGAGGTCCTTGGAGACCGCGGCCACCAGGCTCACGTTGCCGTCGTTCCTGGTGCCGATGACCACCACCCCCGAGCCGAGCTTGGAGCGGAGGTTGTCCGCCATGTCGCGCAGCTCGTTGGCCGGGGCCGGGGGCACCTCCCGGGCGAGGACGCGGACGCCGTCGACCAGCACCTCTTCTTCGGCCGCCGCCGTGGCGGCGCCGGAGACGAGCTGCATGCGCAGGCGCTTCATCTCGGCCTCGAGCTCGTTCTGGCGCTGGCGGATCTGCTCGGCCTTCTGGAGCTGCTGGTCGTAGTCGCCGGAGCGGATGCCGAGCCGCAGCACCAGCTCGGTGTAGGCCGCCCGCTGGCGCCGGATCTCCTCCAGCGCGTGCGCCCCGGTGAGCGCCTCGATGCGGCGCACGCCCGAGGCCACGCCGCGCTCGGACTGGATCAGGAAGAGCCCGATCTCGCCGGTGTTGCGCACATGGCAGCCGCCGCACAGCTCCAGGCTGAAGCCGGGGACGTTGACCGTGCGCACCCGCTCGCCGTATTTTTCGCCGAAGAGGGCCATGGCCCCGGCCGCGATGGCCTCCTGGTAGCTGCGCCAGACGAACTCCGTGGGGACGGCCCGGCGGATCCATTCGTTGACCAGGTTCTCGGTCTCCTCGATCTCCTGCTGGAACATCCCCCGGTGGTAGGTGAAGTCGAAGCGCAGGCGGTCCGGCGCCACGAGCGAGCCGGCCTGGCGCACGCTCTTGCCCAGGGCCAGGCGCAGGGCGGCGTGCAGGAGGTGGGTCGCGGTGTGGTTCCTCTGGGTGGCGAGCCGCGCCTCGTGGTCCACCCGGAGCTGCACCTTCATGTGGCGGGAGAGGCTCCCCTCCTCCACCTCGACGAAGTGGAAGAAGACCCCGGCGTTGTCCTTCTGGGTGTCCACCACGCGGGCACGGCCGCCGTCCCAGGAGATCGTGCCCGTGTCGCCCACCTGCCCGCCCGACTCGGCGTAGAAGACCGTCCTGTCCAGGACGACGACGCCCGCCTGCCCGCGCTCCAGGGTCGAGACCCGCACCGGGGCGCCCTCGCGCCAGGTGGCGAGGCGCACCACCTCGGCCGGCGTGTCGATCATCTCCGTGCGCTCGTAGCCTTCGAAGTCGGTGGCGGCGAGCTCGGCGTGGCCGCGCACCACCTCGCGCAGGGCGGAGAGCCGGTTCTGCATCTCCTGGGTGGCCTTGCGGGACTGCTCGCGCTGCGCGTCCAGCGCCTCGGCGAAGCCGGCCTCGTCGATCCGGAAGCGCTCCTCCTCGGCGATCTCCCGGATCACCTCCAGGGGCAGGCCGTAGGTGTCGTAGAGGCGGAAGACCATGGCGCCGGGCAGCACCGACCTGCTCTCGGCCCGCAGCCGCTCGATCTCCTCCTGCACCTGGCGGGCGCCGTTGGCCACCGTGGAGAGGAACTTCTCCTCCTCGGCCCTGATCGTGGCCATGGACGCGGCCCGCGTGGCCGCGAGCTCCAGGTACGCCCCCCCCATCACCTCGCCCAGCACCGGCACGAGCCGGTGCAGGAAGGGCTCCTCGAACCCCAGGCGCATGCCGTGGCGCACCGCCCGGCGCAGCACCCGGCGCAGCACGTAGCCCCGCCCCTCGTTGCCCGGGATGACGCCATCGGCCAGGAGGAACGTCACCGCCCGCAGGTGGTCGGCGATGACGCGGAGCGACACGTCCTTTTCCGGATCCTCGCCGTACTTCGCCTTCGCCATCTCCGCCGCGGCCTGGAGGATCGGCTGGAAGAGGTCGGTGTCGTAGTTGGAGGCCACGCCCTGGAGCACGGCGGAGACCCGCTCGAGCCCCGCGCCCGTGTCGATCGACGGGTTGGGCAGGGGGGTGAGCTCGCCCGTCTCGTCCCGCTCGTACTGCATGAAGACCAGGTTCCAGATCTCGAGATAGCGGCCCGACTCCGTCCCCTCCTCCCATGGTACCCGGGGGAGCTCGGGGGGGAGGTCCACGAAGATCTCGCTGCACGGGCCGCACGGACCGGTCTCGCCCATGGCCCAGAAGTTGTCTGCCTTGCCGCAGCGCAGCACCCGCTCGGGCGGGAGCGTCGAGAGCTTGAGCCAGAGGTCGTACGCCTCGTCATCCTCCTCATAGACGGTGGCCGTGAGGCGCTCCACCGGCAGGCCCCAGACCTCGGTGACCAGCTCCCAGGCGAGGCGGATGGCCTCGTCCTTGAAATAGTCCCCGAACGAGAAGTTCCCCAGCATCTCGAAGAACGTGTGGTGGCGCGGGCTCGGGCCGACGTTTTCGAGATCGTTGTGCTTGCCCGAGACGCGCATGCACTTCTGGGCCGACGCGGCGCGCTTCGACTCCGGCTTGGCGGTTCCCAGGAAGCAGTCCTTGAACGGCACCATGCCGGCGTTGGTGAACAGGAGCGTGGGATCGCCCTGGGGCACCAGCGGCGCGCTGGGATGGACCCGGTGCCCGCGCTCCCGGAAGAAGTCGATGAAGCTGGAACGGATGTCTGCGCTCTTCATTCTGAATCCCAATAAATGTCCTCGCCGCCCGGGCGATCTTTCAAAACGGCAACGATAGCACGGTGGGAAAAGCCCTTGCGCGCGAGGTGGCGAGCGAGGGCCGCGAGGTCGGTCCCTCCCCGGCGTGCCCAGGTGTCTGCAGCCTCGCGGGCGGCCGGCAGGTCGTCCTCCGGCAGATCCGCCAGGGCCCCCTCGATCGCCTCCTCGGAAGCCCCCCGCCTCGCCAGCTCCGCCCGGAGGCGCGCCCGTCCCTCGCCGCGCGCCAGGCGCCCCTCGACGAAGCCGGCGGCGGTCTCGCCCTCGTCGAGATACCCCTGCTCCGTCAACCGGTCCAGGGCCGCGTCGATTTCCTCCGGAGGATAGCCGCGGCGCGCCAGCTTCCCCGCCAGCTCCGCCCGGAAGTGCGGGCGGGCGGCGAGGAGCTGGACGGCCTTGTCGTAGCACCTCACCCTCCGTCCCCCTCTCCCATCGCCCCTCCTGCCCCCGGGAGAGGGGGGACGCCTGCGAGCTGTCTTGCCATGGTCTCATCCTACATCCCGCGAAACCCGCCTCGTTCACGGGACCAACCAGGCCTCTCCACGGCGACAACCACCCAGGCTCGCGGGGCGAACCAGCCTCTCCACGGAACGGACCAGCCTCTCCACGGAGACAACCAACCTGGTTCGCAGGGCGGACCAGCCTCTCCACGGCGCGAACCAGGCTGGTTCATTCCATGAACCAGCCTCTCCACCGCATGACCCAACCTCTCCACGAAGGAAACCCGTCTGGTTC
>DASQEB010000444.1:0-13865 GCA_035633875.1 Thermoanaerobaculia bacterium
GGGTCATCATTCTCGGCTCGGGTCCGGCCGGCCTGACTGCCGCTCTCTACGCCGCCCGGGCCGATCTCGCGCCGCTGGTCCTGGAGGGCAACCAGCCCGGCGGGCAGCTCACCATCACCACCGATGTCGAGAACTTCCCCGGCTTCCCCGAAGGCATTCTGGGACCGGAGCTCATGGACCGCATGCGCGAGCAGGCGCGCCGCTTCGGCACCAAGGTGAAATTCCAGCGGGCGACCGAGGTGGACCTCGACCATCGCCCGTTCACCGTGCGCACGGACGAGGAGACCTACCGCTGCGATGCCCTGATCGTCTCCACCGGGGCCAGCGCCAGGCTCGGCGGAATCCCAGGCGAGATGGAGCTCATGGGCTACGGCGTCTCCGCCTGCGCCACCTGCGACGGGTTCTTCTTCCGCAACAAGGAGATCGTGGTCATCGGCGGCGGCGACTCGGCGATGGAGGAGGCGACCTACCTCACCAAGTTCGCGAGCAAGGTCACCATCATCCACCGGCGCGACACCCTGCGCGCCTCCAAGATCATGCAGGACCGCGCCTTCGCCAATCCGAAGATCGCCTGGATCTGGAACACCGTGGTGACCGAGATCGTCGGCAGCCAGCAGGGTGGAGTCACGGCGGTGAAGTTGCACAACAAGAAGACGGGGCTCGACAGCGTCTATCCCACCCAGGGGGTCTTCTACGCCATCGGGCACCAGCCCAACACCGAGGTCTTCCGGGGCAAGCTTGAGATGAACGACGTGGGCTACATCAAGGTCGCCGAGCCCACCACGAAGACGAGCGTTCCCGGGGTCTTCGCCGCCGGGGACGCGATGGACCCCATTTACCGCCAGGCGATCACGTCCGCCGGCACGGGCTGCCGCGCGGCGATGGACGCCGAGCGCTGGCTCGAGGAGCTTCACGACTGATGCTTTCCAGGCCCACTTCCCAGATCAGGACCGTCGGCCAGCTCAAGGCGGCCGGCTACCGCCCCCGTTCGGTCAAGGCCGAGATCCGCGACAACCTGCGCAAGCGGCTGACCAACGGCGGGCCTCTCTTCCCCGGCATCCTGGGCTACGACCGCACGGTCATCCCGTCGGTGGTCAACGCGCTCCTCGCCGGGCACGACTTCATCCTGCTCGGCCTCCGCGGACAGGCGAAGACCCGGATCCTCCGCTCGATCACCACCCTGCTCGACGACGAGATCCCCGTCCTCGCCGGCTCGGAGCTGAACGACGATCCGCTCGCCCCGATCTCCACCCGGGCCCAGCGCACGCTCGCCGAGATGGGCGACGACGCCCCGGTCGAGTGGCTCCCCCGGGAGTCCCGCTACAACGAGAAGCTGGCGACGCCGGACGTCTCGATCGCCGACCTCCTGGGCGACATCGACCCGATCAAGGCGGCCACCCGCAAGCTCACCTTCGCGGACCCCGAGGTGATCCACTTCGGAATCATCCCGCGGACCAACCGGGGGATCTTCGCGATCAACGAGCTGCCGGACCTCGCCCCCCGCATCCAGGTGGGCCTGTTCAACATCCTCGAGGAGCGGGACCTCCAGATCCGCGGCTTCCCCGTGCGCATCCCGCTCGACGTCCTCATGGTGTTCTCGGCCAACCCCGAGGACTACACGAACCGGGGCAGCATCATCACCCCGCTCAAGGACCGGATCTCGTCCCAGATCCTCACCCACTACCCGCCGGACACGTCGATCGCGGCGGATATCACCCGTCAGGAGGCCTGGACCGAGCGGGACGTGCCGAACGTGGTGATCCCCGAGGACGCGCGTCTGCTCGTCGAGGAGATCAGCGCCGCCGCCCGGGAGAGCGACCTCGTGGACCAGTCCTCCGGCGTCTCCGCCCGCGTGGCGATCTCGGCCATCGAGCTCCTGGCTTCGAACCTGGAGCGCCGCTCGCTGGCCACGGGGGACAACCCGGTCTACCCGCGGCTCTGCGACATGCACATGCTCCTGCCCGCCATCACTGGCAAGGTCGAGATGGTCTATGAGGGCGAGCAGCAGGGCGCCGAGGTGGTGGCCCGCCGGCTCATCGGCCAGGCGGTCAAGAAGGTCTTCGACAACCGCTTCCCGGAGGTGGGCAAGGAGGTGGGCAGCGGCGGCGAGGACGACCGGGGTCCCTACGCCAAGATGGTCCGCTGGTTCGCGGACGGCAACGCCGTGACGGTCTCGGACGAGCAGCGCTTCGAGGAGTACGAGGCGGAGGTCTTCCGCGTCCCGGGCTTGAAGGAGCTCGTGGCCAGGAACGGCAAGACCCGCGAAGAGCGGGCCATGGCCGCCGAGATGGTTTTGGAGGGCCTTCACCAGCACCTGAAGCTCGCCCGCCAGGATCTGGACAGCCAGGTGAGCTACAAGGAGATGGTGAAGTTCCAGCTTCTCAAGCCCCACCGGGGTGGCCCGAGCCGGAGCGGACGGGACCGGGACATCAACTGAGGCACTCAGGAAGCCGATGCGCCATCAGTACGTCTACCTCGATCCCGCGCTCCTCGAGGCCATCCTGGCCGGCCTCGACCTCCTCAAGCTGTTCAACCAGCTCGTGCTGGCCTCGGGTGGGGACGTCGAGGAGGCCATGGAGTGGATGCGCTATCTCCAAGAGCAGGGGCACCTCCCCGAGGAGCTGGACCTCGAAGCCTTCTTCGCCTCCCTGGAGGACCAGAACCTGGTGGCGCGCGATGGCGAAGGGGGGCTCCAGCTCACCACCGGGGGCGAGCGGCACATCCGCCGCAGCGCCTTCGAGGAGATCTTCTCCAGCCTGAACAAGTCCGGCCCGGGCTACCACCCCGTCCACTCCGCGGGCGAGGGGATCGAGCGCCTGCCCGAGACCCGGCCGTACAAGTTCGGGGACGACATCCACCTCCTGGACTCCGCCCGCTCGCTCCAGAACTCCATGCGGAGGAACCACGGCGAGTTCGATCTCCAGGAGGAGGACCTGGAGGTCTTCGAGACCGAGCACCTGACCTCCTGCGCCACGGTGGTGGCGATCGACATCAGCCATTCCATGATCCTCTACGGGGAGGACCGCATCACCCCAGCGAAGACCGTGGCCCTGGCGCTCACGGAGCTGATCACCACCAAGTACCCGAAGGACCACCTCTCGGTGATCCTCTTCGGCGACCGTGCCGAGCAGGTCTCGCTCTCGGAGATCCCCTACGTCCAGGCGGGGCCGTACCACACCAACACCCGCGACGCCCTGCAGCTCGCCCGCGGCCTCCTCTCCCGGCAGAAGCAGCCGAACAAGCAGATCTTCCTCGTCACCGACGGCAAGCCCTCGGCCATTACCGAGGGCGGACGGATCTACAAGAACCCCTTCGGCCTGGACATGAGGATCGTCAACCTCACCCTGGAGGAGGCGGACATGTGCCGGCGCCAGAAGGTGGTCATCACCACCTTCATGCTGGCGACGGACACGATGCTCACCCAGTTCGTGGAGAAGCTCACCCAGATCAACCGCGGCCGGGCCTACTTCGCCTCGCCCTACAACCTGGGCGAGTTCATCCTGGCGGACTACATCCGGAACCGTCGGCGGCGGGTGCACTAGAACCCGTACAATAGGGGAGATGAAATCCTCTCCCCTCCTCCGCTTCCTCTCGATCCTGGTCCTCCTGCTCGGGGCGTGCAGCCAGGCCCCCTCGGGCTCCTCGTCGAGCCCGTCCTCCATCCCCCCGCCCCCCCGTTCCGAAGCCGAGCCGGACATTCTCGAAGCGGCCTTCCGCTATCAGTTCGAGCACAACGAGTCGGCGATCCGGGAGAACGCCCAGCGGTACTGCCTCACCTTGACCGGCGGCAAGGAGCCGAGCGCCGAGTTTCTCCGCCGGTTCGAGGGGCACGAGCCGCCCGTCGTGGCATCCGACCGGTGCGACCGGACGTCCGCCAAGTACCTCTTCATCCAGGCGGGAATCGTCCCGTGGGAAAACGACTCCACGGCCATCGTCCGGGGCGGCTACTACGAAGGGCGCCTCAGCTCGTCCAAGGAAGAGCTCCGGGTGGTCTGGAAGGATGGCGAGTGGGTGGTCCAGGATAAGCGACTGGAAGTGATCTCGTAACTTGATGGGCCTCAAGGCGTTCCTCGGCAGCATCATGATCGCGCTCACGGTGATGGCCGTGGGCGTGGCCCTCTCCCTGATCCTGATCACCACACTCCTCGACGGGGCGGTCAATCAGCTCCGCGAGTCGGTCGAGAGCGTGCGGCTTGCCGAAGAGCTCCAGGTCGACCTCCTCCTCCACACCAGGTCTCAAGACGACATGGTCCGCGCCGAGAAGGAATCCCGGCTCCGGCACATGCTGGCGCAGGCCCGCCGGTACATTTCCACGCAGCACGAGCAGGAGGTCCTCACCAAGGCAGAGCAGAAAATCGAGACCTACCTGAAAGAGGCGCGGGGCCGCTCGGGATTGCCCTCCCCGGCCGTCGATCCCACCCGGCACGAGGCCTTCGCCCTTCTCGAAGAGCTCGTCCAGACGAACGTCGAGCAGGCCCGCGAGGCGCAGGCCGAGGCGGCGCGGCTCAATGGACTCGCCAACGTGGTCGGTGGGACGACGGCCGTCGTCTTCCTGCTCGGGATCATGGCCTTCCTGCTCTGGTTGCGGACCTTCGCCTTCCGTCCGGTTTTCGAGATCGCCAGGGCCATGCGGCGTTTCGGTCAGGGAGACAAAACCGCTCGCGCGCCGGAGAGCGGTCCCGCGGAGCTGCGGGAGATGGCGCAGAGCTTCAACGGCATGGCCTCTGCCCTGGAACGTCAGCACGAGAGCCAGATGGCATTCCTTGCAGGCGTGGCGCACGATCTCCGCACCCCTCTCTCGGCCCTCAAGACTTCGGCCGCGATCCTCGATGGCCAGATCCCCCGGCTGCCGCCGGAACGGGTCGGCCAGGTCCTTTCGCTCATCCACCGTCAGGTCGCCCAGTTGGAGCGCATGGCCGGAGACTTTCTGGACGCCACCCGGATCGAGTCGGGGCGGCTCGAGTTGAAGCTGGAAGACCAGGATGCCCGGACCATCGCCCGCGAGACATATGAGCTGTTCCGGTCCAGTTCCCCGCGGCATGAGGTCCAACTGCGGTTGCCGGCAGATCCGCTCCGTCTCCACTGCGATCCCACCCGGATCGGGCAGGTCCTGAACAACTTCACCAGCAACGCCATCAAGTACTCACCAGCGGGGGGAGAAGTGGTCATCGCCGTCGAGCGGGACGGGGGAGAGATCGTCTTCTCCGTTTCGGATCAGGGGATCGGGATCGGTCCCGAAGAGAAGAGTCAGATTTTCGAGCCCTTCCGCCGCGCGCGGACCTCGCGGGATGCGATCCCCGGCACCGGCCTCGGCCTCTTCGTGGCCCGGCGGATCGTCGAGACCCACGGCGGAAGGATCGAGGTGGAAAGCAGTCCCGGCTCCGGCTCGATCTTCCGCCTCCGCGTCCCGGGGACCCAGCCGAAGAGCCACCTCCGCCCGATCCGAGGGGGACGAGGGGAGGAAGTCCAGGGAGCGGGATAGAATCCTCTCTGCCTCAGGAGGGAGCGCGTGACACGACCTCTCGACCGAACGCTTTGGACGGGCCTGCTCCTTGCCGGTCTGCTCGCCGGCTGCGGCGGCGCCTCCGACTCGGAACCCCAGGCCGAGGCCACCCCGACCGCCCCGATCAACGCCTGCGCCCTCCTCACCTTCGACGAAGCGCAGGCCATCGCCGGGGAGCCGGTAGCCGGGTTGAGCAGCACGCTGGACGACGCGAGGGGCCGCGACCCGTCTCAGTGCGTCTACAACGCCGGCACCCTCGAAGCCCCGCGCATCCTGGGGATCAACGTGCGGCAGTTCCCCTCGGCCCGCGCGGCGCAGCGGACTTTCGAGTCCAGCAAGTCCTATCTGGACAATCTGGGCGGCGGCAAGCTCGTGGAGGTGCCAGGGCTCGGGGAAGAGGCCGTCTGGGTGGGTGCCCGCATCCAGCAGCTCCACGTCCTCCGGGGGGACATCGTCCTGGTCATCACGTCCCAGGGTCAGCCGGGGAAGGATCTCGAAGCCGCGAAGAAGATCGCTGCCCAGGCCGTGGAGCGGATGGCGGCGGGAACCGCCGCTTCCGGGTAGCTCTTCAGGCCCCCCGAGCCCCCTTCCTCTCGATCAGGTAGTCCAAAGCCACGGCGATTCCCTTCCGGTAGGGTAGGGAGAGCCCCATGAGCGCAAGCCCGATCAGGGCCACGACCAGTTGGCCGACCCAGATGACCCGGGGGCGGATCAGGAACATGGCGACCACCAGAGCACCCGTCATTCCGGCCGTGGTCATGTACATGAAGAACCAGGTGTCCCCGGTGCGCTCCTCGAAGGCCAGACCGCAGACGGGGCAGCGCTCCCGCAGGCGGTGCCAGCCCTCGAAGAGAGGGCCCTCGCCACAGCGGGGGCATCTCTTGCGCAGCCCGCGGGCCAGGGCTTGGCGAAAAGTGGGGGTTGCAGCGGTCCGGGTCAAGGATCGAGCCTCTTCCCTCTCATTGTCTCCGGTTTTGCCCTGCGGGACTCCTGTAGACTTTTCTCGGTGCTCTCCGAACCTCCCCACCATGTGGTCCGACCGGCTGCCTGAAGCGCGGAGGCGCCGGATGGCCGATCGCCTGCGGTCGATCCTCCCCGCTCCCCGCCCGGGCTCCCGGGGGTCGAAGACGCCCCTTCGCGTCCCCGGCCGGAGCGGTCCACCCCCGGAGAAGGTGGCCGAGGAGTTGCGAGAGCAGACCGGCTTCGCCTGGCTGGACGGCGGGGCCGGCGGTCACCGGCTCTATGCCCGCCCCCTCGTAGTCCTGACATCCCGAAAGGGACGGTCGACGGCCACCACACCGGGCGGGAGCGTTTCGTTCCGCTGCGGGGGCTTCGACCTGCTGGAGGCGGCCCTGGCGGCCTGGGAGGATGGGAGCGCGGGCGCGGCGCTCGTGGGTTATCTCGGCTATGAGCTGGCGCGGGATCTGGAGGATCTCCCTCCTCCCCCGCCGGACGACCTTGACCTGCCGGACCTCCACCTGTCCCTCTACGACTCCGCCCTCCACTGGGACGGCCGGGGATGGACCTTGGAGGCCACGAATGCATGGCCGGACCGGGCCAACTCAGTGGTCGAGGCGGAGCGGCTCCTTGCCGCGGCCCGGCGCCGGCCCGATCCGGAGCCCCCGGAGGGGCGTCTCGCGGCCGGGCCGGTGACGAGCCGTCCCGGCCGGAGCAGCTTCGAGGCCGCGGTCGTGCGGGTCGTGGAGCGCATCGGCACGGGGGAGATCTTCCAGATGAACCTCTGCCGGCGGCTGGAGGCGGCACTTCCGCCCGGCGAGCTCTGGCCGCTCTACCTCCGGCTGCGGGCCGCGAGCCCCGCGGACAACGGCGCGTTTCTCGACCTGGGAGAAGGCCGGTCCGTGCTCTCGATCTCTCCGGAGCTGTTCCTGTCCCTGCGCGAGGGCGCGGTGGAGACCCGCCCGATCAAGGGCACCCGGCCGCGGGGGGCCAATCCCCGGGAGGACCGGGCTCTCGCCCGCGAGCTCCTGGAGAGCGAGAAGGACCGGGCGGAGCTGACCATGATCGTGGACGTGGCGCGCAACGACCTCGGCCGGGTCTGCGAGACCGGGAGCGTCCAGGTCGCGCGCCACGCCGAGTTGGTAACGCTTCCCACCGTGCATCACACCGTCTCCACGGTGCGCGGCCGGTTGCGGCCGGAGGTAGGGCCGGCGGACCTCCTGCGGGCTGCCTTCCCCCCGGCCTCGATCACCGGCGCACCCAAGATCCAGGCCATGACCGTGATTGCGGCCGAGGAGGAGCGGCGACGCGGGCCGGCCATGGGCGCCGTGGGTTGGATCTCCCTGACCGGTGACCTGGAGCTGTCGGTGGCGATCCGGACCGCGGCCACCGCCCGAGGCCGGGTCGTCTACCACGCCGGGTGCGGCATCGTGGCGGATTCGGACCCCGAGCTTGAGTTCGCCGAGAGCACGGCAAAGGCGCGCGCCTTCCTCACCGCCCTGGGCACCGGAGAGGCGACGTGAGGCTGGCCTATTGGAACGGCACACTCACCGGAGCCTCCGAGGTGTGGATCGATCCCGCGGACCCGGGATTCCTCTTCGGGGACGGCCTTTTCGAAACCCTGCGGGTGGACGACGGCCGTGCCCGGGACGTAGGTGCCCACCTCGACCGCCTCCTCGCCGGGTTGCGGCGCCTCCGGGTCAACATCCCCGAGGACGGCGAGACCCTTGAAAAGGCCGTCACCGACGTTGCCCGGATGGCCCCCCGTCCAATCGCCCGGTTGCGGATCACAGTTACGCCCGGGACCGGCGGCATGCCCACGCGGCTCATCACCGCCGCGGCCTGGGAGCCCCCGAGCGAGGACCTCTACCACCGCGGCGTCGCCGTGCTTCTTCTCCCTCAGTACCGTATCGATTCGCGCAGCCCCCTGGCCGGCTTGAAGACCCTTTGCTACCAGGCGAACCGCCTGGCACTCCATCACGCCGAGAGGTTGGGGGCTTGGGAGGCGCTTCTCGTCAACGAGAACGGCCGGCTGGTCGAGGGCTCCCGGAGCAACGTCGCCCTGGTCTTCCCCGACGGCGTCTTGACCCCGCCCCGGAGCGACGGCTGCCTGGCCGGCACGGTCCGCCGCCGCCTCCTGGAGCGCGGAGCGGTCGCTGAGCGGCCTCTCGCCCCCGAGGACCTCGCAACAGCGGGCGAGGTCCTCCTCCTGAACAGCCTGATCGGCGTGCTGCCGGTGTCACAGATCGACGGCCGAGCCCTGCCGGTGGGTCCGACGGCAGGGCGGCTGCGGGGGATGTTCGAGGAGATGGTGTAGGAGGGGGGCGCCGAACGCCCCACCCCTTCCTTCCTACTGCAGGCTGGCGTTCCTGGGCAGCTCGCCGCCCACGATCCGCTTGACCTCGGCTCCGGCCGGGAAGCGGGTGTTGCCGTCCGCCTGGTTGATGATGGCCAGCGTCCGGATGTCGGTGTTCGACGGGTAGCGCCGGGCGAACTCCTCGAGCGACATGGAGCTCCGGAGCGAGACCACGTCCACCCGCTGGGGCTCGACGTTGAGGAGGCTCCGGTCCGTCACCCGCCGGAAGCTGGCGAGGGCGTTCGAGAGCAGATCGTCATAGTTGCGGAACCGGCTCTCCGGGGTGTAGCCCAGGATCTGGTAGACCCGGTTGCCGTGCTCGACGAAAGCCGCGATACCCATCAGGTTTCCCTGCTGCGTCTGGGCTCCGAAGACGTGGGCCACGGCCGGCAGGCCACCCAGGTTGGCCTGGAGCGACTGGCCGCGCTGCACACCCTGCTGCGAGAAGAAGGCCTGCGCCGCCGCCTGCGGCGACTGCTGCTGGGCGAAAGCCAGCACGACGAGAGCGTCCTGGTTGGGGCTGATCGCGCCCACCTGCGTCTTGGCGTTGTTCGTCCGCCAGCCCTCGGGGAAGCGGATCTGGAAGGCCAGCTCGGGCTGGACGAAGGTGTTTCGGATGAAGTAGCCCTCGCGGGGGTCCGGACCGAAGGTGACGCCGTCGATCCGTGCCAGGAAGTCCTCCCGGCCGACGCGACGGTTCGAGAAGTCGCCGCCGAGCTCCGCCACCTGCGACTGGATCCGCTGGATGCGGTTCTCCGGTGTGGGGTGGGTCGAGAGCCAGCCGGGGATCCGGCCGCCTTGGCCCTGAGCCTCGCTCACCCGCTTGAGCGTCTCGAAGACCGGAGCCATCTCGCGCGGGTCGTAGCCCTGCTGGTTCAGATACCGCAAACCCAGGTCGTCCGCCTCGCGCTCGTCGTCGCGGCCGTACTTCAAGAACATCAGGCCGAGGCCCGTTTGGGCCAGGTCGCCGTACTGGGCCAGCTCGGGCTTCAGGATCATGCCCGCGATGAGGCCGATCTGGGCGAGCTGCTGTTTACTCATCTGCTCCACGCTGTGGCGTCCGGTGACGTGTCCGATCTCATGGCCGAGCACCGAGACCAGCTCCGCCTCCGAGGTCATGTGGGTCAGCAGGCCGCGGGTTACGTAGATGAAACCGCCGGGGAGAGCGAAGGCGTTCACCGTCGGGTCGTCCACCACCCGGAAGGTCCACGGAAGGTTCGGGCGCTCGGAAGCGGCGGCGAGCTTCTGGCCCAGCCGGTTGACGTAGGCTTGCAGCTCCTTGTCCTCGTAGAGACCGAGCTGCTGAGAGATCTGCTGGTCCGCCTCCCGCCCCATCGCGACTTCCTGCTGTTCACTGATGAAGGCGATCTGGCTCTTGCCGGTCGCCGGGTTCGTGGAGCACGCCGTCAGGGTGAGCATGCCGGCCACCAACGCCGAGATCGCCCCGGTCTGCAAAGTCCTGTTCAGGCGAAACATCGCAAGTACCTCCTATCGTTTACGGCCGCTCCGGTGAACCGGCCGACCAACGAAAGCGGGAGGGTGCAAGATCGATGCCCCCGAAGGCGTGAACTTTGCATGCCGATCTGCTGTCAAAATCAACCATCTCGCAGGGGCTCGGATGGGCAGTTTTCGACGACGAACTCGTTCGTCTGGGTGACGGTCACGCAGTAGAGGACGTCGAACCCCTCCTCACGCCGGGGCGGGTCGAGGCGCTTGTAGGTCCCGAGGATGCCCTTGACCGGGATCTTCTTCTTCCCCTCCCGCTTCTGGTTCCTCCCGATCGCGTGCCGGACGGGGACGGGGAAGTAGTAGCCGACGACGCGGAACCCCGCTTCCCGGGCGGGGACGATGTACTGCGCCCGTTCCGAGGCGCGGACGTTGGTGTTGTCCACCAGGAACGGCTGTTTGGCCAGGATGCAGGCCTGGAGGAAGACCTGCTCCCGGTACCGCGTCTTGAGCATGTCCAGGTTGATGCGGACGTGGGTGTCCAGGAACCGCTGCAGGTAGAACGTGGACTTCCCTGCGCCCTGGATGCCGATGAGGATGACCGCTTCCATGGATGGACGACTCCCCTCCCCGCCAAGGCAAAATTGGTGCCGGAAGCTTGGAACCTTTCGCGCCGTCCCCTCGTAGTGCCCGCCGAGGAGGAATGACGATGATGAAAAAGCTGACCCTGGCCCTGGCTGCCGTTCTGCTCTGCGCGGTCCCCGCGCTCGCCGATGATGATGAGACCGTCCGCTCGTTCCAGAAGAAGATCCCGACGGGCGGCGTTGACCGGATCCATGTCGATCTCCCCGTCGGGGAGGTGGAGGTCACGGGCACCTCCGAAAGCGAGGTCGACGCCCGCCTCGACCTCGTCTGCGACCGTGACATCTCCCGCTGCCGGGAAGCCGCGCAGAAGGTCCGATTCGTCTACGACACCACGGGAGACGAGCTCCGCCTCCGCGTCCGGGACTGGCCCAAGGGGAAGATGAAGGGCCTCCACGTCCGTGCGCGGATCAGCGTGCCCCGCGCCCTGGCCCTCAAGGCCGAACTCGGAGTGGGCGAGCTGACGGTGAAGGGGATCGAGAACGACTTGGTCGCCGACCTGGGCGTGGGCGAGGTGAGCGTGAGCCTGCCCGAGAGCGCGGTGGGATCGGTCCATGTGGACACCGGCATTGGCGAGGCGAGCATCCTTGCCGGTGGCCGGCGCTACGAGAGCGCGGGTCTTTTCGTGCGGGAGGTGAGTTGGAAGAAGGGAACCGGCCGGGCCCGCGTGGAGGTGGACTGCGGTGTGGGTGAGGCCAGCGTGTCCCTGAAGTAAAAAGCAGGACACCGGGGACAGAAAGGACGAAAGCGACCTCGTCGCCTTCGTCGTCCTTTCTGTCCTTGTCGTCCTTTTTGTCCTTTTTGTCCTTTTCGTCCTTTCTGCCGCGCAGGCTCCCTACAAGCGGTCGGACCGGTCCGGAGCCGTCCCGGTCCAGTAGAGCCAGCCCACGAGCAGGGCCGCGGAGGCGGTGAGGTTCGCCGTAGCGATGATCCCCATGAGGATCTGGCCCTCGCTCCAGGTACGGAGATTGTGGAAGACCCGGACGAGGGTCAGGATCGACAGGGCAAACAGGAAGACGGACCACAGCGCCACGAGCCAGCGCCGGCGAATGCCCCCGCCCTGCCGCGCCTCCAGCAGAAAGACGATCAGGCTCACCAGGCTGACGATCGAGACGAGAAGGTCGATCATGGACGGGGCTCATTCTAGCTAGATCCGGACCGCGCTAGACTCACCGCCCGTGCCACCCGCGGACACCTCTCTCCACGTCGTCCTCGTCGAGCCGGAGATCCACTGGAACACCGGCAACGCCGGCCGGACCTGTCTGGCCGTCGGAGCGCAGCTCCATCTCGTCGAGCCTCTCGGGTTCTCCCTGGACGAGCGGGAGGTGCGCCGGGCGGGCCTAGACTACTGGCCGCGGGTGAATCCCCGGATCTGGCCGGCCTGGCAGGATCTGGAGGCCTGCCTCTCCGAGCTCGGTGAGCCGTTCTTTTTCAGCGCCGAGGGGACGAGGGACTACTGGAGCGTCCCCTATCCCGAGCGGGTCGTCCTCGTCTTCGGCCGGGAGAGCGTGGGTCTGCCGCCGGAGATCCGTCGGCGATGGCAGGACCGGCTGGTGCGGATCCCCCTCCTGGATCCGGAGATCCGGTCCCTCAATCTGTCGACCTCCGTGGCGCTGGCGGCCTACGAGGTGCTGCGCCAGCGAGGATCACGTGGATGGTAGGACCACCCGGACCGTCTTCTCGCCCTTCTCCACCTTCGCCCCCTTGAGGGTCGCCGTCACCCCGTCGGCCTCGACGATCACGGTACCCCCCTCCTGCCGGATCTTCGGCTCGGCCGTGAGGCCGGTCACGATCAGCCTTCGGACCCCGTTGAAGAGAGGGTGCGCGCCGGCCGCCTCGGTGAGGGACTCCCGGTCGAGGACCTCGACGGCCGAGGTGCCGTCCCGGAGCCTGAGAAAGCGGCGGTGGAGGACCTCGCCGTCAGCGAGGACGGAGACGTTCAGGGGGTCGAAGCCCTCGGGGAAGAGCGGCTGGGACCCGGCCGCGATCTCCAGCGTCCAGCCGGGGCGGGCGAAGAAGGCCTCGCGGCGCTCGCGGCGGTCCTGGACGATCCGCGCGGCGTCGGCTTTGGCCTTCTCGTTGGCGTCCGCGTACACGTTGGCCGGCAGAGCGCAGCGCCCGGCCGTGGCTCGGGCGAGGGCGGCGGCGAGGAGCTCGTCCAGGCTGGCGGCCGCGCCGCTCGCGAGAGTGTCCTTCCAGGACGAGTCGAAACGCTCGAGGAGGGCCGCGAGAGCGTGGCCGGTCACGTACGCCCGGCTGCGGACGTCCTCGGCCGGGAACTCCTCGGGCACGGCGGGACCGGCGGTGTTCCCCAGAGCGCGGGCTTCGACGGAGCTCGCAAGGCCCTCGTTGACCTCGGTCCCTCGCTCGTAGGAGATGGCGCTGGCCGGGAGCTTCCCGAAGCGCTCGCGCCGCAGGCCGAGAGCCTCGCCGGCCCAGCAGGCGGAGCTTTTGGAGTCCTTGGTGGCGAGGGCCCGTCGCAGGGCCTTCGTCTCCAGCCGGCGCAGGGAGAGAGCTCCGGGATCGTCGAACGGGTAAAGGAAAAGCTCGGCCTCGTTACCTTGCCACGTGGGGTGGCGCTGCCGCTGGAAGACATGGAAGGCCTCGTGAATCATCACCGCGGCCCATTCCCGCGCGGCGCGGGACCGGCCGGGCTCGAGGAGCAGGGTGGCGGTGGAGATTCCGCCGATCTCCTCGCTGGTGTTGGCCCGCATCGCGGGGTGCCGACCCGGAGCGACCCACATCCCGCCTTCGCGTTTGAATTCCGGGGGTGGCGAAGGATGGCGGACAAGAAGGGTCCGTTCGCCGTCCCAGATCGCGAGCGGGATCTTCTTCGGCTCGAAGCCGGGCCAGAGCGGCTGGCCGGCCATGCGGTCGAATTCGGCGAAGACGGCGGCGGCGCTGGTCCCCGGAGCCTCCACGGCGGCCGGCGCCGGGAGGGTCAGGACGAGCGAGGCGAGC
>DASQEB010000445.1:0-25031 GCA_035633875.1 Thermoanaerobaculia bacterium
GCTCCGAGCGCGCAGGCGGCGCCGGAGGGCGAGCCGGCCGAGGAGGTGGAGGTCGCGCAGAACATCGTGGGGCCCGATTTCTTCGCGACGATGGGCTTCCCGATCCTCCAGGGGCGGGCCCTGGACCACCGGGACCGCCAGGGCTCGGCTCCGGCGGTGGTGGTGAGCCGGGAGCTCGCGCGGCGGCTCTGGAAGGACGCGAGCCCGGTGGGCCGGCAGATCCGCGTCTCGTTCCCCACGCCTCCACGCCCGGGCGAGGCCGGGCCGGTGTTCGAGGTCGTCGGCGTGTGCCAGGACGTCCGCCTCGCCAGCGTCGTCGAGCCCCCCGGTCCGGTCGTCTACCTTCCCTACGGGCAGAAGAGCCACCCGCGGATGACCCTCCTCGTGCGGTCGGCCCTGCCTCCGGGCGCCCTCTCTCCGGTCCTGCGCGAGGCGCTCCGCTCGGCCCACCCGGACGTGACGATCCTCGAGATGGCGTCACTTCCGGAGCAGATCGAGCGCAGCCTGGCGGCGCAGCGGATGTACGCCGAGGTGGCCGGCCTGTTCGGGCTGCTGGGGCTGGGCGTCGCCGTGCTGGGGCTCTTCGGCCTGCTCAGCTACACGGTGAGCCTGCGGGTCCACGAATTCGGCATCCGCATGGCGATCGGCGCCCGGCGCGGGGACGTGCTGGGGCTCGTGCTGCGCCAGGGCATGGGCCTCGTGGCGGCCGGCGTGCTCCTGGGGATGGCCGGGGCCCTTGGCGTCACCCGTCTGCTGAAGGCCCTCCTCTTCGGCGTGGAGGCGACGGACCCGCTCACCTTCGTGGCCGTACCCGCGGTTCTCGCCCTGGTGGCCCTCCTCGCCTGCTGGCTGCCGGCGCGGCGGGCGGCGCGGCTCGATCCGCTGGTTGCGTTGAAGGGGACGTGAGGAGGCACGGGAGGCGTTTTCCCCTGGAAGACACGTTCATCGGTGCTCCGCCGAGGTGACGATGTCGACGGCTTTGTCGGCCTGCTCGTCCCGGCCTTCGGCGATGCCCCGCAGGGTGCGGGTAACGGGGACGGTGGGGGTGATGCCGCGGCCGTGGAGGGGCGTTTCGTCGTGTTTGAGGGTGCGCTGGCCGGTCCAGACGGCGCGCCAGTCTCCGGGGAGGTTGGCCCGGTTGACGGAGCCGTTGTTGGCGCCGCTCCTCTCCCCCACCAGGGCGGCCCAGCGGTAGTGCTCGATCATGTCGAGGAAGGTCTCGGCATAGCCGGAGGAGCGGCCGTCGAGGAGGAAGGCAGCGCGGGCGCGGAGACGGGGCTCGCGGGGGTCCTTGTTCCAGACGGTGGTGAGCCATTCGATGCCCTGGCGGTCCGGCCGCAGGACGACGGGGGTCTGAAAGTTCGAGCTCACGGCCGTGCGGCCGGTCAGGTGGGACAGAAAGTCGTTCGAGACGTTGGCGCCGCGGCGCAGGTCGAAGACGAGCCCGCGGGCCGCGGCGAGGCGCGGGAGGAGGGCCTGGAATTCCTCCTGGGAGATGCGGCCGAGGTCGACGTAGACGACGCCGGGCCGGGGCTCGGCGACCGGGGGAAGCGGCGTGCCGGCCACGGTGCCCCAGGCGGAGTCCCGGGAGAGCACGGCCTCGAAGGAGGCGCTTCCGGGCCGCTCGATCGTCAGGGTCACGCGGGAGCCGGGCGGGCCGGCGGCGAGGAGGTCGAGGGCCGTCCAGCGGCGGGACTCGGGCGTGGCCCCGGAGGAGAGGGCCACGGCTTCCGCCAGGGCCTCGGCCGCGGGCCGGCCGTCGAGGGCTGCGACCACATCCCCGGGACTGAGCCCGCCGACGCCGAGGGCGGCACCGGTGATGACGAGTCGGTCTTCCACCCACTCCCAGGCCACGGGGAGGACGCGGGGCTCGGGGTCTTGCCCGTGGGCGATGAAGTTGGCCTTGTCGTCCCGCAGGGGGACGGCGAGCCGCCGGAGGACGCGGCGGAAGGCTTCGCGGTCCATGGCCTCGGCCGCGGCGGCGAGGGCGGCGGGCAGGGCGGCGCGCCAGTCTTCGGCCGTCGGGTCCAGCTCCGGATGGAAGTGGTGGAGGGTGCCCCACAGGAGGGCCACGGCGGCGAGCCGGGAGGCGCGGGTGTCCGGCTCGGGATCGATCGCGGACCAGGGCGGAGGCGGGGCGGAGGGGGCCGGATGCGGCAGGGTGCCCCGGTCGTCCGCCCACAGGGTGAGGGGCAGGGCGGCGGCGACTCCGGCGCCCAGGTCCGCTTCCCAGACCTCGTCCGGCCGGGGAAAGTGGGGGGTGGCGATGGGGCCGGCCGCGATTTCGGCGCAGCCGCCCTGGTGGCAGGCGCTTCCCCGCCGGAGCGCGAGGTGGTAGCCGGCGCGGATGGATTCGTAGGGGAAGATCCACCAGGGCGGCTGCCGGCCCTCCTCCCCGGTCTCGAAGCCGGGATTGCCGAAGGCGGCGCCGCCGGGCTCCAGGGAGACGTCGTCGAGCCAGACCCGGCCGCCCCCGGCCATCAGGAGGGCGGCGACGATGCGTTCGGCGTCGGAGTCGACCTCTCCTGCGATCTCATAGGCGCGCCAGGAGGGGCTCCGCAGCTCGACTTCCTGAAAGAAACCCGTCCGGCCGCCGGGCCGGAGGACGCGCAGGCCGAGCCGGGCCGTCCCCGTCTCGCCCGTTTCGGCGCGGGCGAAGACCCGCAGACGCACGCGGCGTCCGCGCAGGGGGCCGGCGTCGATCGCCTGGGCGAGGGTCGCGGAGCCGGGGAAGGAGCGGTTGTCGAGCCGTTCGCTGCTGAAGATCTTGGCCGAGCTGCTCGCCTTGGCGCCGTAGTGCCGCCACATCACGAGGCGGACCGGCCGGCCGGCCGCCGGAGGGCGCAGCTCTAGGGGCGTCTCGGGCCGCCGGCCGCGCGGGTAGACCCGGAGCGTGGGCGCCACCGGCCGGAAAAATCCATCGAGAGCCCGAGCCAGGGCCGCCGGCTCCTCCGCTCCCTCCACGGCCTCCACCCCGGCCACGGCCACCCGGTTCCAGTCCGCCTCCGCCGCCGCGTCGCTCGGGTGGAAGTAGCGCACCAGGGCCAGGAGCCGGGCAAAAGCGACGAGGTTCTCGACACCGCGCTCGGAGAGGGGGCGGGGGGCGGCCGGGACGGCGGCGAGTTGGACGGACAGAAGGAGGGCCAGGGCTCCCAGAGGGAGGATGAATCTGGACGGGGGCATGGGAGAGAAGGTAGCACGACGCCCTGGGAGCACACCCTACTGGGAGCGCCGGCGTCTCGCCAACCTACTTCCTTCGTCTTGAGTTAGTTGGCCGGCGGGACGCCGGCGCTCCCAGGAAGGGGGGGCGGCTCGGGGGGTGCTTTCGGCTTCGGGGGTTCTTTCGGGGCGGGGGTCAGGGTGAAGCCGAGCTGGCGGAAGAGCTCGATCTGGTCGTTGACGATCCAGGCTTCCTGGATCTTGCCGTCCGCGAGACGGAACATCGTGATGCCGATGACCTCGATGGGCTTGGCGGCGTCCTCGGCGGTGGCCTTACGGGTGGCGCGCACGGTGTAGCGGGCGGCCACGCGGTCGCCTTCGGCCACGAGGTCGTCGACGGTGTAACGGACGTTTTCGAAGAGCTGGCGGGCGCGGCGTTGCGACTCCCGGATGACCTCGGGGCCTCGCCCCTCGGCCGGGCTGCCGGGGGTGCGGTCCACGTAGTCGGGGGAGAAGAGCTCGTCGAGGAGCGCGAACCGGCCGGCCGTCAGGACCTCCTCGAGGTAGCGGCGGACGACGGTCTTGTTGGCCTCGGGGTTCCCCGGAGGGCTCGCCGGCGCGCTCTCCTGGCCGGATGCCGGCAGCGCGGCGAGCAGTCCGCAGACGATCAGGGCGAGGGACGTTCGCATGATCAGGCCTCCGCATCCAGGCGCCGACGGCGGCGAGCAGGGCCCGCTGGACCGCGACGCGCGCGAGTTGGATCTTGTATCCGTTCCGGGAGAGGGCCCTGGCCCCTGCACCGCAGCCTCCCCCGCCTATGCGCCACCCCGGCGTCGATCGCCTTGCCCTGGAGGAACGTTTCGTGGCGAGAGGCCAGTCCAGGGCCTCCCGCTGGCGCACCTAAGCAGGGCGGCCACAGAGGGCCGCCCTACGAGGGATTTGTCATTTCCAGGGTTGACACCCTACCAGCCGCACTTGCGGCCCTTGTTCTGCTCGTCGAGCCAGGTCTTGAGCGGAGCGTAGTAGTCGAGGATCGCCGTGGCGTCCATCTGAGTCTGGCCGGTGGCGACCTTCAGGGCTTCCGGCCAGGGGCGGCTCGCTCCCATCTCCAGCAGCTTCTGGAGACGCTCCCCTGCGGCTTTGTTGCCGTAGATCGAGCAACGGTGGAGGGGGCCCTTGTTGCCCGCCGCCTCGCAGAGGCCGCGATGGAGCTGGAACTGGAGGATGTGCGCCAGGAAGTAGCGCGTGTAGGGCGTGTTGCCCGGCACGTGGTACTTGGCGCCCGGATCGAAGTGCTCCTCCGTCCGGGGGACCGGGGCCATCACGCCCTGGTACTTCTCGCGCAGCTCCCACCAGCCCTTGTTGTACTCGGTGGGCTTGATCTCGCCGGAGAAGACCTTCCAGCGCCACTGGTCGATCAGCAGGCCGAAAGGCAGGAACGCCACCTTCTCCAGGGCCGACGTCATCAACAGCCCGAGGTCCTTGGAGGGATCGGGGACCTGGTCGATCAGCCCCACCTGCTTCAGGTACTCCGGGGTGATGGAGAGGGCGACCGCATCCCCCACGGCCTCGTGGAAGCCGTCGTTGGCGCTGTCCTGATACAGGAGCGGCTGCTTGTTGTAGGCGCGCTGGTAGAAGTTGTGCCCGAGCTCGTGGTGGATCGTCTGGAAGTCCTCGGCGTTGGGCTTGATGCACATCTTGATCCGCAGGTCGTTCTCGTAATCGAGGCTCCACGCGCTGGCGTGGCAGACGACCTCGCGGTCCTGGGGCTTGGTGAACAGGGAGCGCTCCCAGAAGGTCTCGGGCAGGGGCTCGAAGCCCAGGGAGGTGAAGAAGCGCTCGCCGTAGCGGACCATCTCCTTGGCGTCGAGGTTCTTGGCTTCGAGGCGTTCGGTCAGGTCATAGCCCGGATCGGCGTTGGGCGGGGCGACGAGGTCGTAGACGTTGCCCCAGCTCTGGGCCCACATGTTGCCCATCAGGTGGGCCGGGAGGGGCTGGTCCAGAGGGACGTGCTCGTCCCCGTACTTCTCGTTGAGCTTGGCCCGGACGTGGCAGTGGAGGGCGTCGTAGAGGGGCTTGACCTGACCCCAGAGGCGGTCGAGCTCGGCCGAGAACTGGTCCGGCGGCATGTCGTACTTGGAGCGCCAGAGGGCGCCGACGTCCTTGTAGCCCAGCTCGCGGGCTCCCTCGTTGGCGATCTCGACCAGACGCTGGTACTCGTCCCGCATGGGCGGGGAGACGGTGCGCCAGCCGGTCCAGGCCTCCAGTTGCTCCTTGGGGTCGCGGCTCTCCCGGAGGATGTCCTCCAGCTCCGGAAGGCTCTTGCACTCCCCTCCCTGGGGGCAGTACTTGCCGGAGCCGTACATGGCTTCCAGGGAAGCGGCCAGCCGGGCGAGCTCGGCGGTCTTCTCAGGGTCGCTGGGCGCCGGGAGCGTCAGACCCCGCTTGAGGAGGTCCATCTGACGCCGCAGGTCCGCCGGAAGCTGGACGTCGTCGAACCGGGTGGCCTCGGTGGCGAGACGGACGCCCTCCGCGAGCACGACCTCGGCCCGTTGGGCGGCCAGGATCTGGGTGTCTTCGGTGATGAAGTTGGCCTGCACCCACGCCGCCCGCCCGGCCTCGATCGAGAGGTCCCTCAGGCGCTGCTGCGCATCTTCGAGAAATTTTCGGGCCTCTTCGACGGTCGGCTTCGCGCCCCGGGAGGCCGTCTGGGCAACGGCGCCGGACGGAGCGGCCGCGAGGGCCAGCAGGAGCGCCGCTCCCGCCAGGAAGCAGACGGGGAGGCGGCATCCTTCAAGAGAAATCTTCATACGGTTCCTCCGCAGTTTTGATCCACACAGGGGTGGACGACCGGCCCGGGCAGGCCGGATCGCCTCGAAGTATAGCCGGACTCGACAACGGTGCCGGTCAGTCGGCGAGCACGGCGGCCATCCGCTCCAGGCCCTCCTCCAGGGCGGCCCGGGAGCAGGCGAAGGAGATCCGGATGTGCTCGTCCGCGCCGAAGGCTGCCCCCGGAACCACCGCCACTCCGGCCTTCTCCAGGAGAAACTCGGCGAGGGCGAAGGAGTCTTCCCGGCCGGGGCGATAGGAGTCGACCACCCGGGGGAAGGCGTAGAAGGCGCCGTGCGGCGGCTCGCACCGAAATCCCGGGAGCTGGTTGAGCCGGGGGATCAGCATCTCCCGGCGCGCCCGGTACTCGGCGACCATGGTCTCGACCGCCGGCTCGGCGTGCCGCAACGCCTCCAGGGCCCCCACCATGGCGAAAGACGTAGGGTTCGACGTCGCGTGGCTCTGAATGGTCTCGACCGCGCAGACCACCCCCTTCGGCCCCAGGAGGTAGCCGATGCGCCAGCCGGTCATGGCGTAGGTCTTGGAGAACGATCCCACCAGCACGACAGTTTCCGGGAACTCGGCGGCAAGGGAGGCGGCGCTGGCATGGGGGCCATCGTAGACGAAGCGTTCGTAGGTCTCGTCCGAGATGACGAGGAGGCCCCGCTCGGCGGCGGCGGCCACGATCTCCCGCAGGTCCCCGGCGCTGACGATCCCCCCCGTGGGATTGCACGGAGAGTTGAGGAGGATGGCCCGGGTGCGATCCGTGACCGCGTCGAGGATCGGACCGGCGTGGATTCGGAAGCCGTCCTCGCCGTGGGTGGGGACCATCACCGGCTCGGCTCCCGCGAAGCGGATCTGCTCCGGGAAGCTGACCCAGGAGGGCGAGGGGAGGACCACCTCCTGTCCCTCCTCGAAGAGGGCCAGCGCGAGTTGGAAGAGCGCCGCCTTGCCCCCGACGGTGATGACCGACTGCGAGTCTCCCCAGGGAGATCCATAGCGGGACCGGCAGCTCTCGGCAAGCTCGGCCCGCAGCGAGGGCAGGCCGCTGCCCGGCGTATAGCGGGTAAACCCTTCGGCGAGGGCCCGACGGGCTGCCTCCACCGCGACCGGAGGGGAGGGGAAATCGGGCTCGCCGGCACCGAAGTCGATGATCGACACGCCTTTCGCCCGAAGCTCGGCGGCGCGCCGAGTGACCCTGAGCGTGGCCGACTCGCCGATGCGAGAAGTGCGCGAGGAGATTTTCACGGGCGAGGATCGTATCACCGGGACCGGAAAGGCTCCATCCGGGGCGGCGGAGGGCCCACTGGGAGGAGGGGCGGCCCGACGTGGCCGCCCCAAAATACCCTGACAGGCCGCTAGTGCGGCCAGGAGCTCCAGACGGAGCAGAGGGCCGCATGGTCGAGCGGATACAGTCTCTTTTGGAAGCCGGCGTAGATCGGGTTCATCACCGCTTCCGGAGGCGGGCCGATGTGGCCGATCCCCAGTGAATGGCCGACCTCGTGAAGGGCCACGGACTCCACGTCCATGCCGCCGGCCGCCCAGGAGAACGCCTCGTTGTAATAGATCTCGTTGTGGGCGGTATCGAGGTGTTTGTCCCCGTCGATATCCGTGGGCTGACCGTCCAAGCCGATGTAGATGAAGGTGACGGAGAGGGCGACCACGGTCTGACCGCCGCCGGGTCCGGTAACGTCCTCGAAAAAGGCAGCGGGCAGCCAGCCGGCGTGGACGATGTCCGCGGCCCGGTAGTTGCCCCGGCCTCCGTAGCCGAAATGGGAGTCGAAGATATCGGCGTCCTCGCCGGCAGGGCGCTTGACCACCTCGACCGTCTGGAGACAGGCATCGGCGCTCCAGGTGCCCATGGCGCGGTCGATCGCCGCCTCGGCGAAGGTCGCACCGAGCCCGCTGTTGCCGAGATCCAGGGTGTCGACCAGATAGGAGAGCTTGTTGCCGTCCGCCCGGCGCCGGACGTCGCCGGCCACCCAGCGGAAGGGCTGGCGATGGAGGCGGGCGCTCGCACGGCCATGGCCGATCGTCAGGACGTCCACCTGCTGGACGCGGAGGTCCATCCATTCCGCCCGGAGATCCATCCACTCCGCGCGCAGCACGCCGTTGAAATCGTTGATGGCGGCGAGAAGGTACGGATCTCCCTCGCCCTCCTGCGCCGGCAGCGGCGCCGGTGCAAGCACCGCCAGCGCGACAGGGGCGCAGAGCATGAGCTTTCTGATCATCTCTCCCACTTCTCCTTTCTGGAGCTCGACAAAGCGACAAACTCCAAGCACGACGGCAGACCATCGACGGAGAGAGGGCCCTCCCGGACACCATGCCGAAAGCCAACGGCTTCGAGGCGTTCAGGCTCTCTCTCCTACAGTGCTGCGAGCTGGCAAAAGCATGACGAGGATACGACGGGACGTGACCGAAGGCCAGAGAATCGGAGTGGTATCATCGGGCGGCGGCGGGCACCGCGAATAAAGACCGGCCCCTTTCTGGTTCTGGGTCGCAGACCGACCGGGAATGATTTCCATGAGCCAACATCGAACCCCTTTTCTTCTGCAAATTTCCTGCCTTCTCGGTGCGCTGGCGCTCATGGCCGGCTCCCTCCAGGCGCAGATCGCCCGGCCCGAGAAGGCCGATTTTGTCCTCACGTCGGACCGGACCGCCTACGAGGCGGGTGCACCGGCCCAGGTCGCGGCGCTGGTGACGATCGAGCCGGGCTGGCACGTCAACAGCAACAAGCCCACGTTCGACTACTTAATTCCCACGGAGCTGACGCTGGAGCTCCCTCAGGGGTGGCCCCTGGCGGAGGTCCGCTACCCGCAGCACGAGATGCAGAAGTTCGCCTTCGCGGACGAGAAGCTCGCGGTCTATGACGGGGACGTGGTGATCCTCGCCCGGTTCGAGGTTCCCGACGGCGCGAAAAACGGCGCGGCCCCGGTCGTCGCCAAGCTGCGCTACCAGGCGTGCAACGACTCCCAATGCCTGCCGCCGGTCACGACCGAAGCGAAGCTGGATCTCCAGGTCGGACCCGGGGGCGAGCCCCGGCACGAGGACCTTTTCTCGAAGGCGGCGGGAGCCGGAACGGGTGGCGAGGAGGGCGGAGCCGGTCCGGCCGCGGGAGCGGAAGGGGATGGAAGCGCGGCCGCCGGAGCCGGGGGGACGAGCGTCGCAGCGATGCTGCTCCTCGCCGTCCTCGGCGGGCTGATCCTGAACGCCATGCCGTGCGTCCTGCCCGTCCTCTCCCTCAAGGTCTTCGGCCTGGTGCGCAGCGCGGGGCACGGACGGCGGGAGGTGGTGAGCGGCGCCCTCGCCACCTCGGCGGGCATCCTCCTCTCCTTCCTGGTCCTGGCCCTCGCCGCCATCGTGGCGCGGGCCGCGGGCGCGGCCGTGGGCTGGGGCGTCCAGTTCCAGCGGCCCGGCTTCGTGGCTTTCCTCGCGGTGATCGTGGTGCTCTTCTGCCTCAACCTGTGGGGCCTGTTCGAGATCCCCCTTCCCCAACGGCTGGCGCGCCTCGGCGGCTCCGGCCCGCGGGAGGGCATGGCGGGGCACTTCTTCTCCGGACTCTTCGCCACGCTCATGGCCACTCCCTGCTCGGCCCCCTTCCTGGGGACGGCGGTCGGCTTCGCCCTGGCGCAGGAGGCGCCGGTGATCCTCGCCATCTTCGCCGCCGTGGGGATCGGCATGGCCCTCCCCTACCTGCTCATCGCCGCGGCGCCCGGCATCGCCCGCCTCTTCCCCCGGCCCGGCGCCTGGATGGAGACGGTGCGGGGCGTGATGGGCTTCCTGCTCGCGGCGGCCGCGGTGTGGCTCTTCTACGTGCTCGCCGCGCAGGTCTCGCCGGAGCGGGTCGCGGCGATCCAGCTCGGTCTCCTGACCCTGGGACTCTTCACCTGGCTCCAGCACCGGGTGGCCACCGGCAAGGGGCTGCGGCGGGTCGCGGCCGGCGGCATGGTGGCTGCGGCGGTGATCACTCTCGTGGCCGCCAGCTCCCGGGGCGAGGCCGCCGGCACGCGCATCGCGGAGCAGGCGAACACGAAGCTGATCCAGTGGGTCGCCTGGGACCGCGCCGAGGCCGAGTCCCTCTCCTCCCAGGGGCAGATGGTGTTTGTGGACGTGACCGCCGACTGGTGCTTCACCTGCAAGGTCAACGAGCGGCTGGTCCTGGAGACCCCCGAGGTGGCCGGCGCCTTCGAGGAGCACGGCGTCATCCCCATGAAGGCGGACTGGACGAACCGCAACGACGAGATCGCGAAGTTCCTCGCCGAGCACGGCCGCTATGGAATCCCCTTCTACCTCCTCTACCGCCCCGGAACGCAGCCGCACGTCTTCAGCGAGCTGCTGACCAAGGAGACCCTGGTGGCGGCGGTCCAGGACGCGGCGCAGATGGCGCAGCGGTAACGGTTCACTCTCCCAGCCGCTTCAGATCCGCCTCGGCGGCGATGGCCCCGAAGGCGGCCCACTGGCTCCCGGCGAGGACCTCCCGGAAGGTCTTCACCGCCTCTTCCTTTCTTCCGTTGTAGAGATGCCAGTTGCCGAGGCCGTAGCCCAGCGTGGGCGGGTCGAGGTCGCCGTCGGCGCCGCGGCGGAGGTCTTCGGGGGCGAGCTCACCCTTGTACATCAGGAGGAGCCGGTGGTAGGCCCGGTTCTCGATGATGTCCATGCCGGCGGTGATCGGGGCGAGGACCTGCGCCGCCTCACCTTCCCGGCCGAGACGGCGCAGGGTCATGTAGAGCCAGTGGGTGGTGGCGGCGAGCATGTCCGGGTTCGTCGAGACCTCCAGGCACTCCCGGTAGGCCGCGAGGGCCTTCTCGAAATCCCCCTTCAGGTAATGGGCGAGCCCCAGGTGGTACCAGATGTTCGACTGGAGGGTGCTCGTCGGGATGTTCCGCGCATTGGGGAGGCCGTCGGGCTCGACCTCGTCGGGCTTGCCCTCGATCAGCCGGGCCGCCGTTTCGAAGTCGGCGATCGCCCGGTCCAAGTCGCGCACGGTGATGTACCGGTGCCCGCGGTGGCGGTAGAGCCCGGCGTCCTCCGGATGCTTCGCGATGCCCTGCGAAAAGATCTCGATCGCCTCCCTGTATCGTCCCAGATAGGCCGTCCGCCGGCCGAGCCAGAGGATCGCGTCGGCGTCGTCGGGCGACCTCTCCCAGGCCGCCCGGGCCTCGGCGAGCTTCGCTTCCCGGTCGGCCCGGACCTCGGGGGGAAGCGCCGGGGAGACGAGCGGCTCTCCGAAAAGGGAGACGGCTTCGGGAGAGGGCGCCACGTCGTACGTGTCGATCTCCGCCCCCATGAGGTACTTGTCGAACCAGGCCAGGATGTGGCGCAGGCGCTCGATGCGGTGCCAGGGCTGGCCCGTGCGCGAAAGGTCGTGGGTCTCGCCGGGGAAGCGCACCATCACGACCGGCTTCTTCCGGTACTTGAGGGCGCGGAACATCATCTCGCCGCCGGCCGCGGGCGGGGTGCGGTAGTCCATCTCGCCCTCGATGAGCATCAGGGGCGTGGTGATCTTCGCCACGTGGGTGATGGGCGAGCGTCGGGCGAAGTCCTCCGGGTCCTCCCAGGGCGCACCCCGGAACCAGCTCGGGGTGAACAGGGTGAAGTCCGCCGTGTACCAGAAGCTCGTCCAGTCGGCGATCGAGCGCTGGGCCACCGCCGCGGCGAAGCGGTCGGTCTGGGTGATGATCCAGTTGGTGAGGATGCCGCCGCCGCTGCCGCCGGTCACCCCCAGCCTCTTGGGATCGACGAACCCCCGCTTCAGCATCTCGTCCACCCCGGCCAGCAGGTCCTTGGCGTCGTCGCCGGGGAACTCGTACTGGATGATGTTCCCGAACTCAGCCCCGTACGTGGAGCTCCCGCGGGGATTCGGGTAGAGCACCACGTAGCCCTTGGCGGCCATCCACTGCATCTCGTGGAAGAAGACGTGGCCGTAGGCCGAGTGCGGTCCGCCGTGGATGTTGAGGATCAGCGGGTACTTCTTCTTCGGGTCGAAGTCCGGCGGCTTCTGGACGAAGGCGTGGATCTCCTTGCCGTCGAAGCTCTCGTAGGTGATCTCCTCGGGCTCGGTCAGCTTGAGTTGCGAGAACAGATCCCGGTTGGGCTGGACCAGCACCTGTTTCCGGCCCGTCGCGGTGTCCAGCACGTAGAGATCGGTGATGACCGTCCCCGTGGAGATCACGACCGCCATCTTCGAGCCGTCGGGGGTCGCGGTGTAGGAGACGACCTCGAGGGGCTCGTCGGTCAGGGGCTGGACGGCTCCGGTCCCGGTGTCGATCCGCTTCAGGTTGACCCGGCCGCGCTCTCCTGAGATCACGAAGACCGACCGGCCGTTCCGGCTCCAGACCACCGGTGAGGGTCGCCCGCCGCGGGGCGGGTGCTGGTCCGCGGCGAGCCCCTCGCCGATGTCGCCGTCGTGCTCCGCCGTGAGGTTCCGCGCCTCCGCGCCGGGAGCGACCGCCGCGACGAAGAGGTCGGTCTGGTTGTGGGAGCGCTCGGGCCTGGCGTTGAATACGCCGCCGAAGGCCATCCGCCGGCCGTCCGGAGAGAAGAAGGGGGTCCCGACCGGGCCGTCGATGCTCAAGACCCTGGCGATCTCGCCGCCCGCGGCCGGCACGGAGTAGATGTCGCTGTCCGGAACCCTGTAATAGGGCTCCTTGTCACGGTTCGAGACGAAGTACAGGAGCTTGCCGTCGGATGACCAGACCGGGGCGTCCTCGTCGAAATCGCCCTTCGTGATCGGCCTGGGCTCCGGGGCCTTGGCGCCGCTTGCGGGCACACCGATCGTCCAGATGTGGGCCTCGCGGTCAGACTCGGCGTACCCGCCGCCGTCGAAGCGATAGACCGCCCGCGTGATGACGCGGACGTCGCTCTCCCGCTCCTCTTCATCGTCTTTCTTGTCCTCTTTCTTCTCCTTCTCCTTCTCCTTCTCCAGGTCCTTGTCGTTCGTCGTGCTCAGGAAGGCGATCGTCCGGCCGTCGGGTGACCAGGAATGTCCGCCCGCTCCCTTGGGAAGATCGGTGAGAGGGACCGCCTCGCCGCCCTTCAAGGAGATGAGATAGATCTGGGACGGCTGGGCCTCGCCGTCCTCCTCCTCGGACCGGGAGAAGGCGATCCGGGTGCCGTCCGGCGACCACCGGGGGGAGCCGTCCCGCGGCCCGCTGGTGAACTGCCGCGCCGGCTCGCTGCCGTCCGTGGGCACGATCCAGAGGGCCGTGTCGTAGCCGTCCTTGTCTTCGTTCACCGTCACCCGCACGAAAGCGATCTGCCGGCCGTCCGGCGAGATCTGGGGGTCCGCGATCCAGACGAACTCGAAGAGGTCGGTCTCGGTGATCAGCCGCTTCTCAGCGGCGGGGAGAGCGTGCGGCGCAGCGAGCAGGACGAGGGCGAGGATGACCGCCGCGAGCGGGCGGCGGGAGCGGGCGAAAGGCATAAGCTCGGTCTCCTTGGCGATGGTCCCCTCACGACACGAGGGGTTTCAGGCTGTACTCGGAAAGCGGGTCGGGGTTGCGCCCTCCTGTGGACGGATCAGAGACCCGCCAGGAGCGCCCGCAACCCCTCGGGATCGACAGGCTTGACGAGGTGGTGGTCGAAACCGGACTCGCGCGAGCGCCTGCGGTCCTCTTCCATGCCATACCCCGTCATCGCGACCAGCACCACGCTGCTGCCCTGCCCCTGTCGAAGCTGGCGGGCGACCTCGTAGCCGTCCATCCCCGGCAATCCGATGTCGAGCAGGACCACCTCCGGTCGATAGGAGCCGGCGATCTCCAGAGCAGAGGGGCCGTCGTTCGCCACGCGGACATCGTAACCCCAGATCTGCATCAGCAAAGCGACGCTCTCGGCGGAATCCCGGTTGTCGTCCACGACGAGCACCCGGCGGCCCGAACTGTCCGATGGCAGATCGCCCGCGCCGCGTTCGTTGTCCGGGCTCTCCATCGCCTGCCACCGCGCGGGCAGCCAGACCACGAGCTCGCTGCCCCGCCCCGGCCCCTCGCTGAACGCGGTCAATGTGCCGCCGTGCATCTCCACCAGTGTCCGGGCCAGAGTCAGGCCTACCCCCAGCCCACCCTGGGAGCGATCGAGGGACTGGTCGGCCTGCATGAACGGCTCGAAAATCAGGGGCAGGAGCTCCGTATCGATCCCGATCCCCGTGTCCCGCACGGAGATCCGCACGCCGTCCCGATCCCGGGAGGCGGTGAGCTCAATACATCCGCCGGGATCGGTGAATTTTGCCGCGTTGCTGAGCAGGTTGAGGAGGACCTGGTCGAGGCGCGTCGGATCCGCATGGAGGATGACGGGCTCCGCTGGAAGCGAGACCGTGAAGACGTGCCTCTTGGTCTCCATGTGGGGCCGGACCGCTTCGGCGGCCCGCTGGATCAGGGAGGAGACCTCGACCTGCTCCAGGCGGAGCTGCACCTTGCCACGGGTGATCCGGGAGACGTCGAGCAGGTCGTCCACCAGCCGCACCATGTGCTGAACCTGCCGCTCCATCATTTCCCGGGCGCGCCGGAGAGCGGCCGGGCTCGCGTCGGGAACCCCCAGCAGGTGCAGGGCGTTGCGGATCGGTGCGAGAGGGTTCCGCAGCTCGTGAGCCAGCATGGCCAGGAACTCGTCCTTGCGGCGGTCCGCCTCGGCGAGGCGGGCGGCCCGGAGGCTGAGCTCCCGCTCCAGTTTCCTGCGCTCGATGACGTCATGGAACACCATGACCACACCCAGGAGCTCGCCCTGGTTGCCGAGAATCGGCGCGGCACAGTCGTCGATGGGGACCTCCAGGCCGCTCCTGGAGATCAGGATGGTGTGGTTGGCAAGCCCCGCGGTCGTCCCCTCCCGCAGCACCTTGGAGACGGGGTTTTCGGCAGGCCTCCGGGTCTCCTCGTTGACGATGTGGAAGACCTCCGGCAGCGGACGCCCCACCGCCTCCACCGCGCGCCAGCCCGTCAGCTCTTCTGCGACAGGATTCAGAAAGGTGACGTGCCCATCCATGTCCGTGGCGATGACCGCATCCCCGATGCTCTCCAGCGTGACCCGGAGCCATTCCCGCTGCTCGCGCAGCTCGCTCTCGGTCCGCCTGCGTCGAGCGATCTCCCCGTTGAGCGCCTCGATTCTCTGGTTCAGCAGGAGGAACTGGTAGACCGAAGCCTCTTTCGGCTGCAGACGAAGCATGAGCAGCGCCTCGTGTCCCCCGTCTCCCCCGGCCGGCCGGTAGAGGGCACCCTCCGCTCGGCAGACGATCCCCGAAGCGCCGTTCCGCAGCACGGTCAGGGAGCCGGGCAGGAGCTGCCGGGTCCTTGACCAGTCCCGCAGAGACCGCGCGACCGTGTCCGGCGGGTCGGTCACGATCTCGGCCAGCCGGCAGCCTCGCAGCGCCTCCGGCGACATCTCCAGCCGGGACCGGACTCCCCGGTTCGCAGCGAGAATCACACCCTCCCGCGTGACGAGCAACAGAGCATCCGGCAAAAGGTCCGCGAGCTCGAGGAACCTCTGCGCTTCATCCATTCAGGACACTATCCAGAGAAGTACTCTCGACCCACCACGGCCTCCGCTTCCGGAGTGGGCTTCAGGTAGACGACCACCCGGCACTCGGGGTGCCCCTGGGCGATGGACTGTTCGATGGCCACCTTCGAATAGCCCAGGTTGTCGGCGGCGATGGTCCCGAAGACGTTGGATGTCATCATGCACAGCGCCGGCCGGCCGATCACCTTCTCGGCGAAAGGGCAGGCCCGGTTGCCCAGGACGATCTTCTCGTCGCTCTCCTCGACGATGAAGAAATCTCCCTGGATCCGCCGCTTGAGATCGACGAGGACCTGCGTCACCTGGTTCCGGTTCAGATTGGAGACCGCGAGGGCATTCCTGTAGCTCTCGTTGATCTGGTCGCCGACGCGCTGCCCCACGACGCTGATGAATCCGGAGGCCTCCTCTTTTCCGACCACATCCTGGAGGGTCCCCGCGAGCTCGCGGATGAGAGTCCGGAGGAAGACATCCCGTTCCAGGAGGACCGGGAGCTCGGACACATGGGTTGGAGAGACTGGAGCTTCTTTCATGACATCCTCCTTCGGATGACCGAACCGTGAACGACCGGTGGGTGACGACCAGCATTGCAAAAAGGCAGCCAACCGTGCAGGACCTTCTTCCGCTACTTTTTGAGCCCGATCTCTCTCAAACGCTGCTCGAGGAACTCTCCGGCGGTGATCGGCGGATACTTGGGCGGGTTGTCCTCGGACGTGAAGCGGTCGAGGATCGTGAGATCGCACGCCGAGTACGGGTGGACGAAGAACGGCATCGAGTACCGGTCCCGCTCCATGAGGTCCGGCGGATTGACCACCCGGTGCGTGGTGGCGGGGACGACCTCGTTGGTCACCCGGGACAGCATGTCCCCGGCGTCCACCACGATCTGCCCCTCCCCCGTCTCCACGGGCATCCACTCCCCCTCGCGGGTGAAGATCTCGAGACCCGAGTCCGTGGCCTCGCAGAGCAGGGTGATGAGGTTGATGTCCTCGTGGGCCGCGGCGCGCACGGCCGGGAGCTGGTCCGCCTGGACCGGGGGATAGTGGAGAACGCGGAGGATGCTGTTGCCCACCGTCATCATGGAGGCGAAGGTCTCCCGCGGCAGGTCGAAGTGCTCGGCCAGGGCCCGCAGCAGGTTCTCGGCCACTCGCTCGAGGCTGGTGTAGAGCCGCAGGGTGGGCCCCTTGAGCTCCGGAATCTCCTCGGGCCAGACGTTCGCCGGGTACTCGTTCCGGTAGGGGTGCCCTTGCGGCGGCTCCTGGCCCACGTGCCAGAACTCCTTGAGATCCGGCAGGGGGTTGTCCTTCGCGTGCTCGACCCCGAACGGCGTGAACCCCCGGGCTCCCCCTTCGATGCCGGAGTACTTTCGCTTGACCTCCTCCGGCAGCTCGAAGAACCGCTTCCAGAGTCCGTACGTCCCCCGGATCAGGGACGAGTCGATGCCGTGCCCCTCGACGTTCAGGAACCCGAACTCCTGGAGCCCCTCGCCCAGGGTCCGGACCATCCGCTGCCGGGCCTGGCCGTCGCCCGCGGTGTAGTCGTTGAGGTTGACGGTGGGGATGTTGCGCGCTGGGCTCATGGGGATCTCCGGGGTGGTTGGTCGTCTCCGGGGTGGGGAGTTTATCACCGGGAATTGCTGTCGTATGCTACTGTCCAAGATGGATAAAGTCTGGGTCCGCAAGGGAGCGTCCTTCGAGGAAGAGGCCGAAGCAGATCGCGAGTTCTGGCAGCGGATGACGGGCCGGGAACGAGTCGAGGCTCTGGAGGAGCTGCGGCAGGAAGGGTGGAAGATCACGGGTGAGCGTCTCGAAGGACTTCGAAGAGTTGTTCGCGTTGTTGAACGCCCGGGGGGTTAAGGCCCTCGTCGTGGGCGGGTATGCCTTCGCCTATCACGCCAAGCCCAGGCACACGATTGCTCCTCCGCCGCGAATGCCCGAGGGGCTGGCATACCCCATGCTAACTTATCCTTTCCGGGCGGGAGACCGATGCTGCGGCGCATCCTCAACAAAAAACAGGACGAGCTTCTCGCCGAGAACCGGCGGCTGGTCGCCGATCTCCAGGCGGCGCTGGCGCACTTCGACGCGTCCGACGAGGACCAGGCCACCCTCCAGCGGTCGGCTCTCCAGCTCGACGAGCTGTTCCTGCTGGTGGTGGCGGGCGAGTTCAATGCCGGCAAGAGTGCGTTTATCAACGCCCTGCTCGGGGACAAGATCCTGGAAGAGGGGGTCACCCCCACCACCACCCACGTCCATATCCTCAAACACGGTCCCGAAGTGACCCGGACCCCTCTGGAGGCGGCGCTGGACGTGATCACCGCCCCGGTCGAGCTCCTCGAGGACATCAACATCGTCGACACCCCGGGGACCAACGCCATCCACCGGGAGCACGAGGCCATCACCCGCGAGTTCGTGCCGCGCTCCGACATGGTGCTCTTCGTCACCTCGGCCGACCGGCCGTTCACAGAGAGCGAGCGGGCGTTCCTCCAGGGCATCCGGGAGTGGGGCAAGAAGGTCGTGGTGGTGGTCAACAAGATCGACATCCTGGAGACTCCGGAGGACATCGAGCGGATCCGCGTCTTCATCGCCGACAACGCCCGCGCCCTCCTGGGGTTCACACCGGAGATCTTCCCCGTCGCGGCCCGCATGGCCCTGCGCGCGAAGACCACGGGCGATTCCGAGCTGATGGCCCGGAGCCGGTTCTTGGAGCTGGAGCGGTTCATCGTGGCGACGCTCGACGAGCGGGAGCGGGTGCGCCTGAAGCTCCTCAACCCCCTCGGCGTGGCCGAGCGGCTCGCCAAGAAGTACCTGGAGGTGACGGACAGGCGGCTCACCCTCCTCAAGGAGGACTTCGCGGCCCTGGAGGACATCGAACGCCAGCTCGCCCTCTACAAGGAGGACATGGGCCGGGAGTTCCGCTACCGCCTCTCCGACGTGGACAAGGTCCTCCACGAGTTCGAGAACCGGGGGATGGCCTTCTTCGACGACATCATGCGCCTCGCCCGGATCTTCGACCTCGTCAACAAATCCAAGATCAAGGCCGACTTCGAGAGCAAGGTCGTGGGGGACGTGCCGCAGGTCATCGAGACGCGGGTGAGCGAGGTGATCGACTGGCTCGTGACCTCGGAGCTGCGGCAGTGGCAGGCGGTGATGGACCACCTGTCCGAGCGCCGCCGTGAGCACGCGGACCGCATCGTCGGACGGGTCGGCGGCAGCTTCGACTACGACCGCTCGCGTCTCCTCGAGAGCGTGGGCCGGGCGGCCCAGCGGTCGGTCGAGACCTACGACAAGGACCGGGAGTCGAGCCGCCTCGCCGAGTCGGTGCAGGTGGCGGTGGCGGGCACGGCCATCGCTGAGGTGGGGGCGATCGGACTGGGGGCCGTCCTCACCCACGTCGCGGTCACCGCTGCGGCGGACTTCACCGGCATCCTCGCGGCGAGCACCGTGGCCGTGCTCGGGCTCTTCATCATCCCCAACCGGCGCCACGAGGCGAAAAAGGAGCTGCGCGAGAAGATCGCCGCCATGCGCGAGCAGCTCATGTCGTCCTTGACCGGCCAGTTCGATCGCGAGATCGAAGGGAGCCTGCGGCGCATCGACGAGGCCATCGCTCCCTACACCCGTTTCGTCCGCTCCGAGCGCGACCGGCTGACCGGCGCCCATGGCGAGCTCTCCGAAGTCACCCAGGGACTCGTCCGCCTGCGGGCGCGGGTGGAAGGGCTGTGAATCCGAGATAAGCTCCTCCCTTCGATGGCCGAACCGCCGCGGGAGGAGAGCAGCTTGAGCCAAGTCGCTGAAAAGCCCAGGAAGCTGAGCACGTGGCAGAGCCTCGTCAAGGCGTTCACGTCGTGGCGCACCGCCTCGGTGTCGCTCCTCTCCTTCTCCTCCGGCATGCCGCTGGGTCTGGTCTGGATCGCGATCCCGGACTGGATGCGGGACATCGGCGTGGACATCCGGGTCGTCGGCCTGCTCACCCTGGCCCAGGCGCCGTGGACGTTCAAGTTCCTCTGGGCGCCGCTGCTGGACCGGTACTACCCGTCGCGGCTGGGGAGGCGGCGGGGATGGATCGCCATCACCCAGGTGGTCCTCTTCGTCCTCGGCCTGATGCTGGCCGGCGTGGGGGACCACCCCGACACCCCGTGGGTCGTGGCCGCCCTGGCGCTCGCCATCGCGTTCGCCGCCGCCACCCAGGACATCGTCGTGGATGCCTATGCCGTGGACGTGCTGCGGCCGGAGGAGCAGGCGCTGGCCGTGGGCGCCCGCAATTTCATCTATCGCATCGGGATGACCTGGGTGGCCGGCGGCGCGGCGATCACCCTGGCTGGAACGTGGGGTTGGGCGGCGGTGAACGTCGCCCTCGCCTTCCTTTACCTGCCGATGATCCTGATCACGCTCAAGGCTCCCGAGCCGCAGGGCCTGCCCGGCGCGCCGAAGACCCTCAAGGAGGCGGTCTGGCACCCCTTCCTGGGGTTCCTCGCCCGCCACCGGGCCCTGGAGATCCTGGCCTTCGTGCTTTGCTACAAGATCGCCGACAACCTCGTCCAGTCGCTCCAGCGCCCGTTCCTCAACGACATGGGCTACAACGAGATGGACCGGGGGCTCGCCCTGGCCACGGTGGGCGTCGCCGGCAACATCATCGGCACCTTCGTCGGCGGCCTGCTGACCGCGCCCCTGGGGCTCGGCCGGTCCTTATGGATCTTCGGCTTCTTCCAGATCTTCTCGAACGCCGGCTACGCGATCCTGGCGGCCCAGGACGGGGTGAACCGCCCGCTCATGCTGGCCGCGATCGGTTTCGAGCAGCTCTCCTCGGGCCTGGGGAGCGGCGCCTTCTCGGTGCTCCTGCTACGCATGACGCAGAAGCGCTTCTCGGCCACCCAGTACGCCCTCTTCTCCAGCCTCTTCGGCCTGCCCCGCGTCATCGCCGGGCCGATCGCGGGCTACGCCGCCTATGCCCTCGGCTGGGAGACCTTCTTCTGGTGGACGCTCCCGATCGGCATCCCGGGCATGATCCTCCTCGCCCGCTTCGTCCCCTGGAACGCTCGCGAGCCGGTGTTCCGGATCGAGCCGCCGAGGGTCCGCGAGCCGCTGACCGGGACGGGGCTCTTCCTGCGCGGCCTCGGCGGAGCCGTCGTGGGCACAGGGGTGGCGGCGCTCCTGGTCGCTTTCCTCGACGCGCTCAAGGCGATGAAGGATGCGCCGGGCGCCGCCTTCGACTTTGCGACGCCCCTCGCCGCCCTCGCCCGCCCGGCGGACACGGCGGGGATCGTCACGGCCGTGGGCCTGCTGACGTTCGGCCTCGTCTGCGGCCTGTTCACCGCGGCCGTGGCCGCGGCGCGGCACGGGGCGGGCCAGGAGATCGCTCTCGACGAGGTCCGCCCCGAAATGCCGTGAGCCGGTCCGTCACTGCACCGGCAGGCTGAAGGTCTTCACCAGGAAGACCGCCATCTGCGCCCGGGTGCTCGACGCTGCCGGGCAGTAGCTCCCGCCGCCGCAGCCGCCGGTGATCGCCCGGTTGGCGAGCTCCCGGATCCAGGGGCAGAAGAAGCTGTTGTACGCCACGTCCGAGAACGGGTCGGTCTCGCACGGGGCCGGGGTATAGCCGGAGCCCTCCTTGGTCTTGAGCAGGAAGACCGCCATCTGCTCGCGGGTCACCGGGTTCCCCGGGCAGTAATTTCCATTGCCGCACCCGCCCGTGATGCCCCGGTTGGCCAGCTCCTGGATCCAGGGGCAGAAGGGGCTGGACACGGGAACATCGTTGAACGAGCTCGTCGTACACGGCGGCGGCACGTAGGCGGCTCCCTCCTTGGCGCGCAGCAGGAAGACCGCCATCTGGTCCCGGTTTACCGTGTTTTCGGGACAGTACTGGAGTGGGCTCGTGGCGCAACCGGAGGTGATGCCAGCGCCGTAGATGGCCTCGATCCAGCTCTTGGCCCAGTGTCCGGGTGGGACGTCGGCGAAGACCGTGCCGAGGAAGCCGAGAGCGGTTCCCAGGACCTCCTGGCCGGCCGTCTCCGAGAGGTTTTCGAAATCGAAACCGAGGAAGACCGTCCGGTACGCCGGGCCGACCTTGCCGACGGCGATGACCTCTTCAGGATTGCTGGCATACCTGCCGAGGAAAATGGCCTCGGCCCCGGGTCCCGGCTGGACCTGGACGGCGTCGTTGAAGAAGTCGTAGGGTCCCAACCCGCCAAAGGCCGAGCCCTGGCCACGGACCGTAGACCGGAAATCCGAGAAGAACGAGGTGGACTGGATGCCGAGGTAGTCTTTCGCGAACTGGGTGAGCCCTCGGTCCCACAGGTAGTCCTCCGAGGCCATGAAGAAGCGCCCTCCACCCTGAAGATAGGTTGCCAGGCTCGCCTCGGCGGCCGGGCTCGGCCCGGAGCCGTTCCACCAGACGGTGAACCAGATCACCACCGGATAGGACGCGAGCGTCGCCGCGTCAGGCTCCCTCCCCTCCTCCGCGATCCGCCAGGATTCGTGGATCAACCCGAGCGCGTCGAGCGCCGAGATGTAGACACCCCGCCGGAAGGAGAACTGGTCATCGTTGTCGACCAAGAGAACCTGGACCAGCCCTTCGAAGTAGTTGACGCCGACACTGTGCGCAGCGGCCGGCATGCTCAGAGAGTTGGTCATCCTCGTGCTGGTGTCCTTGATCGTGCCGCTCCAGCTTCCCACCCGCCAGCCTGCGGCCGGCGCAGCCGTCAGCGCGATCGGCTCGGCGTATTTGTACTGGCCGTCCGGACATCCGGGAGAATTCGCGGGCACCGCCACCGGATCGGCGCCGGACCCGGTGTGGGTCCGCGTCAGGGCATAGCACCGGGCGAAGTACGTCACCGCAACGGCGTGGCCGCCCTCCGGCACGGTCACGGTGTTCGAGAGGGACGCGCTGAAGTCGTCGTCGGTGCCGCTCCAGCTCTCGACGCCCCAGCCGATCGCGGGGGTGGCCGTCAACTGGACGGCGGTCCCGGCGTGGTATTCCCCTGCCGGGCAACCCGGAGAGCTGCCGGGCGAAGCCACGGGCAGACCGCCGGACCCCGTGCGGCTCCGGGTCAGCACGTGACAGGGTTGCTTGTTGACGACGAGGTGAACCGCGTCCGGATAGGGGCTCTCGTCGGAGTCCGTGGAGACAACAACGAGCCGGTTCATCGAGACCCCGTCGGGGGCGCGGCCGACGTCGACCGTGACCGTCACCTGCTTCGATCCCCCCGGTGCCACGTCGAAAGGAGCCTCGGGAGACCAGTCGATCCAGGAGACGTGCTGCTCGAGCTCCAGGGACAGCACGGAGAGCACCGCGTTGCCGTCGTTGTGGATCGTGAACTGTTGTCCGAGGGCCGGACCGGTGGTGACGGCCCTGCCGAGGTCGATGCGGCGCATGTCGCTGATCCCGCGCCCGCTGACGGAGACCGCGGTGTTGCGCAGGACCGCCAGGAGGTCCAGGACCGTGGCCGAGGGGTTCGCCTGCTTGAGCACCGCCCAGGCGCCGGCGACGTGCGGGGCCGCCATGGAGGTCCCTTGAAACGAAGCCGTGCCGCCGCCGGGCACGGAGGACTCCACGGCCACTCCTGGCGCCAGGAGGTCGAGGAAGGACGAGATGTTCGAGAACTGGGCCACGTTGTCCGCATCGTCGGTGGCCCCCACGGCGACCGCCGAGGAGATGCAGGCCGGCGCCGAGATCCAGCCCGACCCGAAGTTATTGCCCGACGCGACGACCGTCGCGACATCGATCGAGCGCAGGGTGTCGATCGCGGCCTTTTCGGCGGGGTTGTCCTGGTCGCAGCTCAGGCGGGAGGAATAGGTCCAGCCGCTGCCGACGCTCAGGTTGACCGCGGCGATGTCGAACTGCTCCGCCAGCTCGTAGACCCGCTCCAGCCCCTTGATCTCGTCGCTGACCCAGACGACCGCGCAGGAGGCCTGCGGCCAGCAGAAGGAGAAATCGTCCACACGGGAGAAGACCTGGATGGCGATGATGCCGGCATCCCGGGCCACTCCAAACCCCGGCCCGGCACCGTCGTTGCCGGCCGCAATGCCGGCGACGTGGGTGCCATGATCACAGCCGGCGACCTCGGCCGGGCAGCTTGCGCCCGAGCCTGGCTGGGTGGACTCGGCAACGCCCCCGGGGCAGAGGCTGGTGGTTCCCCCTGCCGTCGTCGAATAGCAGGCCTCCGCGACGACCTTGCCGCCGGCGAAGAAGGGATGGGTCTTGTCGACCCCGGTGTCGAGGACGGCGATCACCTGCCCACTCCCGCCGAGCCCCTGGTTCCAGGCGACGCCGGACCCGATCGTCGCGGTGCTGCTGACGAGCAGGGGTTTGCGATAGGTATCCTCCTCGATCCCGGCGACCTCCGGGAACCCCCTCAGCCTCTCCAGCGCCTCGGCGTCGACCTCCAGGGCCAGGAACGGGACGTACTTGAACCTGGCGTGCAGCCGGGCGTTGGAGCCTGCGAGCTTCTCGAGCGTGGCGCCCTGGGCCCCCCGGATCGCGGTGCGTTGCCGCCGGACCGCGGCGGGGCTGGACAGACGCCCCTCCGGAGAGAACGTCGTCTTCAGGCGCACGATGACGCGAACCCGGCCCTTGTCGCTGGCCTTCTCACGGAGAGACTGCCAGACGGCGGGTGAGGACGCAGCGGGCGCCTGGCTCCCCTGGGCGGCGACGGCCGCAGCCGTGCTGGCCGCCGGCGCTGCCCCGAAGTGGAGAGTCGTGGGCTCGATCCGGATCTCGGGGGCGGCGGCCCCGGCGGCGTGGACCACCCCGAGCAGGAAAAGGCCGGCAAGCCAGACGGCAGGTCTCTTTCTTGCAGCCGCGACCGACGTGCACAGACGATCAGGCAAACCCATAGCGTTCCTCCGTGGAGATCGTGGATCGTATCAGAGTGAAAACCCTGTTCGGTTGAGCATGTCCGAGCTGGAGAAACCATTTCATAGCCATTCCTCGTAGTGGTGGTGGAAGCCGGCGTCCGACGCCGGCCGGCAAGGAAAGGGAAAGGAGAAGAAGAATGCCGCTCTATCGCTCGCGCAGGCACAAGATGATCGCCGGAGTCTGCGGCGGAATCGCCGACTGGCTCGGCTGGAGCCCGACGGCGGTGCGCGTCGTCTACGTCATCCTGTCCATCGCCTCGATCGGCTTCCCAGGAAGCATCGCCTACCTCATCCTCTGGTTCGTGATGCCGAAGGAGCCGGTCTAGGAGGTAGGATCATGGGACATGGACCTCCCCCGTCTCCTCGCCATCGCCCGGGGCGATGAGCCCGCCGACCTGTTCCTTGCCAACGCCCGGCTCGTCAACGTCCTCTCGGGGGAGGTCTACGGCACCGGCATCGCTCTCGCTGGTTCGCTCGTGGCCGGGCTGGGGGACTCCTACCCGGCCCGGCGGACGATCGACCTCGACCAGCGCTTCGTCGCTCCCGGCCTGATCGATGCCCACGTCCATATCGAGAGCTCCCTCGTGCCGCCGCCCGAGTTCGCCCGGGCCGTGGTGCCCCGGGGTGTCACCACGGTCGTCACCGATCCCCACGAGATCGCCAACGTCCTCGGCCTCGCCGGGATCCGGTTCATGCTGG
>DASQEB010000446.1:0-12813 GCA_035633875.1 Thermoanaerobaculia bacterium
GTTCTCCTCTCTTCGGGGATAATCCCCCCGGAGAAAACGTACCCTGAAGGAGATCGACTCTTGAGAAGACAAACGACCTGGTGGCCCGCCGCCCTCCTCTCCCTCTTCGCCCTGGTCCCCGCCGCCGCCCAGCCGCAGGCCCGCGAGGAGGGCATGAAGAAGGAGGAGAAGGAGGAACACCGGTTCGAGCCGCCCAAGCCGGAGGAGAAGATCGTCACCACCCAGCACCGGGTGACGATCGACGGCAGGGAGATCCGCTACACCGCCACGGCCGGCACGCTTCTCCTCAAAGAGGAGGACGGCAAGCCCAAGGCGTCCATGTTCTTCATCGCCTACACCCGTGACGGCGTTCAGGATCTCGGAAAGCGGCCGATCACGTTCACCTACAACGGCGGCCCGGGGTCGTCCTCGGTCTGGCTCCACATGGGCGCCTTCGGCCCCCGCCGGGTGGTGATGGATGACGAGGGGCTCTCCGCCGCGCCTCCCTACCGCCTCGTGGACAACAACGAATCCATCCTGGACGTGACCGACCTCGTGTTCATCGATCCGGTCACCACTGGCTACAGCCGGGCCGTGCCAGGGGAAGATCCCAAGCAGTTCTACGGCCTCCGGGAGGACGCCGAGGCGGTGGCCGAGTTCATCCGGCTCTACACCACCCGCTTCGGCCGCTGGGCGTCCCCGAAGTTCCTCTCCGGGGAGAGCTACGGCACCACCCGCTCGGCGGCCCTCTCCAAACACCTCCAGGAGCGCCACGGGATGTACCTGAACGGCGTCATCCTGATCTCCTCGATTCTCAACTTCCAGACCGCCCGCTTCAGCGTGGGCAACGACCTGCCGTATCCGCTCTTCCTGCCCACCTACACGGCGACGGCCTGGTACCACAAGCGGCTGCCGCAGGACCTCCAGGCCGCCGGTCTCCAGAAGGCGGTAGACGAGGCCCGGCGCTTCGCCCTCGGCGAGTACACCGTGGCTCTGGCCCAGGGCAACAACCTTCCCGAGCCGCAGTGGAACGACATCGCGGCCAAGGTGGCGCGCTACACCGGGCTCTCCCCGGAGTTCGTCAAGCGGACCAACCTGCGGCCGCCGATCTTCCAGTTCACCAAGGAGCTGCTGCGCGACCAGCGGCAGACGGTGGGGCGTCTCGACAGCCGCTTCAAGGGGATCGACCGCGACGCCTCCGGGGAGGGCTTTGAGTTTGACCCCAGCTATGCCGCCATCCAGGGGCCGTACACGGCGGTGCTCTACAACTACGTGAGCCAGGACTTGGGCTTCAAGAGCGAGCTGACCTACGAGATCCTCACCGGTCGGGTCCGGCCCTGGAACTGGGGCGAGGAGGGGGAGCAGGGCTTCGTGAACGTGGCCGAGGACCTGCGCTCCGCGATGAGCGCGAACCCCGCCCTCAAGGTCTTCGTGGGGAACGGCTACTACGACCTTGCCACCCCCTTCTTCGCCACCGAGTACACCTTCGATCACCTCGTCTTCGAGCCCGGCTACGAGGACCGGGTGACGATGAAGTACTACGAAGCCGGCCACATGATGTACATCCGCCGGGCCGACCACGTACAGCTCAAGAGGGACGTGGCGGAGTTCATTCGGTCGGCTGGGGGGATGTCGTAGCAGAAGAAGACGGACTGCGCACCATTCCCCCGGGAACTACGTCACGATCCACGCTGGCGAAGGAACGTCGTGGGCAAACTTCGGAACGTTGTCGGGCGGCTACGCGACGTTGTTGGGGAGCTCTCCGGATCAGGAGGCGAGGGACGGGACAGGAGCCGGACCGGCCAGCGGCTCCTCCTCCCTCCACGCCGCCTCGCCGTCCGCGTAGTGCTCCCGCTTCCAGATGGGGATCTCGGTCTTGAGCCTCTCCAGGGCCGTGCGGCTGGCCTCGTAGGCGGCGGCGCGGTGGGGGGACCCGATGGCGATGACCACACTCGCCTCGCCCACCGGAACCTCGCCGAGGCGATGGACGATCGCCGCCCGCAGACCTGGGTGAGCGGCCTCGAGGTCCGCCACGATCCTCTGCAATCCCTCCGCGGCCATACTCCGATAGGCGCTGTAGGTGAGCTTCTCGACCGTCCGGCCTGCGTGGTTGTCCCGCACCGTCCCGAGGAAGACCACCACGGCGCCCCGGCCCGGTCCTGACACGGCGGCGGTGACCCGGTCCGCATCGATGGGCCCATCCACGAGCTCCGCCCGAAGCGGCTCGTCCGTCCCCCCCGAGACGGGAGGCAGGAGGGCCACCTCGGCGCCGTCCGTCAGCGGTTCGTCTCCGGAGACGATCCGGCCCTCCACAGCGACGGCCAACCGAGGCCAGAGGGGGCCGAGCGCGGGGTGCTCCCGGTCGAGGCGGGCGCGGAGATCGGCCACACGGCTGCCGTCGGGCATCTCCAGGTCCATCTCGGTCACGCCCAGAGCGTCCCCGGCGGTGGCAAAGGCGACGAGGCGGATCTGCATGGGGGGATCGTAACAGACGTGCAAAAGGGGCGGCCTGACGGCCACCCCTGAATCGAAGACTTCATCGAGCCAAATCGACTAGTACCGGTTCCGGTCGTCCGTCCGGTGGCCCGCACCCGCGGGCGTCCGGACCGATTCGAGGAAGCGGTCGAATTCGGACTCGGCGTGGACCTTCTCCCAGCCGTACCGCTCCTGGAGGGAACCGACGAGCTTGTCCCGGTTGCCTTCGGCCCGGTCCCAGTCATCGTCGGTGAGCTTGCCCCAGACGCGCTTGGCCTCGCCCTTGAGCTGCTTCCAACGTCCCTCGAAGATGTCTTCGGCCATGGTTGGCTCCTTTCGATGTTGTTGAACCTGGCCGTGGCGCCACTCGCGCCAGCGGCGTAGCTCCTGGGAGCTACGCCCAGGAAGACAGCAAGATCCGGACCCGGATGCCCGTTGCTGGGAGGTCCCTCCTCATATAATCCCCCCGCGTCCGGAAAGGGAGGTGCTGTGGCGAATCTGGAGAGCAAGCTCAACCGTGGTGAGGCGTTCGAGCGCCAGAGGGAGCACTGGCGCCGGCAGTTGGAGGAGATCCGGGAGCAGGAGGAGCGCATCCGTCTCGGCGGGGGATTGAAGGCCCAGGACCGGCAGCGCGCCCAGGGGAAGATGACGGCCCGGGAGCGGGTAGAGGCTCTGTGCGACCCTGGCGCGCCGTTTTTGGAGCTGGGCCTCTGGGTGGCCGAGGGGTTCTACCAGGAGTACGGCGGCGCCCCGTCGGCCGGAGTGGTGATGGGGATCGGGACGATCCACGGCCGCGACGTGGTCGTGGTGGCGAACGATGCCACGGTGAAGGCCGGCGCCTGGTTCCCCCTGACCGCCAAGAAGGTGCTGCGGGCCCAGGAGATCGCCCTCGAAAACCGCCTGCCGATCGTCTACCTCGTGGACTCGGCCGGCGTCTTCCTCCCCCTTCAGGACGAGATCTTCCCGGACAAGGAGCACTTCGGCCGGGCGTTCTACAACAACGCACGTCTGTCGGCGGAAGGCATCTTCCAGATGGCCGCGATCATGGGGCCGTGCGTGGCCGGCGGGGCCTACCTGCCGATCATGAGCGACGAATCCCACATCGTGGAGGGGACCGGGTCGATCTTCCTCGCCGGCGCTCATCTGGTCCAGGCCGCCATCGGCGAGAAGATCGACAACGAGGAGCTTGGCGGGGCCGTCGTCCAGTGCGACATCTCGGGCGTGGTGGACCACCGCCATCCGGACGACCACTCCTGCCTCGAGAAGATCCGCAGCCAGTTCGCCCAGCTCGCGGACCAGCCCCGGGCGCCGTTCGCCCGGCGGGAGCCGGTCGAGCCCCTCTACCCGGGAGAGGATCTGTACGGCATCCTCCCCATCGACCGCTCCCGCCCGTACGACGCCCACGAGATCCTGGCCCGGCTCTTGGACGGCAGCGAATTCGACGAATACAAGGCCACCTACGGCCAGACACTGGTCTGCGGCACGGCGTGGATCGAGGGTTGGGCGGTGGGCATCGTGGCGAACCAGCGCTCGATCGTCCCGAGGAAGACGGGGACGGGCCCCTCCGACCGGGAGCTCCAGATCGGCGGCGTCATCTACTCGGATTCGGCGGACAAGGGGGCGCGGTTCGTGGAGCTGTGCAACCAGAAGAAGATCCCGCTCCTGTTCCTCCAGGACGTGACCGGCTTCATGGTGGGGAGCCGGGCCGAGCGGGGCGGCATCATCAAGGACGGGGCAAAGATGGTGAACGCCGTGGCCAACTCGGTCGTTCCCAAGATCACCCTGTTCATGGGCAACTCCTACGGCGCAGGCAACTACGCGATGTGCGGCAAGGCGTACGGTCCCCGCTTCGTCTATGCCTGGCCGTCGGCGTCGATCTCGGTGATGGGAGGCGAGCAGGCGAGCAAAACGCTCTTGTCGATCCAGCTCAAGAACCGGGGGAGCGAGGTCACGGAAGAGGAGAAGAAGCAGCGCCTGAGCGAGATCCAGGCGCGCTACAACGCGGCCATGGATCCCCGCTACGCCGCCGCCCGGCTGTGGGTGGACGCGATCATCGACCCGGCGGAGACCCGCAAGGTGATCGGCCGGTCGCTCGCCTGCGCGGCGATGAATCCACAAGTCGGGGAGTTCAGGACGGGGGTGCTGCAGACGTAGCCATCCCCCAGCCTCCTTGAGGACCTACCCGGTATCCCACCGCTTCAGGATGAGCTGGATCTCGTCCCGGTGCGTGCTTTCGTCGCGGATGAGATCGTCGAACTCCACGGCCAGACCGTAGTGGCCAAGGGCTTCGGCCTGGCGGCGGCGCTGGACGTAGCGCCCGATCGTTTCGATCTCGTCCTCCAAGGCGTTCCGGAGCATCTGCTTGGCGTCATTGGCCGGCTTGACGGGGCCAGGCGTCGTCGTGGGGGTCCCGCCCAGGGAGACGATCTTGTCCGCGAGGAGCTGGGCGTGGGTCATCTCGTCGGGGATCTCGGCCTCGAAGAACTGGCGCAGCTCCATGCGCCACTGGCCCTGGACCTGACTCGCATAGGTGCGGTAGGAGATGACGGCGGAGTACTCGCGGGACAGATCGAGGTTCAGCCCCTCCAGGAACTGCTCGTGAGTGATCTGGGCGTCGCCGCTGCCACCGTCGCCACCTGCGGGACGCGGGGCCTCGCCGTTATCCTTTTTTTTTCTCAGAAGACCCTCTTTCTTTGCCATGAGACTCGACTCTCCTTTCTGGCTTCCCGGAGATGGTGCTGCAAATTCCTGGCCGTCTCCCTCCGACAGACACAGCTTACACCCGTGCTAATCTTTGCCGCCTATGAAATCCATTCGGGTTGGCAACGGCCAGGGTTTCTGGGGGGACAACGTCGATGCGCCGGTCGAGTTGTTGCGCGGCGGTCCGATCGATTACATCGGGATGGACTACCTGGCCGAGGTGACGTTGTCGATCATGATGCGGCAGAAGCTCCGCAATCCGAAGCTCGGTTATGCGACGGACTTCATCGGTTTCATCCGCCGGGTCTTGCCGGAGATCAGGGAGCGCAACGTCCGCATCGTCACCAACGCCGGGGGCTTGAATCCCCGGGCCTGCCGCAACCGGATCTTCGAGGTCGCCCGGGACCTCGGGGTCGCCGGCCTCCGCATCGGAGTCGTTGAGGGGGACGACCTGCTGCCGCGGCTCAAGGACCTCATCGCCGCGGGCCATCCCCTGAAGAACATGGAGACCGGCGAGCCCATGCAGGGGATCGCCGACCAGGTGATGAGCGCCAACGCCTACCTGGGCGCGTGGCCGGTGGTGGAGGCGCTGGGCCAGGGCGCCCACATCGTGCTCTGCGGCCGGATCACGGACACGGCGCTGGCGCTGGCGCCCCTGATCCACGAGTTCGGCTGGGGCCGGGAGGACTGGGACCACCTCGCGGCAGGCACCATCGCCGGGCACATCATCGAATGCGGCGCCCAGTGCACGGGCGGCAACTTCAGCCGCTGGTGGGAGGTGCCGGACCTCTGGAACGTTGGCTATCCCATGATCGAAGCGCGGGAGGACGGCACCTTCGTGGTCACCAAGCACGAGGGTACGGGCGGCATGGTGACCGTGGACACGGTGGCGGAGCAGCTCGTCTACGAGATGGGCGACCCCGAAGGCTACATCACGCCGGACGTGACCGCCGACTTCACCTCGATCCGCCTGCGCCAGGACGGCAAGGACCGGGTGGAGGTCTCCGGCATCCAGGGCCGGCCCAACACGCCGTTCCTCAAGATCTCGGGCTCCTACCTCGCCGGCTACAAGGCCAGCGGGCAGATCACGATCTCCGGCCCCCGGGCCGTGGAGAAGGCCAAGCTCGCGGCCGAGATCGTCTGGAAGCGGCTGGAGCGGGCCGGAGTCACGTTCCGGCCCGAGGACCGGGAGGAGGAGCTGCTGGGGACCGGCGCCTGCCTGCCGGGGATCTTCCCGGTTCCCGAGGAGATCCCCGAGGTGGTGCTCCGCCTGGGTGTGCGGGACACGGACTCCGCCCGGGTGGAGCGCTTCGGCAAGGAGATCGCGCCGCTGGTGACCGCCGGCCCGCCCGGGGTCACGGGCTTCGCCGGGGGAAGGCCGAAGCCTCAGGAGATCGTGGCCTACTGGCCGGCCCTCCTCGCCCGGGAGGAGGTGGAGAGCCGCCTCGAGGTGACGGTGGAGGAGGTGTGAGCGCCCCCCGGTCGCTCCTCGTGACCTGGTACGGCGGGCTCCTCGCAGGCCTGCTCCCCGTCCTGCTCCTCGGCTTCCTCTACAGCGCCCTTGCCGACCGGATCGCCTTCGCGGGCTGGGCGCTCGCCGTCGCGGTCTTGTGGGTCCTGGTCCTCCGCCACGGTCTCGGCGCGGGCTGGGGAAGGGCGCGGCTCGCCGGCACGCTGTTCCTTCTGATCGCCCTCGGTCTCGCTGCGTTCGCCCGGCTCGAGACCCAGCACGGGGAGATCCTGGACCTGGGGTTCCGTGCCGTGCTGCCCGGCCTCTATCATCCCTCCGCCACACAGCCCCGGACGGCATGGGCGGTGGCCGCGGTGTTCGGAATTCTCGGGATCGTGAGCCTCCTCGTCTGGGGAGCGAGATCCCGAAAGGAGATGCGATGAGGGTGAAGCTCGAACGGATCGCCCACGCCCGCTCGGGGGACAAGGGGGACGCCAGCAACGTCGGTCTGATCGCCGAGAGGCCGGAGCTCTACGAGGTGATGCGGGAGGCGGTCACGGCCGAGCGGGTCAAGGAGCACTTCCGAGAGGTCTGCCGCGGTCCCGTGGAGCGCTACGAGCTGCCGAACATCCTCGCGCTGAACTTCATCCTCCACGACTCCCTCGGCGGTGGCGGCACCGAGAGCCTGAAGAACGACGCCCAGGGCAAGACGCACGCCCAGGGGCTGCTGAGGATGGACGTCGAAGTGCCGGACCACCTGGTGGAGACTTTGGGATGAGCATCCTCGATCGGCCGTTCGAGCGGATCGTGGCACAACGGGAGGGGGACCTCCTCCGGGTCACCCTGAACGACCCGGAACGCGCCAACGCCCTCTCCCCGGCGATGATCGAGGAGGTGTCCGAGCTCTATCGGAGCGACCTGCGCGCGGAGGGGATCCGGGCCGTGCTTCTCGCCGGGGCCGGGAAGAACTTTTCGGCGGGAGCGGATCTGGAGCACCTGCGCTCGCTGCGGGACGCGGGCGAGGAGGAGAACCTCCGCGATTCCCTCCGGCTCAAGGACCTCTTCGAGTCGGTGCTGCGCCAGGAGACCCTGACCATCGCCCTGGTTCACGGTGCGTGCGTGGCCGGCGGCTGCGGCCTTGCCACGGCCCACGACTTCGTGGTGGCGGCCGAGGACGCACGGTTCCTCTACAGCGAGGTCCGCATCGGCTTCGTGGCGGCCCTGGTGGCAACCTACCTGCCGCTGCGCCTGCGGGGCTCCGACATCCGGGAGCTCCTGCTCAACCCGCAGCTCGTGGACGCCCGCAAGGCGCTGGAGATCGGGCTGGTGAACCGGGTGGCCCCCGCCGAGGACCTTCCGGCCGCGGGCGAGGCCCTGGCCGCGCAGATCCTGGAGACCGGCAGCTCCGAGTCGATCGCCCGGACCAAGCGCCTCCTGCTGGACGTGCTCGGCCGTCCGCTCGGGGAGGCCCTCCGGAACGCGGCCGAGGCCAACGCCGCGGCCCGGGCTACCGGCGACTGCAAGCGCGGCATCGCGACTTTCCTGGAGACGAAGAAGCCCCCGAAATGGCGGTAGGACCCTTGAAGCTCGTCCTCTTCGACATCGACGGCACGCTCCTCAATTGCGGTCCCCAGGTGAGACCGCTCTTCGCCGAGGCGCTGGTCGAGGTTTTTGGCACGGCCGGAGACCTCGACGCTTACGACTTCGCCGGCCGGACTGATCCCCGGATCGTCCTCGACCTGCTGACCGGGGCCGGGCTGCCGGAGGAGGAGGTGACCGCCTCCCTTCCCCGGGTGCGGGCGCTCTACCTGGAGAGGCTGGAGCGAGCCCTCGATGCGAAAGGGATGCTCCTGCTGCCGGGAGTCCCGGAGCTCCTGGAGAACCTGGCCCCGCGGGAGGACGTCGTCTTGGCCCTCCTCACCGGCAACTGGGAACCGGGAGCCCGCATCAAGCTCTCCCGGTTCGACCTCAACCGCTTCTTCGGGTTCGGCGCCTTCGGCTGCGACGCCGTGGACCGCTCCGACCTCCCCCCGGTCGCTCTCGACCGGGCGGAGCGGGCCGTGGGCCGCCGTTTCCGTCCCGAGGAGACGCTGATCATCGGCGACAGCCTGCACGACGTCTCCTGCGCCCGGGCCAACGGCATCCCTGCCCTCGCCGTGGCCACGGGACGGACCCCGGCGGACGCTCTGCGGGAGGCCGGGGCGGATTGGGTGATTTCCGACCTGCGCGAGGCGGGGAGGGTGGTGGGGTGGTTGGGGGGCTGAGACTGCGCCGAAAGACAAGGACGTAAAGGACCTAAAGGACAAAAATGACATAAAGACGCCGGAGAGGCAGCCCTGGCCTCTGTTGTCCTTGCTGTCCCGTTGGTCCTTTCTCCCGCAGCCGCCCCTAGGCCGCCTTCTCCCCCGCCCCGCCTTCCAGCGGCCCTCCCGCCGCCCCCCACTCGGTCATGCCGCCGGTCAGCTCGACGACGCGGTGGGCTCCCAGGCTTTTCAGGGCGAGGCTCGCCTGGCGCATGGCGGGATCTTCCGGGATCTCCCCCACGACGAAGATCTCCGTGTGCGGAGTCGCCCCGGGCGGCAGGGTCTTGATGTTCTCCGGCAGGGCGTTCAGCGCGCCCGGGATGTGGCCGCGGTCGTAGTCGCCGCGCCAGCGGACGTCCACGATGCAGAACGGCGGGAAGGGACGGCTCAGGCGCCGGCGCAGCTCCGCCGTATGGGTCTTGAAGATCACCCCGTCGAAATGCGGGTCCATGGCATCCTCCTTGGCGTCCTCATGCTATCCCAATCCACTGTCCATGGGGCGCTGCCAGGCGCGGCGGTAGTAGAGGGTCGTCCTGCGGAAGACGCCGGCCTCCACCGTCCTCGCGGCGAGCGAGTCGCGAAGGAGGCGCCAGAACGCGAGCCCCTCCGCGTGCATGCCCCATTCCTCGAGGAGGGGATGGAACGCGTCGACGAGCTCGATTGCCTCCTCGAACTTGCCCTGCAAGGCGTAGACCTCGACGAGGTCGATCGTCAGCAGGGTGAGCTCGTGCTGGAAGCCCCGCTCGCGGAGCTTTCGCCAGAGCCGCTTGAACGTGGATTCCGCCTCGGGGAGGTCTCCCAAGGATCGGTTGATGCGCCCTTCGAGCCAGTGGAGGAGGATGCGGGTCCAGGCATCGGCGAACTGGGCGTAGAGGCTGCGGGATGTCTCCAGCATCGCCATGGCTTCCCGCACTTGGCCGCTGTCGTTGAGGAGCCAGGTCAGGTTGTGCCGGGCGCACAGCTCCAGCCTTGGCTCACGGACCGCGTCGATGAGCACGAGGGCCTCCTCGACGAGCTCGACCCCCTTGCCGGGATCGAGGAAGCCCACGGCCATGGCCTGCTGCAGGAGCGTCCTCCCCTGAAAATGGAGGTCGCCCCCCTCACGGTAGAGGGCGAGCGCCCGTTCCAGGAGCTGCGCCGCAGCCTCGAATTCACCGAGGTCGCACAGCAGGCTCGCCTCGAGGCTCACCAGGCTGGCCTCGTCGAACGGGTCGTCCCCTCCCTCGCTCAGCACCGCCCACGCCTCCCGGAACGCTTCGCGGGCTCCGACGAAGTCCTTGGCGAGTCTCCGGGCATTGCCGAGAGCCGCGAGGGCTGCCGCTCGGAAGTCGGCCAGCCGCTCCGTCCCGAAGGTGGCGGGATCCAGATGACCGACCACCGCCAGCGCGAGCGTGGCGAGGTTCACGGCCTCCGCTGGATTCTTGCGTCCCGTCTGGCGGCACTCCTCCAGCAGGCGCTCGTACAACCCCCAGCTCTGCAGCCGCCGGTCGTTGTGGATCATCACCAGCCGCCGCGCCTGGGGATGGCTCTCCAGGGCGGACCATTGGCCGCTGGCCCGGAGCTTCTCCCGGGCCATCCGCACCTCCGTCTCCTCGGTCCCGCTGAGGATCTTTTCGAAGACCTCGTCGTAACTGCCGGGAGGGGCGGCACCGGGCCCGCACTCCGGGCGGGACTTCAGGTCGTCCCGTCTCACCACGGCGCTCACCGCTGCGACGCACAACGGGCACCGGGCAAGGAGGTGCCGCACGATTTCCCGGGTCTCCTCCCGGGACAGCTCCGCTCTCATGAACCGCTCGATCGTCTCGCGCGGAAAGTGCTCATCCCCCATCCATACGCCTCCAGGTCCTGCAGCACCGCATCCATGGACCATCACCTCATAGTTGCCAGAGAGCAGAAAATTAGGACAAAGAAGGCACTCGCAAAAGGAGCATCTTCTACCTTGTGGGAACGGGACTTTGCGTCGTCGGATCTACAAATGCCGGCGCAGCCAGCGCTGGGTCGCGTTGAGCGCCTGGACGAGATGGGGAGTGGGTCCGGCGAAGGGATGGCGGCTCCCGAAGGTGTGGCTGGCCCCTGGGACGAGAGTCAGCTCCGCTTCTCCGGCGGCGCGTTCGGCGAGGCGGTGGGCCTCCGCCACCAGCACGCTCTCGTCCTCCGTGCCGTGCACGAGGAGCCAGGGGGCCCGGCGCTCCGCCGCGGCGGCGAGGAGGTCCAACTCGGCCCGCCGGCCTTCGACGTCGGCGAGCATCCCGCGCCCCAGGGCCAGCCGCTGGCCGGTCCGAGCGTTGACCACGGGGAGCTCTCCCTGGCGCCGCCACTCCTCCTTCTGCTCGGAGGTGAACCGGTCCACGTCCGCGATGGCCGCCCAGGTGACCAGGGCCTTCACCCGCTCCCGCCACGGAGAGCGCGCCGAGGCCAGGAGGGCGTTCGCTCCTCCCCGGCTGTGCCCGAAGAGGCCCAGCCGGTCCCGGTCGACCCGGCCGGGGGCAATCGTCTCGCCGGTGGCCGCCAGCACCGCCAAAAGCTCCTCGAGTTCCCGGCTGTAAGTGTTCTCCCGGAAGGCTTGCGGGTCGGTCACCAACTCGTCGCCAGGGCGCATGCCAGTGCCGGAGACGTTGAAGCGGACGGCGACGAAGCCCCGCTCGGCGAGGAGCGTCGCGAGGTGGGGAAAGAAGCCCCACTCCATGAAGCCCTTGAAGCCATGACAGATGACCACCGTGGGCCGCTCCCCGGGGGTTTCGGGGAGGTCGATCAGGCCGTGCAGCGTGACGCCGGACGGCGCCTCCAGAGTGAAAGGGGTCGTGGAGGTCACGGGGGAATTGTAGACTGAAGGGCATGACGAGACCTCTGCCCCTCGAGGAGCTCCATCAACGCCTTGGAGCGACGTTCGCTCCGCTGGACGGCGGCGAGATCGCCGTGCCCGCCCGGTACGGCTCGGTCGCGGACGAAGTTCGGGCCCTGCGGGACGGCTGCGGTCTCGTGGACCGCTCCTGGCGGGGCCGGCTGGAGCTCCTCGGCGCGGACCGCAACCGCTTCCTCAACGCCTACGTCACCTGCGACGTCAAGGCCCTCGCTCCGGGCCAGGGGGCCTACGGCTTCTTCACCAGCCCGCAGGGGCGCATCCTCTCGGACGCCGTCCTCCTGGCCCTGGAGGACCGCCTCTGGGTCGAAACCGCGCCCGGCCAGGAGGGGCCTCTGTCCGAGCACCTCCGGAAGTACATCCTCGCCGACCGGGTGGAGATCCGCATGCTGGAGGACATGCTTCCCCTTTCCGTGATCGGTCCGGGAGCGAAGGAGGCGCTCGGGGTCGAGCCGCCGTTCGAGCTGTGGGCGCACGCCCGGACCATGGTCCACGGCACCGAGGTCGAGCTGCAGAAGAGCGGCCAGCTCGGCGCCGAGGCGTACACCCTCTGGGTCTCGGCCTCCATCGCCGGGCACCTCGTGGACCGTCTGCTGGAGAATCCCGCGGTGCGGCCGGTCGGTTTCCAGGCCCTGGAGATCCTGCGGACCGAGGCGGGCATCCCCCGCTTCGGCACCGATTTCGGACCGGACAACTTCCCGCAGGAGACCGGGATCGAAAGTGCGGTGAGCTACACCAAGGGGTGCTACCTGGGCCAGGAGGTGGTGGCGCGCATCCATTACCGGGGCGGGGTCCAGAAGGTGTTGCGGGGGCTCGTGTTCGAGGGCGGAGCGGTCCCGAACCCGGGCACGCCCCTCACCTTCGAGGGGCGGGAGGCCGGCACAGTCACCACCGTGGCCGACTCTCGCGCCCTCGGCCGGCCCGTTGGCCTTTCCATCCTCCATCGTCGCGCCGCCGCCCCGGGCTCCCGCCTGGATTTCGAAGGCGGCCAGGCCGAGGTGGCGGAGTTGCCCTTCACCGGATAGAAAGACGAAGGCCGGAGGGGG
>DASQEB010000447.1:0-11333 GCA_035633875.1 Thermoanaerobaculia bacterium
CGGACGGAAGTCCGGATCGGCTACGTCGGTGCCCTCGGCCCCTGGTTCGATACGGCGGCGGTGCGGGCGGCGGCGCGGGCCCTCCCGGGCTGGCGCTTCCGCCTCGCGGGCCGGGTGGAGGACGCCGGGGTGGCGGTCCTCGGTGATCTACCCAACGTGGAGCTCGCGGGCGAGATCCCCTTCCGGGAGGTCCCGAGCTTCCTCGCCGGCGTGGACGCCGCCCTCGTCCCCTTCCAGGACAGCCCCCTCACCCGGGCCGTGGATCCGGTCAAGCTCTACGAGGCTCTGGCCCTGGGTCTGCCCGTGGTGGCCCGGCGGCTGCCGGAGACGGAACGCTGGCAGGAGCCCCTCGTCTATCTCTATGACGCGCCGGAAGCATTCGTCCGCCAGGTGCGGCGGGCCGTCGAGGAGGACTCCGCAGCAAGGGCCGCCGAGCGGAGGCAAGCCGCCGCGGGAGAGAGCTGGGACCGGCGGGCGGCGGATCTCCTGGCGTCGTGGTAAAGTCGCCCGGTCTTGAAGGAAGAATCGAGTCCGGAGAGCTGAAGAGCCGATGAGCACCTCATGCTTCGCAACCTCCTGAACCGGATGCGTCGCCCCGACATCACCCTCCCTCAGGAGGACGACATCCTCGAGATCTCGCCCCCCCTGGAGTGCACCCAGCAGGAGATCGACCGCTGGAACAACGAGTGGCTCGAGTACCTGCGGTCGGAGTGGATGTACCAGTTCCTGCCCCACACCGACCTGCAGGGCACGCCGCCGCTGCCGGACGATCCCATGGACATGCTGAACGTGTCGCTGCGGCCCGGCTGGACGTTCGCGCTCTACTGCGACCGCGACGCCCTGGAAGGCAAGGCGGTGATGGAAATGGGCTGCGGCTGCGGGAACCTGGGCAAGCAGCTCGGCCGCTACACCCGCTCTTACCTCGGCACGGACTACAGCACGCTCGCCCTCATGGTGGCCCGCCTGGTCTCCCCCGGCAACTGCTCCTATGTCCACGTCTCGGACCGACAGGGGCTCTCTCCCTTCTTCGGCCGAATCGACACGGTGGTGAGCCGCTACTTCTGGATCCACCAGAACCTGCTGCAGGCGGGCCGCAGCCTGGACTTCCTGGCGTTGTTCCTGAAGCTGGGCGGGCGCCTCTACACCGACTTCTACTGGCCGAACCCGGACGTCGAGCAGTTCATCGTCCGCACCCCCGACGAGGCGCTCTCCCGCCAGTATCCCTCGGCCACCTTCCGCTACACGAGCGAGGACGTCGGCCGGCTGATCGCCGGGCGCCCGTTCCGCATCCTGCGGGAGGAGATCTCGCTGGGGATGCAGCGGCGCTACGTGGTGCTGGAGAGGGTGGAACCCTGAATCGGCCTCCATGGTAAGCTTTGAAAAGATTTGAAGCTTCATAGCGATCGTTATGGTTGGTGAAATTCCCCGGTCCGCACGGATCTATGTCGCCGGCCACCGCGGGCTGGTGGGCTCGGGCGTCGTGCGCCGCCTGCGCCAGGACGGCTTCGACAACATCCTGACGGCCCCCCGCGAACAGCTCGACCTGCGGGACCAGGGGGCGGTGAACGACTGGTTCCGGGCGAACCGGCCCGAGTACGTCTTCATGGTGGCCGGCACGGTGGGCGGCATCCTGGCCAACTCGACCCGGCCGGCGGAATTCATCTACGACAACCTGATGATGCACGCCACGGTGGTGCACGCGAGCTATCTGCACCAGGTCCGGCGCCTCCTCTATCTGGGGAGCTCCTGCATCTACCCGCGGGAGTGCCCGCAGCCGATCCGGGAGGAGTACCTCCTGACCGGGCTGCTCGAGCCCACCAACGAGCCCTACGCCGTCGCCAAGATCTCCGGGATCAAGCTCTGCCAGGCCTACCGCCGGCAGTACGGGTGCGACTTCATCTGCGCCATGCCCACCAACCTCTACGGCCCGAACGACAACTTCGACCTCGAGAGCTCCCACGTGCTGCCCGCGTTGATGCGCAAGTTCCACGAGGCCAGGGAGCAGGGGCGCGACGAGATGGTGGTCTGGGGCACGGGGTCCCCCAAACGGGAGCTCCTCCACGTGGACGACCTGGCGGACGCCTGCCTGTTCCTGATGCGGCACTACGACGAGGATTCCCACATCAACGTGGGCACGGGGGAGGACCTGAGCATCCGGGAGCTCGCCGAGACAATCCGGGACGTCGTGGCCCCCGGGGTGCGGCTGACCTTCGACGCCACAAGGCCGGACGGCATGCCGCGCAAGCTCCTGGACGTCTCCCGCCTCCATGCCCTGGGCTGGCGCCACCGGATCGAGCTCCGCGAGGGGATCGCACAGACCTACCGCTGGTTCCGGGAGCACTGGCGGGACGCGGAGCTGCGGAGCGAGCCCCACGCCGTCACCGCGTAGAACATGAAGGGAGTCGGATCCCTGGATCGGCGGCCGGCTCCCGTGGGAGCCCGGACGGAGGGGATTTGCCTCGCCCTCCTCCTCGCCCTCGGCCTGCTCCCCCGGCTCGCCTTCGTGATGCTCTTCCCCACCCGGCCGGTGTCGGACTTCGCGAGCCTCGTCAGCTTCGCCCTTCTGCTGCGGGACGTCTCGCTGACCGCTTCGGACTGGCACTGGGACTTCTTCAACCCCGGCCTCCCCCTCGTCCTCTCGCTGCTCTTCAGGATCTTTCCGAGCTCTCCGGAGGCGACCGCCCGCCTCGCGACCGCCGTGCTCACGGGCCTCGTTCCCGCGCTGCCGTTCGTGCTCTGGCGCGGCGTCCTGCCTCTCCGGAGCCGCCTCTTCGCGAGCGGTCTGCTCACCGTCTGGCCCGGACAGATCGTCTTCTCCGGAGTGGTCGCCCAGGACAACTGGGTCCTGTTTCCGGTCGTGGCCCTGGGGGCCCTGGCGGTGCGGTCCCTTGCCCGCGGGCAAGGCCACCCCCTGGCAGCGGGCCTCCTGTACGCCGTGGGGGTGGCGATCCGTCAGGAGATGTTGGTGGTGCTCGTTTCCCTACTCGCCGCGGCGAGTCTCGGTGGGTGGAATAGAGACCGCTGGAAAAGAGCGCTCCTCACCTGCCTTCTCGCGGCTGGCATCCCGCTCCTCCTGCTGGCGTTCCAGCGCCAGGCCGCCACGGGGCGCTTCGCCGTGACCACGGAGCACTCGGGTTATTCCATTCTGGGAGCCTATATTCCCGGCGCAACCACGGACGCCTGGACGAACCCCCGCCCGTACATCGCCTCGGTCGAGCCCTCCCTGCTGCAGGACCCCGAAGAGGCGCAACGGCAGGGAGCCCGGCTCGCTCTCCGAGAGGCGCTGCGCAGGCCGGTCTTCCACGCCGCCCGCATCACCGCCTTCACTCTCAACTTCGTCACCGCGGGCCAGACGGCCAATCTCTACTGGTGCCTGCTGGCCCCGGAGGTCCTCCCCCCCTCCCATCACGCGCGCGCTGCTGCGTTCTCCCGGTTCGTGGGCCCCCTGCTGAGGGTCGACATGACACTCTTCCTGGCGCTCTTCCTCGCCACCCTGCTGATCTCCCCGGTCCGGCGATCCCCTGCGGTCTGGGTGCTCTGCGCGGCGATCGTCCTCAAGGTCGGCCTCCACGCCGTCACCGCCGCCCAGGGGAGATACTTCCTGCCGGTGACCGCCCTTCAGATCCTAGTCATCGCCTTGGGCGCACAGGACGCGGCGGACCGATCGCGCCGCCGGTTGGTCGCGGCCGTGGCGGCCGGAGCGGTCGTCGCGACCGGGCTGGCCCTTCTCGCGCCCGGAGCGGTGGCCCGGGTGCAGGCGCGGGACGTGGACGGTCCCAGGACCTACCGCTTCACCCTGACCACTCCGAAGCCTGGGGGAACCCTCGCCTGTGGGATGGACCGCGGTCGCTTGACCGATCTCTACCGGGCCGAAGCGGCCATCGAGACGTTCCAGAGGGACCCCTCCCCGGGGGAGACCGCGACCGTGGCCTGCGAGTTGACCGGCCCGAAGGCTCGCCTCCCCCTGGTCCTCCAACTCCACGACGCATATGCTCCCGGCGGCCTCCCGGGCCGGATGTACGTGCGGGTGGCGGTCGACGGGAATGAGGTGCTCCGGCGAGACCTGGCGGCGGAGCCGGGGGTCGGCTGGATGGAGGTGCCATTTGGCGTGGTGGGGCCCGAGACGCGGAGAAAGGTCCTGATCGAGGTGGTGGCCGTCCACCCCGATCCCGGCGCCGCCTGGGGGAAGGCCGCCAATGTCCGGTTCCGGCTCACCCGGACCGAGGAGAGACGGTGATGCTGGCGGACCGACCCCTTCCGCTTCCTCCGGACGGCGCGGAGCGGATCGATCCCTCCGAGGAGCGCTACCGGCGGGAGCGCATCGCCCACTGGGACGCGGTCGCCCGCCGCTGGGCCCGCCGCACGGGGCTGGGAGGGGCCTACCACCGGCGTCTGGAGCGGGTCTACCGCTTCCTCGTGCCGCCCGGCGAACGGGTCTTGGAAGTCGGCTGCGGCACCGGCGACCTCCTGGCCTCTCTCGAACCCGCGGGGGGGGTAGGGATCGACTTCTCTGCCGAGATGGTCCGGCAGGCTGCGGCGAAGCACCCTCACCTGCGCTTCCTGGAGGCCGACGCCCATGGGATCGCCGGGCTCAGCGAGACCTTCGACGTCGTCATCCTCTCGGACCTGATCAACGACGCCTGGGACGTCCAGCGCCTCCTCGAAGCCATCCGGCCGCTCGCCCACCGGCGCACGCGGGTGATCCTCAACTTCTACAACCGATTCTGGGAGCTTCCCCTCGCGCTCGCCCAGAAGCTGAAGCTCGCCCGGCCTGTCCTCTACCAGAACTGGCTGACCGTAGAGGACGTGAGAAACCTGCTGCACCTGGCGGGGTTCCAGCCGATCCGCACCTGGCAGGAGGTGCTCCTGCCGATCCCCGTCCCCCTGCTCACTCCCCTCTGCAACCGCTTCCTGGTGAAGCTCTGGCCGTTCAGGCACCTGGCTCTGTCGAACTTCGTTGCAGCCCGGCTGGCGCCCCGGCCTCTGGAGGAGGAGCCGGTCGTCTCGGTCGTGGTGCCGGCGCGCAACGAGGAGGGGAACATCCCCGCCATCTTCGACCGGGTCCCCTCGATGGGAGCGGGCACGGAGCTCCTCTTCGTGGAAGGGCACTCGTCGGACGGGACCTATGCGGCCATCGAACGGGAGATCGCGGCCCGGCCCGAGCGGCGGGCGAAGCTCTTCCGCCAGACGGGCAAGGGCAAGGGGGACGCCGTGCGCCTCGGGTTCTCCCAGGCTAGCGGCGACATGCTGATGATCCTCGACGCGGACCTGACCGTCCCGCCCGAGGACCTCCCCCGCTTCTACGAGGTGATCCGCTCCGGCAGGGGGGAGTTCGTCAACGGCGTACGGCTCGTCTATCCCATGGAGAAGGAGGCCATGCGCTTCGCCAACCTCCTGGGCAACAAGTTCTTCAGCCTGGCCTTCTCCTGGCTCCTCGGCCAGCCGATCAAGGACACCCTCTGCGGCACCAAGGTCCTGCGCAAGGCCGACTACGAGATGCTGGCGGCCAACCGCTCCTATTTCGGCGACTTCGATCCGTTCGGCGACTTCGACCTCCTCTTCGGTGCCGCCAAGATGAACCTGGAGCTCGTCGAGGTGCCGGTGCGCTACCGCGAGCGCACCTACGGCACGACCAACATCCAGCGCTGGCGGCACGGCTGGCTGCTCCTCCAGATGTGCCTCTTCGCCGCGGGCAGGATCAAGTTCGTCTGAGATGAGCCTCCTCAACAGCCTGCCCCTGACGCGGATCAAGATCGGGATCGCGAGGGTCCTCTACAAGGGGCTCCCCCCCTCCTACCGCCGCGGGCAGCACCGCATCACCCGCGGCGGCATCCGCTACGAGGTGGACCTCACCGAGGGCATCGACCTCTCCCTCTTCCTTTTCGGCGGCTTTCAGCGGCACGTGACGCGGAGCCGGTTCGCCTCGATCCCCGCGGACGGGGTGATCTTCGACGTCGGGGCCAACACGGGGGTGATGGCACTCCAGTTCGCGAAACTCGCTCCCCGCGGGCACGTCTACGCGTTCGAGCCCACCCACTACGCCTTCGCCCGGCTGCAGACCAACCTGGGCCTCAACCCGGACCTGGCGGCGCGGATCACGGCGATCCAGATCTTCGTCTCCGCGAGCCGCGGCGATCGGCCCGCCCCCCAGATCTTCGCGAGTTGGAAGGTGGACGGCACCAGGGATGACGGGAGGCATCCCGTCCACCTGGGGACCCCCGTCTCCGCCGAGGGTGTCGGCACCACCACGGTGGATACGTTCGTGGCGGAGCACGGCCTTGCGCGGCTCGATTTCGTCAAGATCGACACGGACGGCCACGAGATGGAGGTCCTCAAGGGAGCCGTCGAGACCCTGGACCGGTTCCGGCCCGCCGTGGTCTTCGAGATCGGCCTCTACGTCATGCAGGAGAGGGGGATCGACTTCTCCCCCTACGAGGAGTACTTCCGCTCTCTGGGCTACCGAGTGTTGGACAGCAAGACCGGGCGGGAGATCACCGCCGCCAACCACCAGCGGATCATCCCCGCCCGGGGGACGATCGACGCACTGGCCCTGCCGAAACCATGACGAGCGGTGCGATCGACCACGACCGCCTGATCCACAAGATCGGCCGACCGGTGACCCGGTTCCTCCTCTCCCCACGCCTGCGCCGGATCCCCCTCGCGCGGTCGCTCTACGCCTGGATGTACCTGCTGGGCAAGATCCTGGCGGAGCGCCGGGAGCGCCGGTTTCTGCGCCAGCGCGTCGAGCCGGGGATGGTCGTCTTCGACGTCGGGGCGAACATCGGCTTCTACACCACCTTCCTCGCCGGTCTGGTCGGCCCGGCGGGCCACGTCCACGCCTTCGAGCCCGACCCCGTCTGCTTCGACATCCTGCGCCGGCGGACGGCCTGCCGGCCGAACGTCGATGTCACCCAGGCCGCGGCCGGCGACCGTCCCGGCCGGATGACTCTCTTCTGCAACCGTCTCAACCGGGCGGACAACCGCGTCTACGCCCACCAGGGAAACCTCCCCCTGGAGTCCGTGGACGTCCCCGCCATCACCCTCGACGACTACTGCGAGGCCCGGGGAGTCGACCGCATCGACGCCGTGAAGATGGACGTGCAGGGGGCCGAGGTGGCCGTGCTCGCGGGCTTCCGGCAGACCCTCCTCCGGGTCCGCCCCCGCTGGATGGTTCTCGAGTTCGCCCCCGAGCTCCTGACCGGCGCCGGGTCGAGCCCGGAGGCCTTCTGGGAGATCCTCGCCGAGCTCGGCTTCGAGCCCTACAGCATCGAGCCGGACGGGAGGACTCTGCCCATCACCGACACGAAGGAGTTCACCCGTCGATACGAGCAGGGTTACACGGACGTTTGGGCGCGGCCGGACCGGCGCCGGCCAACCGGGCGCGCAAGCGCCCGAGGAAGTCTCGGATCGCAGCGGTCGGCGCACCTGAAGGGCGAGAGGAATCACCCTCTGGAGAGACAACAGGAGAGCCCATGAAAACTCGATTGATCCTGGCGTTTGCCGTCGTCGCCCTGACCCTCGGAATCGCGCAGATGGCCCCGGCATCGTCCGGTATCACGCCCAAGGAGTGCGAGGATCTCTGTTCCCGGGTCCGCTGCGCTTCTCCCACCGTCTGCGGTCTCTATATCGACGCTTCCGGCGAGAGAGCCTGCGGCTGCCACTAGCAGCCAGCGCCTCCCAGCCCTCCCGGGCCGGGCCCTTCCAAGGGACCGGCCCGGAGGTTTTCACGAAGGAGGCTGTTCGATCCGCATCAGCACCCGGAGGTCTCCATCCGAAGCTGGTGAGGAGGTTCCGCCGGCATGCGGTAGGATTCCCCGTCCCTTGACGGAGATCCTTATGGCGAACGCGACCCCTTCCGAAGTCCTCGAACGCAACGTCCGCCGCTTGTACGGCGTGCCCGAGGACGTCCCCTTCGAGACCCTCCAGGAGCCCCTGCGCAGCTACGTGGAGTACTCCCTGGGCACCGTGGACCGCGGCCGGTGGACTCTCGACGAGCTGCGGCCTTTCGGCCTGCGGCCCGGCTTCCGCTTCTTCGACGCGGGCTGCGCGTACGGGGGGTACCTCGCCGCGGCCGTGGAGGCGGGGGCGAAGGAGGTGGTGGGGATCGACGTGAATGAGAAGTACCTGCGGATCGCGCGGGAGCTCCTGCCGGCGCTGGGAGTGACTGCGCGGATCGAGCAGGGGAGCCTGTCGGACCGGGCCCTCCTCCAGAGCCTGGGCACGTTCGACGTCATCACCTGCGCCGACGTGATCGAGCACGTGGACGACGTGCCCGCGACGATCGCGAACCTGGCCGCCGCCCTAGCGCCCGGGGGCCTCCTCTACCTTGCGGTGCCCAACGCCCACTGCCCCAGCTTCGTGCGGCGGGACCCCCACTTCCAGCTCTTCGGCATCACGCTCCTCGATCCCCCCGAGGCGCGGCAGTATTCCCGGTGCGTCAGTGGGAGCGACTACTACGACATCGGAGAGTTCCACACCCTGGAGCGCTACCAGGACCTGATGCGCGCTCACGGTCTGCAGGTGGAGGTGATCAACGCTCCCGCGGACTCCGATGGAGCCCTGGTCGACCTGCGCCGGGAGACCCTGCGGCTCCAGGAGGAGGCGCGGAGCTTCCAGGATCCCCGTCTGCCGGCGGAGTTGGTGGAGAAGATCCGGAGCGCGGCGCTCCAGGTCGCGGCCGAGATCCAGGCGGCGATCGACTCGTGCGAGGGGACGCAGCCGTGGTGGCGGTTCTGGAGCCGGCCGGGGGACCTCCGCGACGTGCTGCGGACCTACGCGATCCCCACCTGGCACTTCCTGGGACGCCGGGTGCAGTCGTAGGGTCAGGCGCCCGCGGTCTCCCGCAGGGCCCGGGCCAGTTCGGCGAGGGCGGGCTCCGGAGCGAAGCGGGCCAGGATCGACTCGCGCGCCCGCTGACCCCAGGCGGCGCGCCGGGCGGGATCCGCGAGCAGGGCCTCCACGCAGTCGGCGGCAGCTTCGGTCGAGCCGGGCGGATAGAGGCTGCCGGTCCTGCCCTCCTCGACGAACTCGGGGAACGGCGGCTGATCCGGCGCGAGGACGGCACAGCCGCGGGCCATGGCCTCGGCCACGGTCATGCCGAAGGACTCGCCCTTGGAGGTGGAGACCACGACGCCGCCGGAGTCCCGCACCGCGTCGAGGAAGGCGGGGACCCGGATGTGCGGGAGGTTTCGCAGCCAGCGGAGCCGGCCGAGGACCCGCTCCTGTCGGGCTAGGCGCAGCAGTTCCTCGGCCCCGCCGTCCCCGACGAAGCCGCCGGCGATCCAGACCTCCACCGGGAGCCCGCGGCGCTCCAGCGCTCCCGCGAGGCTCACGAAGCCCTTCCAGTTCTTCAGCTCGTCGAGCCGGCCGATCCACGCCACGACGGGGCGCGGCGGTGGAGCGGCGAACAGAACCGGCTCCTCGACGAACTCCCGGCGCAGCGGGTTGGGGATGACGCGGACGTCGGCCCCCTTCCCCACCCGCTCGAGACCGACCTCCCTCTGGTAATGCGACGGCACGAAGAAAGCGGCCGGCTCGGCTGAACCCAGGTTGCGCAGGTACTCCTGGTTGTCGCGGTAGGGAGTGTGGCACTCCACGATCAGCCGCGGCCGGCGCCGGCCCTCGCAGAAGGGAAAAATCTCCTCGGTATCGATGGAGCAAGCGGCGTCGAAGCCGCCGCCGGCCAGGAACCGGGCGCAGGCCTCCGGGTCGCCCACGTGGATCTGGTCCTTCAGGCCGGAAAAGATCGTGCGGCCCCCGAGGTCGTGGAAGAACCAGGCGTGGGCCTCGATGCCCCACCGGGCCAGGCCGTCGAGCCGGGCGCACAGGACCGCCTCCACCCCCCCCAGGGTCAGGTACTTGTAAATGAACAGGATCTTCATGGCCGGGCTCCGGCGAGGGCCCGCTTCTCCGCCACGCGCTGGCGTCCCTGCTCGACCGTGGCGAGGAGGGCGTCGAGACGGTGGTCCCAGGTGCACGAGGCTGCGAAGGCGCGCCGGGCCGCGGCCTCCTCGGGAGATTTGCGGGCCGCCGCGGTTTCGAGGGCGCGGACGAAGTCCCCGGCCCCCTCGGCCCGGGTGACGAAAGCCTCCCCGCCGGCGGGCGGATAGACCCCGGTGGCCACCACCGGCAGCCCCATGGCCAGATACTCGTAAGTCTTGATCGGGTCGGCCCCCGCCGCGAGCCGGTCCGGCTTGAACGGAATGACCGCTACGTCCCAGTTGGCGGCGTAGGCGGCGAGGTCCCTCTGCGGCTGCTTGCCGAGCAGCGTGACCGTCCCGGGCAGATGGACTTCCTCGGGGCTGCCGCCATAGCCGATGAGGTAGAAGCGCCAGGAGGGCCGCAGGCGCGCGGCCTCGGCGATCAGCTCCCAGTCGAACCAGGCTCCGGCCAGGTAGCCAAAGTAGCCCACCGTGACCTCCCCCCTCTCCAGCGGGCGCGGCTCCCGCACCTCCTCCAGGCCGGGCTTCAGGCCGTTGCCCACGATCTCGACCGCACCGCCGCCGAGCTCGCGGATCCTGTCCGCCAGAAAATGGTTGATGGCGAAGACCGCGTCCGACGCGTTGATCAGGTGGCGCTCGAACGGCTCGTCGTACCAGATCGCCTGCCCCACCCGGTGGAACTCCTCCCAGTCGTCGAGAACGTCGTAGACGGTGGTCCAGCCCGCGGAATTCGCCGCCGCCAGGGTCTCGAAGAAGCCGGGATAGGGGAACTCGAAAAGAGCGATCCTCTCCAGCCCGTCGCAGAGGCCGGTCACCATCTCGGGCCGCTTGACCACGACGTCGATGGGGATCTGGACGATCCCTTCCCCGAGACGGTCCTGCGGACGCCACTCGTTCTCCCACCAGCGCCAGTAGACGAACGCAACGGGGACGCCCCGCCGCGCGAGCGCCAGGGCGAGTTGGGTAGGGCGCTGTCCCTCGCTCTCGAGGAGCTGGGTGGCCGAGAAGATCGCCACCACCCGGCCCGCCCCGCTCTCGCGGACACGGTCCTCGAAGCGGAGGAGGTCGGCCCGGGGGTCCGGCGGTGGCTGGCCCGGAGCCACCGAGGCGGCCTCCGGGGTCGAGGAGGGGGCGGCCTCTCGCATCCCGAGCACCCGGCCGAGGAGAACCCGGACGGCCCGGTAGAAGAGCCGGCGCCGCGAGCCTTCGGGAAACACGCGCCGCATCAGGCGCCAGAACCGGGAGACGAGACGGTAGGCGAGCGTCCGTTCCAGCTCGTCCAGCCGGCGGGCGAGCTCACCCCTCTCGGAGAGGAGCACGTCCCGCTGCTCCCAGAGGGACTCCTCCTCCCGCTCGAGCACCTGGATCCGCTCTTCCCTCTCACCCTTCAGG
>DASQEB010000448.1:0-4847 GCA_035633875.1 Thermoanaerobaculia bacterium
GCCAGGCCGGCCGCCGTGCCGCTGACGGTGCCGTCCGAGACGGAGAGCACCGGGCCCTTCATCAAGATGAAGGTGGAAGCCCCGGTCGCCGCGCCGGCGTCCCAGGGGATCGCGGGAAAGGCGATGGGCAGCCTGCTGGCCGCCCTGCTCCTGGCTGCGGTCTGGATCGCCCCGAATGCCATGCTCCTCCCCTTCCCCTGGCAGGAGAGCGAGCGCAACGCCCTGGCCCGGGACCAGCGTGCGTCCCTCTACCTCAAGATCGACCGCGCCGCCAAGACCTTCTTCCTCCTCGAGGGGAGGTTCCCCGACCGCCTGGGAGAGCTCGTCGACGCCGGTCTCCTCGTGTCGGCAGATCTCCGCGACCCGCTCGGTCTCCCTCTCCAATACTTTGCCAGCGAGGAGAGCTACAGCCTCCGGCCCCTCCGGGACGGCAATCCGGTCGAAGGGGAGGAGACGACCGAGGCCATCACCGGCAATTTCCTCCTCGATCCCGAGTTTCTCGCCTTTTCTCCCGAATCGACCCAGGCGCCCCTCGTCCTCCTGGACTAGCGTGAAAGCCCGGGCGCGCGAAAGGACAGACACGGAGTGGCACGGAGCGACAGGGACAAGCAAGGACGAGTTTGAAGTCTTTGGCGTTCTTGGTTGTCCTGGTTTGCCGCGTCTGTCGTGTCGTTCCCTCCCCGGAATAAATCTGCGTCCAATCTTGTCAACATGGGAGAGGCGGAAATTGACACCGCCTGACTAAAGGATTACACTTCGGGACCAGGACAGGCGGCGACCTCGGCGAGGCCTCTTTGCCTGGAGATTCCACGAAGGAGGAGGAAACCGTGAGCAAGATTATCGGAATCGACCTGGGGACTACCAACAGCGTTGTCGCTGTGATGGAAGGTGGCGAAGCGAAGGTCATCCCCAACGCCGAGGGGAACCGGACCACCCCCTCGGTCGTGGCCTTTACCAAGAGTGGTGAGCGTCTGGTCGGGCAGGTCGCCAAGCGGCAGTCGGTCACCAATCCCAAGAACACCGTCTTCTCGATCAAGCGCTTCATGGGGCGCAAGCACAGCGAGGTGAACGAGGAGATGAAGATGGTGCCCTACGAGATCGAGCGTGCGGACAACGGCGACGTTCGCGTGGCGGTCGAGGGCAAGAAGTACTCCCCGCCCGAGATCTCGGCGATGATCCTGGGCAAGCTGAAGCAGGCGGCCGAGGACTACCTCGGCGAGAAGGTGGACCGGGCGGTCATCACCGTGCCGGCCTACTTCAACGACGCGCAGCGGCAGGCGACCAAGGACGCCGGCCGGATCGCGGGCCTGACGGTCGAGCGGCTCGTCAACGAGCCCACGGCCGCGGCGCTCGCCTACGGCCTCGACAAGAAGAAGGACCAGACGATCGCGGTCTACGACTTCGGCGGCGGCACCTTCGACATCTCGATCCTCGAGGTGGGCGAGGGCGTGGTCGAGGTGAAATCGACCAACGGCGACACCCACCTGGGCGGCGACAACATCGACCAGCGGATCATCGAGTGGCTCCTCGAGGAGTTCAAGAAGGACCAGGGCATCAACCTCGGCAGCGACCCGATGGCCATGCAGCGCCTGAAGGAGGCCGCCGAGAAGGCCAAGATCGAGCTGTCCTCGGCGCAGGAGACGGACATCAACCTGCCGTTCATCACCGCGGACGCCTCCGGGCCGAAGCACATGAACATCCGGCTGACCCGGCCGAAGCTGGAGCAGCTCGTCGACGACCTGGTCCAGCGCTCGATCTCCCCGTGCCGTCAGGCCCTGAAAGACGCCGGCCTCGACGCGAAGGACATTGACGAGGTCGTGCTCGTGGGCGGCCAGACCCGCATGCCGGCGATCCAGAAGGCGGTCCGCGACTTCTTCGGCAAGGAGCCCCACAAGGGCGTCAACCCGGACGAGGTCGTGGCGGTCGGCGCGGCGGTCCAGGGCGGCGTGCTCGCCGGCGAGGTCAAGGACGTGCTGCTCCTCGACGTGACCCCGCTGTCCCTCGGCATCGAGACCCTGGGCGGCGTGTTCACCAAGCTCATCGAGCGCAACACCACGATCCCGACCCGCAAGAGCGAGATCTTCTCGACAGCGGCGGACAACCAGACGTCGGTCGAGGTCCACGTCCTCCAGGGTGAGCGCGAGATGGCGCGGGACAACCGGACCCTCGGCAAGTTCCACCTGGTGGGCATCCCGCCGGCGCCCCGCGGCGTGCCGCAGGTCGAGGTGGCGTTCGACATCGACGCCAACGGCATCGTCCACGTCTCGGCCAAGGACCTGGGCACCGGCAAGGAGCAGAAGATCACCATCACGGCGTCGAGCGGCCTGGCCGACACCGACATCGAGCGGATGGTGAAGGACGCCGAGGCCCACCGGGCGGAGGACCAGGAGCGCCGCCGGCAGGTGGAGGCCCGCAACAAGCTCGACGGTCTGGTCTACTCCACGGAGAAGACCTACGAAGAGCACAAGGAGAAGCTCGGTCCCGACGAGAAGGGCGAGCTCGAGCGGGCCCTCGCCCAGGCCAAGTCCGCCCTCGAAGGGGACGACGCCGCGGCGATGGATCGGGCGGCCGAGAACCTCACCCGGGCTTCGCACAAGCTGGCCGAGGTCATGTACCGGCAGCAGGCGGGCGGCGCGGGTCCCGCGGGAGGCGGCCCCACCGGTAGCGGCCCGGCGGGCGGCGGTCCGTCCGGCGCCTCCGACGAGGTGATCGACGCCGAGTACGTGGACGTCAACGACAACAAGCGCTGAGGATCCTTGAGTCATGGCGCCGCTCAAGAAGATCTACCTCGAAGAGCTGACCCGCATCCACGATCGGATCAACAATCTCTTCGAGCAGGCGCTGCTCCCCTCGGAGTACGAGGATTCGGAAGGGGGCCCGCCGGGCACCTGGACCCCCTCGGTGGACGTGCTGGAGACCGAGGACTCGTACCTCCTTTTCGCCGAGCTGCCCGGAGTCCGGCGGGACGACATCCAACTCCAGGTCAAGGAGCGGCGGCTGGAGCTCTCCGGCCGCCGCCAGTCTCTGGGAGAAAACCGGAACTTCCTTCGCCTGGAACGGAGCTACGGCCCCTTCCGTCGCGCCTTCGACCTGGGAGCTCCGGTCGACACCGGGAACATCACCGCCCGTTTCGAGCAGGGGATCCTCCGAATCCACATCCCGAAGCTGGCGGGGAACGCCAGGACGGTGCCGGTTGGTGAGGAGGAATCCTGATGCCCGCTCGACGGCGCAAGTCGGAACAGAAATACGTGATGATCAGCGTCGTGGCCGAGCGCTACGGCATTCATCCCCAGACCCTCCGTCTCTATGAGCGGGAGGGCCTGATCAAGCCGACCCGCAGCGCCGGCAACACGCGGCTCTATGACGAGGAAGCCATCCGCCGGCTGGAGATCATCCTCACCCTCACCCGTGAGCTGGGGGTCAACCTGGCCGGGGTCGAGGTGATCCTCAACATGAAGGAGCAGATGGACAAGATGCAGGTCGAGATCGAGCGGCTCCTGGACCACGTCAAACGCGAGGCCCAGCAGCGCCGCGCGAACGACCCCGAACGGCAGCACGCTCTGGTCAAGATCCAGGGGGGACCGCTCAGCCGGCGGATGGTGTAGGGGTCGGCGTTCCCAGTGGGTCTGTTTTTGGGCCGGGACCCCCCGTGTTACGATCTCTCCATGCCGATTGGCGAAGCGATGGAAGAGCCCTGCCCCGAGTGCTGGGGGCGGGGGTGGATCGTCGTCCGGGACGGAGGGAACGGCACGGCCCGGCCCTGCCCGTGCCGGGAGCAGAACGTCGTTCCGCGGCTCCTCGCGGCGGCTGGCGTCCCCTCCCGCTACCGCCACTGCCGGCTGACCAACTTCCACGTCTCCAGCAGCGTCTCGCGGATCGACCCGCAGCTCCAGAAGGCCCGCCAGACGGCCGAGCGCTACGTCGACGAGTTCATCCAGGAAGGGGGCGGCTTCCGCCAGTCGGGGCTGCTCTTCGTAGGCCCCCCGGGGACCGGCAAGACCCATCTCGCGGTGGCGATCCTCGTCGAGCTCGTCGAGCGCTACCGGCTGCAGGGTCTCTTCGTCGAGTTCACCTCCCTGATCCACCAGATCCAGTCCACCTTCGACCCGGACTCGCCGGAGTCGAAGCGCCAGGTCCTCGATCCTCTGGCCGAGGCGGAGCTCCTCGTCCTGGACGAGCTGGGCGCGCAGCAGCCCACCCCCTGGGTCCGGGACATCCTCTACCTGATCATCAACACCCGGTACACCCGGCGGCTGCCGACGATCTTCACCACCAACTACCGGCTGGAGCCGGCCCAGATGCCGGCCCCGAAGGTGCCGCCGCGACCGCAGGCCCCGGGGCTGGACCGCGGGCGTGACCCCGAAGCCGTCCCGCTGTCCCGCTCCGCGGGCGTCGAGCTCCTCTCGACCCGCCTCCCTCCCATGCTCGTCAGCCGCCTCTATGAGATGGCCCAGCCCGTGGTGTTGGACGCGGCGGAGGACTTCCGGCGCGAGCACGCGGTCCACGGGGCGCACCTGCGATGAGGCTGTCCGCCGTCGACTGCCTGCGCCGCGGCTGGGGGAACCTGATGGCCAACTGGGAGCTCGTGGTCCTCCAGTGGCTGCAGTCGATCCTCGTCACCCTGCTCTTTCTTCTCGGCTTCCTGGTTCCGATCCTGATGCTCGGGCTCGGGACCGACCTCTTCGGAACCGCCGCCCCGAGCTTTGACGAGCTCGTCGTGGAGCTCTCCAATTTCAGTTGGACGCTCCTCCTCGGCCTGCTTGCGGCGCTAGCGATCTGGACCGTGGCGTTCCTCGTCCATTGCTATGTCCAAGCGGGCACCTACGGCATCCTGGTCGCGGCGGAAC
>DASQEB010000449.1:0-4973 GCA_035633875.1 Thermoanaerobaculia bacterium
GGCCGATCAGGCGCTCATCGCTCTCTCCTCTCCCTTACCTCTCGATCAAAGTCGACTGTCCTCAACTCGGCAGGGCCCCCCTGCGTCACCCCCCGGAGGGATTTTCCCGCGAAGTTCGAGTAAGCCGACAGGCTCCTAGGGTCCGACCTGCTGCGTTGGCAGGCCGAACGTCTGGACCAGGAAGACTGCCATCTGCCAGCGGGTCACCGGGTCGTTCGGGCAGTAGCGGAGGGGGTTGGTGCCGCAGCCGCTTGTGATCCCCTCGGCCGCCAGTTGCTCGATCCAGGGCGCCGCCCAGAAGCTCACCGGCACGTCCGCGAAGTCCCCGGTCGCGGGCGGCGGCGTGTAGCCCGCCCCATACTTCGCCTTCAGCAGGAAGACGGCCATCTCCGCCCGGTTGACGTTGCTGTTCGGACAGTACTGCAGCGGATTGCTGGAGCAGCCCCCCGTCAGGCCGTCCCGGTAGAGCTGCTCGATCCAGGGCGCCGCCCAGAACGTGGTGGCGACGTCGGTGAAGATCCCGGTGGCCGGGGGCGGCGCGAACTCGGGTCCGCGCTGGCCACGGAGGAGGAAGACCGCCATCTCCGCCCGGTTGACATTGCTGTTCGGGCAGAAGGCGCCCGCGCCGCAGCCGCTGGTGATCTCGGCGGCGTAGAGCCCCTGGACGTGAGGCCAGTAGAACTGCGTGCTGGGGACGTCGCCGAACACCGACATCGGACCGATGTAGCCCGTCCGCTGCGAGGCGAAATCGTCGAGCTTGAGGACGCCGGAGGTGCCGGGGTCCACGCTGTTGACCGTGCCCCATCGGGCGTAGTTGAGGCTCGACGCATCGTTGTCGAGACCGGTCAGGCCGGTCCGCGCCGTGCCATCCACCCAGAGGCCGAGCCTGCCGTTGTTGGCCCCGGCGGCGGTCGCCTTGGCCCAATCCAGCTCCACCACCCGCCAGCCATTGGCGAGGGTGATCGCCGCCGGGATCTCGGCCTCGGTTCCGTTGTCCCGGCGGGCGAAGGCGGTCAGCACGTTCCGGCCGCCGCTGCGCCGCACCACGATGCGCAGCAGGGCGTTGCCGCTGGTGGCCGGAGGCGTCGGGTCGGCGCCGTCATAGGCAGCGAAGAGGTCGAGCTCCTCCCCCTCGCTCATCGTGAGGCCCCGCAGGTTGGCCGAGAAGCGCACACGGTAAGTGGCCTCGGCGGACGGATGATTGCTCTGCACGAAGGTGGCGCTCCGGTCCGGGACCGCCACGTTGACCTCGAGACCGTGGCTCCCGGTGTACCGGGCGAGCCCGCCTACGGTTGGGACGCCCGGTCGGACGGTCAGGGTTCCGGCCCAAGCCGTGGCAGCCGCCAGTCCCAGCCCGATTGCCAGCGCGGCGGAACGACGCAAACGCGAGATCTCCATCCTGGCATCTCCTCTGTTCATTGCCACGCGCTCCTGTTGCCGGTTTCAAAGCCGTTGCTGAAGATGGCATTCGAAAGACCCAGGGGAAAGACGCACTGCCCGACACGGCTCTGGATCACCGGAGCCACGAGCTCGATCGTGCGGGGGTGGAAGACCTCCCTGGAGCCGCAACCGGTCAGGTGGCAGTAGCTCATCACGGTGCCCGTCACATTGGTGACGCCGTTGTAGGTCGCTGGCGCCGGACAGCTCGTCCCCCCGCCATAGCAGGATTCGCCGTTGTAGCAGGTATCGATCGGCGGCGAGTAGCAGTGGGTGTGGGGTGAGCCGAAGTTGTGCCCGAGCTCGTGGCCGACGATGCGGGCGTCGCTCGCCGAAGTGTCCTGGGCGAACTTGAAGACCTGGGTGAAGCTGTAGCCGTGCGACGTGCTGCAGAGGGTGCCGACCCAGGCGACGCCGGCGGCCGAGTTGGACGAGCTCGCCTTGCCCGAGAGCATCATCGCGAGCCCCCGGCTGACGCCCGCGCAGGCCCCGCCGCAGCCTCCGCTCCAGTAGGTCGTGAACTCGTTCAGCCCCTGAATGGTGCTCGTTCCCGCGGTATACGGGTCGGCCGTGGTCGAGGGGCGCAGAATGGTGAGCCCCTGGACCAGCCGCACTAGGAAATCGCGCTCGTACATGATGTTCATCCGGGCGATCAGGTTCGCGATGTAGTTCGTGGCGGCCACGGTGTTGTTTCCGAACTTGAGCTGCAGGAGCTCGTTGTCCGTGTCCACGGCGACCGTGACGGTGTGGAGCGAGGTGATGGCGGCAGCCGTCGTCGCCTCCAGGGGGGAGGCCAGCCAGCCGAGCCCGTCGTGGGTCGCAGTCTGGCTCTCCTGACCGCAGGACCAGGAAGTCTCCTCCGCCGCTGGTTGCAGAGCTTCGGGGGTGGCGATCAGATAGCTCCCCGCCGTCCCCTTCGCCCGCGAGGGTCGCAGCTCCCGCGTTCCCTCTGCGGTGAGAGCGAGCCCCTCCAGAGTCCCGGTCTCCGGATCGACGGTGACCACCAGTCGGGTCTCCGGATCGTCGCCCGGGCGGCCGTGGAAGAAGGCGAGCTTCGACCGCGGCAGCTCGACCACCCGTTGTCCCTGGATCTTCACGACGCGGGCGTCCGGCGCATAGACCTCGAAGCGGGTCAACTCGACATCCTGGCGAACCCCGGGAGCCACCGGCCAGTCAGCCACGAGCCGCGCGGCGCCTGGGGCCAAGTCCAGAAGGGCCGGGGCGAGCGCCGGGTCGACGTCCACCAGCTCCGCTTCACCCTCGCCGTCCGGCGCCGTCACGAACCGTCCCGCCAGGGCAGCGCGCAAGGGCATTTCGTCCGGCGGCATGGCGGCGCTCCCCAGGGGGAGAGCCAGCAGACAGAGGAACACAAAGATCGTCCGTTTCAGATCCAGAGGCATTTCCTTCTCCACCGCGCCTGTTCAATCGATCCTACAGCAAGCATATACCACTTACTGCATATGCCGGACAATTCCTGTCACCAGGCGCTTCCAATCGTTGTCCAGATCCGGTAGAACCCAGAACCGCCCATTGATCTTCCCAGGCCCGGAAATCCAGCGTTTTCTCCTTGCTGCTCTAAGAAACGGTGACGCTCTGAAGGGGTTAAGACGCAAGTCCCAGGCCAGAGGGGACGAACTTGCGCACGAGGACCTCTCGCAGGCCGGCGGCCTCGGGTTCCGCCGGCACTTCTCGCCAGCGCGGATCGGCCTCCAGGTCCCGCTCGATGCGTTCCGTCGCCCCGGGGACCACCCGGCGAGGGTTCCGCAAGCGGACGAGGTAGAGGTAGAGGATGCGCGCTCCGCTCTCCTCCTGGATCCGCCGGAGTTGCGCCGGCCCGTCATAGCGCCAGAACGGCTCGTAGACCAGACCCGGCAGGCCGCCGGAGAAGGCCAGGATTTGGGTGGCCACGCCCCAGTCCGAGGCGACGAAGACAGCCCCCGCGGGCCGCTCCGCCGCGAACCGGCCGATCTCCGCGAGGGAGGGGTCCCAGGCGGACGATGCCCGGCCGGTCCCCAGAGCCCGCTCGGTCTCGACGAGACCCGGCAGCCGTATGGCGAGCAGGAGCGCGGTGAGCGCGACCAGGGCCAGCCCGAGAGCCGGCCGTCTCCCCTCCCCCCGCCGGAGGGCCGGAAGGGCCAGAGCCACCGCGGTGTATTGAAAAGGGGTTCCCAGGAGCCAGTGATGGGCCCAGGTGGGGCGCGGCAGGAGATAGAGGCCGAGGCAGACCGCACCGTAGCCCACGAGGGCGACCCATGCCCTGCGGGTTGAGGGCGAGGTCTCCTGGCCCACTGCCGCGGCCGCCACAACCGCGCAGACGGCGGCAGCGACCGCTCCCTCCAGGAGCTCCGCCCAGGGCAAGCGCTCGAGCCCCAGGATGAAGCTCCGGAAGAACCCTCCCTGTCCCAGCCTCAGGTAGTCCCCCACGTAGGCCAGGAATCCGGCTGGCGAGCGGTCCACCTCCGGCCCGCCCCCCAGGGAGACCGGCTGGCCACGGAAGAGCAGCACCCCGAGGTGAACGGCCGCCAGCGGCAAAGTCCCTGTCGCGAGGCCCGCCGCAGCGGCCAGGAGGTGGCGGCGCTCCCTCCGGCCGGGGCTCCCGAGGACCATCGCCGCCAGAGGCGGGACGAGCACGACGGCGCTCAGCTTCTCGAACAAGGCGAACCCCACCAGGGCACCGAGGCCGAAGGAGCTCCGGAGGGTGGGCGCCTCCCCCGCCTCGCTCCCGATCCAGAGGCCGAGCAGCGCGAGCCGGATCGCGAGGGACAGGGCCACCGGCCCCCAGTCGAAGCGGCCGGCCAGGAGCACCGCCCCATCCGTGAGCAGGAGAGCGAGAAAGACTGCCATCGCCCAGGGTGGCAGGGCCGGCCCGCCAAAGGCGCAGAAGAGCACGATCCCGAGGGCGATGGTGAGGAGGCCAAAGAGCCGCCAATTCGCCAGCGTGAAGCGCGGTTGGACGAAGCGCAACCACGCCCCATAGAGGTTCGTCTTGATAGCCGCGCTGTAAGGCATGTTGAGCACGCAGACCCGGTCGAACGCGTCCATACAGAAGACTGGCGATGGCGGCGCCCCGAGCCAGGTGAAGGCTCCCACCGCCTGGTGCAGCTCGTCGTACTGCGGCCCCTGCGCCTCGATCCGGACACTCGCGAGCAGCACGAAGAGGGCGGCCGCCGCGAGACCCAGGGCCAGCGCGGTGGCGCGGGAGGAGGAGGACGGCGAATTCACGGGGCGGGATCGTGTCACAGCGGAGGAGAAACTGCTTGGTGAGCGCAGTTCCCAGCACGGTTGGAGATCTTGGCAAAGGGGAACGCAGCGGTGGGGATTCGTTCCCTTTGTGCAACCAATTCTGGGGAAAGCGGGGTTTGGGAGTGGGGATCGGAGGGCGAGAGCGAAGCGTAAGAAAGTTTGCCTTCGCCGCCCAGCGAGGGGTTTCCTCGGTTACGCATCGCTTTTGTCCTTTGAAGAGATCCGCTCGTGGTACGGAGGGTTGAAGGTGTGAAGAACGCTCTGTCTTCACCCTACGCGGCGCAACTCTGCCC
>DASQEB010000450.1:0-6269 GCA_035633875.1 Thermoanaerobaculia bacterium
GGCGAAGAGCGGATAGTGCTGGGCCACGACCCCCACCAGCCCCCGGCGCAACGGAACCCCCTCCTCACCGAGCAGCTCCCGGCCCGGATCCGGCGGCTCGAGGCCGGCGAGGATCCGAAACAGGCTCGTCTTGCCGATCCCCGAGGGCCCCAGAAGCCCCACCACCTGGCCGGCCACGGTGTCCGGACGGACGATGTCCTTGATCTCCAGGTTCACGTCCCGGAGAATGACCGTCTCCCCCTTCACGACCGAGACGTTCTCCGCTTTGAGGATCGTCTTGCGGACCTCGTACCTCAGGGCTTCCACGGCCTACCTCCTCTCCAGCGTAAGATGGGCGTAGGGGCAGAACAGGCGCTGGAGGGCGCCGATCCCGTAGTCCTGGAGGATGCCCACGAGCAGGATGGTGATCTGGATCGCGAAGACCTCGGCCAGCCGGAAGTGCTTGTTCTGATTGAGGAGCATGGCCCCCACCCCGCCTTCGGAGCGGGAGATCCCCTCCACCATGGTCAACATCATCCAGCCGATGGCCGCGTTCTGGCGCAGCACCTCGAACGCCTTGTCCGCCGTCCCCAGGATCACCACCTCCCAGACCACATGCCATTCGTTCATCCGCAGCGTCCGGGCGTGGTCGAAGCGGTCCTTGGGGATCGCCAGCACCTCCGCGGCCATGGAGGTGAGGAAGAAGACCGTCATGCCGAAGGTCAGGAGGGCCAGCTTGAGCGGCCGGCCGCCGCCCACCATCAGCGTGAACACGAACGTCAGGCCGATGAGCCCCAGGAACCGCCCCTTGGAGAGCGCGGCGGCGACCGGCCGGAAGAACGGCATCACCGTCAGATACGAGAGCCCCAGGGAGATGAGGACGGTGAGCCCCAGGGCCTGGAGGTTCACCCCGAAGCTGGTCCACAGCTCGCGGCCGAGCCCCTGCTCGAACCAGAGGCCCCGGAACGCCCGCACCACTTCGTCCGGCTGCGGCAGCACCTGAAACGGCGAGTTGATCCAGATGAGCAGCACGATCGCCACCTGGAAGGCGATGATGATCTTCAGCGTCGTGGGCGAGATCGCGCGGTTCGGCGCAAAGGCCCCGGTGATGTCCCTCAAGGTCTGACCTCCTCGTAAAGGCCGGAATCGTCTGTCGGGGGTGGATTCTACATGGGTGACGGCGGGCCGGCCTCTTTCTTCTACGGAGGGGCGGCGCCAGGGTTCTGGGGTGAGGGCTCGGGCGGGGGCTCCACCGTCACACCTTTGTCGCCTGCCGCGCGGATCGCTTCGTCTCCCTGGGTGCACCTACATATATGAAGGCCGGTCGTCTGCTGGACATCGAGCTCTCGCAGCGGGCCAGTTCCCCACGTTTCCTGGAAAGGAGGAAGAGATGCAAGAGAGAAGGTCGCTTCTCTGTGGTTTGTGTACGCTCGCGGTGTTTGCGCTGCTGGCGGCGCCAGCGGCCGCCGAGGTCGTTACGGCCGGAATCGACGTCTGGACGACTCCCGACGACGGGAACACGTACGTCGACTTCTCGGACGGCACCCCGATCCCCGCAGGGTACTTCTGCCCGACCTCGCAGCCCTTCTCGCAAAGGATCCCTCTGAAGGGCTCCCCCATCGTCACGAGCCCGCAGGGAGTCCTCGGGAGCACCGACACGATCGTGGAGCGGACGGGCAACGTGGACCTCGGCAACGGCCAGGGCAGCACCCAGATCCAGGTGCGGGCGATCTCGCTCGTGAACCGCTCGCCCATCTCGGTCCCCGGCTGCACCGATACCTTCAGCGCCAAGGTCACCCTCAACGGCACCGCACCCACCGGCAACATGATCATCCGCCGGACCACCGCCTCCGGCGGCACGTTCGACGCCAGCTTCTCCGTTCCGGGCAGGGTCATCTTTACCAACAACACGACCGGGGCGACATTCCGCACTCCGGTGACGGAGACGGTCAACCTGCAGACCAGCGGCGCGCCATGGGCGGAAACCGTCGGCACCGGCGGCATCGACCATCCCTCCCAGCTGTCGATCGACACGGACGGCAACGGGTCCCCGGATGCCGGGGTTCCGGGCACCACGCCCGGCTTCCATCCGGGCTGGTGGGACCCCTGCACCGCGACGCCGTGCCCGGCGCCGAAGAAGGTCGATCACAACGGTCCGCACCCGACTTGGCCGCTGCCGCCTCCGCCACCGCCGCCGCCGTGCCCGAGGGACATCTTCGATGCGGTGGTCCGGTACGAGGCCGAACAGGCCACCGTTGACAACCAGACGGACGCCGCCACGGACAGCGGCGACACCACGACCCCGGTCGAAGACGAGATCGGGGAGACCGAGGCGGTGGTCCGCTCGAGCACGGTGTACGCCGGAGAGAATCTGACGGTCGTCCAGGCCGACAGCACCGTGGTCCACTGCATCGCGGCGACGAAGACGAGCACCCACTTCGTGGCCGTGGAGTAGCGCTCCCTCCCCTGGCCGGCAGGTCCGGAGCGGGCCTGCCGGCAGGGCACCCCGCCCGAGAAATCCTCCGTGCTCTCCGGTGATCAAGGCGAGATCCCGCGTTATCCTTTCGGCTGGCCCTACTGCCGGGCCGACCAGTTCATCGCCTTCCTGACCGTCTTCTGAGGTGCCGGGAGATCGACTACGACGGCCGTCGGTTCCGTTCCGTGAGCAACTCCCCTACCGGCGAGGTGGGCGCGGAGACCTTTTTCGAGTACCACCAGCGGGGAGACATCGTCTGGGCCACCTACGAGGGCGGCGCCATCCGCTTCGGGACCCTGATCGCCCGGGTGGATGCCGAGGGCGGCCTCGACATGCGGTACCAGCACGTCAATACCGCGGGAGAGCTGATGACGGGCGTCTGCCGTTCGACTCCGGAGCTCCTCCCGGACGGCCGCGTCCGTCTCCACGAGAGGTGGCAGTGGACGAGCGGCGACCGGTCGAGCGGAGAATCGGTCGTGGAGGAGGTCGCGGCGCAATGAAGCTGGTGGTCTTCGACATCGACGGCACCCTGACCCGCACGAACGAGGTGGACGAGGAGTGCTACGTCCGCGCTTTCGAGGAGGAGCACGGCTTCACCGGCATCGACACGGACTGGTCCCTCTACCCGAGCTGCACCGATGCGGCGATCGCCCTGGAGCTCTTCGCCCGACACCAGGGCCGGGAGCCTGACGCGGGAGAGATCGACAGGGTCCGGAGGCGCTTTTTCGGCCTTCTGGAGGCCGCCCTCGTCCAGGCTCCCGATCAGTTCACCGAGATCCCGGGCGCAGCGGAAGCCCTGCGGCGGCTGCGGCGCGCTCCCGGTTTTCGGGTGGCGCTGGCAACGGGCGGCTGGGAGCCTTCGGCGAGGCTCAAGCTCCGGGCGGCCGGCCTGGACATCGACGGCCTCCCCCTCGCGACCTCGGACGACTCGCCTCTGCGGGAGGAGATCGTGCAGCGGGCCATCGCCCTGGCTGAAGCCGAGGCCGGTCCCTTCGAGAGCGTCGTCTCGGTCGGAGACGGTCTCTGGGACGTCCAGGTGGCGCGGGCCCTCGGGCTCGGCTTTCTCGGCGTGGCGAGCGGGGAACGGGCGGACCGCCTGCGCCGGGCAGGGGCCGGGCTGGTGATCGAGAATTTCCTGGACTTGGATCGATTCATCAAGGAATTGGCGTCCTGAGGTCAGCTCAGGCCGTAGCCAAGATCCTGGGCGGCGTGCCGCAAAACGGACAACAGGGCAGGATCCCTCAAGGGGCGGTGAAAGACCGGCGCCCTGGGAAGGGCCGTCAGGGCCCGCTCGTAGAGGGCGATGGCGGGCCGGTTGGCGTTCATGGACGAGGGGTAATAGATCCCTTCGAGAGCGGGATAGGCCTCGTAGATCGCCTGGGACCACCTCTGAGCCCGCGGCCGCAGCCCTGAATTGATGGCCATGGAGGCTCCGGCTCGCGTCGGCCAGGTCCCCGTCAGGTCGAGGAGCGCGGCATCCCGCGCGAGGCTGAACCCGACGAGCCATGGGTCCCGTGCGCCCCGGTCGATGACGCGGATATCCTGGAAGACCTCCGCGAGACAGGTGGGACCGTGCTCGGCGCAGTAGAAGATCATTCTTCCCTGAGCGCGAGGCGGGGGCAGTTGATGATCGAAACGGCCCCGCGTGGGACCGAAGGCCCGGAAAGAGTTCCAGAAGGTGGGGTGTCGGCCGCCGCGAAAGTAGAGGCGCCAGAGGAGGGTCCCCGCGGCAGCGGTCCTCGGCTCCGGCGGCACCTGCGCGAGATCTGCGGCAGCCGGGGGCTCGGGGAACTTGGCCACGCTTCAGAGAGCGGCGGCGAGATCCGCCACCGCCTGAACCGGAAGACCGAGACGGAGCCACTCCCGCGGACTGAGAGCCTGCCCGTCGAGATCCTCCGCGACGAGGTCCGGACTGGGATGGGTGAACCAGCGGAAGACCGACACCGGGTGGAGCTCCGGATCCAGCCGGGAGACGACCTCTCCGATCCCGGGAACCAGGTCATCCCCGTCGAACTGAAACGCCGGCAGAACCCAGCCACCGCTGACGCGGATGCCGTAGAGTGTGGGAGGCTCGGAGGTGAGGCGCTGCCGGATCCGGCTCGGGTCCACGCGGAGCCGTTTGGCGGCTTCGGCCGTGGAGAGGCTCGACTTGAGGAGGGCCGCGTATTCGGCCACCGTCCTGGCGAGAGGATCGTCCTTCCCCAGATCGGCCGGCTTCAGGTTGAAACCACCCCGCTCCAGCGCTTCCACCTCGGGCCCTGAGAGATCCGCCCGCGGGTCCGGGCGGTACAGGCTCCGTTGCAGCCGTGACACCGCTTCCTGGACGAGCTCATCCAGCGATTCGGGAGACACGGTGATCCCGTGGGAGTGGAGGAACGCGACGGTCGGATCTTTGAGGGCGGCTGCTCTGGAGGCCATCTGCTCTCTCCCCTCTCACGGCTTCTCACGCCGTGAGACCTGGGGAGATCATAGCATGGTCGGGCACCTCCCGCTTCAGCCCCGATTCCGCTCCTCCAGCTCCCGGCGGAGGCGGGCGATTTCGTCTTCGGCGGCGCGTCGGGCCTCGGCCTCGCGGGCGGCGCGCGCTTCGGCGGCATGCCGGGCTTCGGCCTCGCGGGCGGCGCGCTCCTTCGCCCGGGCGGCTTCTTCCCTTTCCTGATCCAGGCGTGCTCCGAGCTCCTCATCCCAGGGGAGCTCCTCGCCGGTGGCGGCGTCGACCAGGCGGAGCCTGCTCCTCTCAACCCGCAGGATCAGCCCGGTGGTCCGGCTGAACAGGGAGCCGTCCGGGCTGGCGGCGAGGGGCTGGTAGCGACCGCTTTCCAGGCGGTAACCCTGGAGACGGGGGTCGAGGTAGTCGCCGTAGGGATCGAAGTGGAAGTATTCCTCGCAGCCGAGCCGCTCGTAGCGGGCTTTCTTCGAGCCGGTGTCTTCCTTGCGGGTCTTGTCCGAGGTGACCTCGACGATGAAGCAGGGCACCTCGCCTTCCTCCCAGATCTTGTAGACCCGGCGGATCTCCTTGGAAACGCCTTTGACCAGGAAGACGTCGGGGCTGAAGGAAGAGCGCGGATTGCCCTGGACGTCGTAGAAGAACATGTTCCCGTTGACGTAGACGTCCGGGGCGGAGGCGTACCGCCTCCTGAGACCGTTGATCAGGTCGGTCATCACCACACGGTGAAGCTCGGTCTCGGCCATGGGCTCGCCGTCGGACTCCGGGTAGTAGACGTCGTCGTGCTTCAGGGGAATCGCCGCCATCGATACCTTCCTTTCTCCAAGTGGCCACCGAGACGCGCCGGAGGGCCTGGTTGGAGTATGGCTTCCCGCGAAAAGGAGCATACCATCGCGCGGAGGACAGCGTCCACGTCTCCGGAAGAGGCGACGGGCCGTCCGAGGGAGGGAGGGAGGTATCCCCTCCCGGACTTATTTATACAGCCTCATCTTCCCGAAGGCATACCGCAATAGGCTCTTGGTTTCCAATGTCCCTTGAGCGCTTTTACGAGAATAGCAGGGCGGGCGCCGCAGGTTGAGGCCGTCCTCACCTGGTTCCAAGGGCAAGGCCGCTGGCTGCTGATCCTGGACAACGTGGACACCGAAGAGGCGGAGCTGGGCAGGAGCGGCCCGAGCCGGGGTTCCGGCGGGGTGTTACCAGCAGGAGAGGGGCGATCCGTCCATTTCGACGGCAAGATTTTCCGCACTTTTGGAGCCCGAGGGGCGCAGGGATGTAGCCTGAGGCGCCAGCCCAACTTCTTACACACATCTCTGAGAGCACGCGTAGAGACGCCCCAGCCGGTCATCGAGATCCTCTCGAAGTCCACTG
>DASQEB010000451.1:0-2009 GCA_035633875.1 Thermoanaerobaculia bacterium
CGGCGGCCTGGCTCTGGCGGCGGCGCCTGGCGGCGGTCGCGGCCTGGGCCGCCCGCGGGCTGTGGGACCGGCTCCTGCCGGCCTACGCCCCCCGGCGGCTCGCCCTCTCCGTCGCGACCCTCGCCCTGGCGGTGCTCGGCGCCTCCCTCGCCCTTGCCCGGCCGCGCTGGGGCGGCGGCGAGCAGACCGTGGAGCGCAAGGGCGTGGACGTGGTCTTCCTGGTGGACTCCTCCCTCTCGATGGGAGCGGAGGACGTCCCTCCCTCGCGCCTCTTCGTGGCCAAGACGCTGGTGCGGCGGATGAGCCGGGCCATGCCCGGCAACCGGGTGGGGCTCGTCCAGATGGAGGGGACCGGCGTCGTCCTCGCCCCCCTGACCCTGGACGGCGCGGTGCTCGACATGCTGCTCGACACGATCGACCCGGGCTCCCTGCCGACGCCGGGCACCGAGATCGCCCCCGGGATCGAAGCCGCGATCCGCCTCTTCGGCGAGGGGCGGGAGAAGCACCGGGTCCTCGTGCTGCTCTCGGACGGCGAGGACCACGGCGGCGGCCTCGCGGCCCAGCTCACCAACCTGAAGGAGCACGGGGTGGTGGTCCACGCCCTGGGGGTCGGCACCCCGGAGGGGGCGCGGGTCCCGCTGCCGGGGAGCGCGAGCTTCAAGCGCGAGCAGGACGGCAGCTTCGTCCAGAGCCGGCTCCACGAGGAGGTCCTGGAGGATGTCGCCCGCGAGACGGGCGGCTCCTACCTCCGCGTCACCAGCGCCGCGGCCGATCCGTTCCCGATCCTCCGGCGGATCGATCAGATGGAGAAGCGGACCCTGGAGAGCCAGACCGTGAGCACGCTGGAGGAGCGCTTCCAGTGGCCCCTGGCGCTGGCGGCCCTCGCGCTGCTCCTCCACCTCGCGGTGGGACCGTTCGCCGAAAGCCGGCATCCCCGCTCGGAGAGGGGGAGACCGATCCAGACCCGGCAGGCCGCCGTGGCGCGGGCCAGCCTCCTCCCTCTCGTCCTCCTCGGATGGCTCCAGTTGCCGCTCCCCGACTGGCTGCCCCGGCCCCATCTGCCGGTCTGGGCCGAGCGGTGGCTCTACAACCCGCGGGAGCGGACGGAGGCTGCGATCGACGCCTGGGAGGAGGGCCGGCCCGAGGACGCGGTGGACCCCGCCGAGACCGCGCTGCGGCTCGCGCCGGAGGACCCGCGGGCCCAGTACAACGCCGGCTCGGCCCACTTGGCCGCCGGCAGCGAGCGCAAGGCCGTGAAGCTGCTGGAGCAGGCCACCCAGGAGGGAGACCCGGAGCTCGCGCCCGCCGCCCACTACAACCTGGGCAACGCCCGCCTCGGGGCCGGCGATCCGGCCGGGGCGGTGCAGGCCTACAAGGCTGCCCTTCGCCTCGCCCCGGACGATCTGAACGCCAAGTGGAACCTCGAGCTCGCCCTCAAGGAGCTGGAAAAGCAGCGCCGCGGCGGCCAGGGGCAGCGCCAGGGCAATCGGGGCCGGAACCCGCAGCAGAACGACCCCTCCGGCCAGGGGGGCCAGGGCCGGCCCGACGACCAGCGGCAGGACCGCTCCCAAGGCCGGAACCCGAGCGAGCAGCAGGGGCAGGGGCAGCAGCCCGATCAACAGGGGAGGCAGGGCGATGCGCAGGACCCCTCCGAGCAGCGGGACGGCCGCCTCCCCGGCTACAAGAACCAGCCGGAGATGAGCGCCCGCGAGGCCGCCGCGGTGCTCTCCGCCGTCGAGGACCTGGAGCGCCGCCAGCGCCGGGCGGATGCGGCCAAACGGGCCCGGGACCGCTCGGGGAAGGAGAAGGACTGGTGAGAAGCATTTTCCGCCGGCTGACTTCGGGAGAAGGCGTAGAGACGCCCCAGTCGATGGGCGACACCGCTTCGGAGGTCATGGGGACGGCGGGGCGTCTCTTCGCAGGGCAGACCGTTTTCTCTGGCGGTGCACCCTGGACCTGGTCGACCGGTCTGGAAAATCCGCAGGAGGTCGCCGGGCCTGTTCCATCCC
>DASQEB010000452.1:0-19995 GCA_035633875.1 Thermoanaerobaculia bacterium
CTGTACGACAACCTTGAAGACCTCACCATCCACTTCCCTGATCCTGACGTCTCTGACGATGGCCATAAGCCTCCTCTGAGCTCTTCCAGAGACACCGATCTGGAGCTCTGCATGAAGGAACGCGAAATTCCCCCCTCTTCCGTGTCAGGATCGTGCGCTGACCCTCGACATGGTTCCAATGGACTCCACAACCGGACCGGCAGCTTGGGATGACGATACGGATAAAGTCTCCCATGGACGTTACAGGGCGTCTACCTTTTCAGCGTGCTCACATACCCCATCGTCCCTGCTGAGACATGGTCTTTCTTCCCCCCTTCGGGTAAACTTTGCCGCGCCCGTCCGCAAACCGGATGCACCGGATGCGTGTGGCATCCATCTCAGGTTTTCCCCAACAGACCGGGGCCTTCCCCGGACTGCGCGCGCAGGGGCGCCCGGCGCCTCCTCAAGGAGCACGATGGAACTGTTCCAGCAGATGATGACCATGGGCCACGAACGGGTGCTCTTCTGCTCCAACCCGGACGTGGGACTCCAGGCCATCATCGCCGTTCACTCGACGACGCTCGGCCCGGGGCTCGGCGGCGTCCGGATGTGGCCCTACTCAAGCATGGACGAGGCGCTCGTGGACGTCCTTCGCCTCTCCCGCGGCATGACGTACAAGGCCGCGGCCGCGGGATTGAACCTGGGGGGAGGCAAGGCGGTCATCCTCGGCGACTCCAAGAGGGAGAAGTCCGAGGCCCTGTTCCGCAGCTTCGGCCGCTATATCGAGTCCCTGGGCGGCCTCTACATCACCGCCGAGGACGTGGGCACCGACATGGAGGACATGGAGACGATCCTGGAGGAGACCCGCTGGGTGACCGGCGTCTCCCCGGACAACGGCGGCGGCGGCGATCCTTCGCCCGTCACGGCCTTCGGGGTCCTTCAAGGAATGAAGGCGGCGGCGGCCGTGCATTTCGGCGACGCCTCGCTCAAGGGCCGGTCGGTCGCGGTGCAGGGGCTCGGCAGCGTGGGCTTCTACCTCGCCAGCTATCTGAAGGACGAGGGCGCCAAGATCTTCGGCACCGACATCGACCCGGAGGCGACGGAGCGGGCGCGGGAGGAGCTGGGCGTTGAGGTCGTCCCCACGGGGGAGATCCTGGAGGTGGACTGCGACGTCGTGGCCCCCTGCGCCCTCGGGGCCGTCCTCAACGAGCGGAGTATCCCCCGGCTGCGCTGCAAGGTGGTGGCGGGCGCCGCCAACAACCAGCTCGCGAACGAGGCCCGGGATGGCCAGGCGCTCCACGACCGCGGGATCCTCTACGCCCCCGACTACGTGATCAACGCCGGGGGCCTGATCAACGTCTACAACGAGCTGATCGGCTACAACCGCGAAACGGCGATGCGGATGGCGCGCGGCTTGTATGCCAATACGATGCGCGTGTTCGAGATGGCCCGGACCCAGTCGATCCCCTCCTACCAGGCGGCCGACCGCGTGGCCGAGGACCGCATCGCCCGGGTCAAGGCCCTGGGAGCACAGAGCTGGGGCTGGAGAGTCCGGCAGCGCGCCAATCGATGACTCGGAGGTGAACGAACCGTGACCCCCACCGCCTGCCTTCGATCCGGATTCGCCGCCGCGGCCCTTGCCCTCCTCGCGCCGCTCCTCGCTCCTGCGTCTCCCGCCCTCGCGGCCGGCGCCCTCTGCGACGGCACGACGGCCCTCACCCTGATCGGCATGGACACCGCGTCCGGCCGGACGCTCTTCTCCGTGCCCTCGCTTGCCGAGGGAGGCCCGGCCTGGATCGTGGAGCTCGACGCCACGGGCCGTGAGGCCCGGGCCTGGCGCGACAACCCGAAGGGCCGCTTCAGCGGATCGGTGGGCCCCGGCCCGATCATCGCCGCCTCCCCCTGCGGCGACCGCTGCATCCAGCCGGTGCGCTGGAGCGGCGGCGCCTGGGAGCCGCTCGGCGAGACCCTGGCCGTCCCCCTGGCCGCCACCGTGACCCCCACCTACGATGCCACGGGGGTCCCCTGGATCCTCCTCCACGGAGCCACGGGAGACAGCGGGCAGACCAAGGCCTGGGCCTTCCGCCTGGAAAATCGGGAGTGGCGGAACCGGGGATCGCTGAACGTCACCGCCGTGGGGCAGCCCCAGGCCCTCCCGGCGCCGCAACGCAAGGACGGCGTGCTGACCGGCACGGGGCTCTTCTCCGTCTCCGGCCCGCCCGAGCTGTGGGTGACCGGCGTCCCCAAGCTTTCGGCAGAGCGGCGGGGACAATTGATTGCCCTCACCGGCACCTCGGCCGCCTACGTCTCGGGCGACGGCGTGGTCTACCTCTCGGACGACTCGGGCAAGAGCTGGCGGCGCTCCACCTGGACCCCCTGGGGCGCGACGGACACGACAGGGATCTGGAGACAGGGGAAGGACTACTGGGTGGACCTCCCCTTCGGAGACCACCAGGGCTCCCTCCGGCTCGCCTGGTTCGACCGGCGCAATCCCAAGCAGGAAGTGATTGTCCTCAGCCGCCTCGCCCAGAACGGCCAGTGGGTCCGCCTGGCGGAAGCCCCCGGCCAGGTGAGCACGAAGAGCGGCGAGGTCCTCCCCGTGAGCCAGATCCTGGTCCCCGGGGGGAACACCTGGCTCCTCCTCTCCGGCTGCGCGGCGACCGCCAACGGTTCCGGGCTGGTGTTGCGGGTGTTCGATGGGGCGAGCGTATCCTCCCCCCGCTTCGTGCGGATCGAGCAGCGATAGAAGGCGGAACGGCCCGGCAGGCCGCCCCGCGAAAACGATCAGGCGCGGACGCCAGCGGTCTGGGCTGCCGGGATGCGCAGCTTCTGCCCGGGGTAGATCTCGTCCGGGTCCTTGAGCATCGGGCGGTTCGCCTCGAAGATCGCGTTGTACTTGTTGGCATCGCCGTAGAACTGCTTGGCGATTTTCGAGAGGCTGTCGCCGCTCTTCACCTCGTAGAACTGGGCCTCGGGCTCCGGCCTCGCGACCTTGAGCTGGTCGTCGACCGAGCCGATCCCCTCGGTGTTGCCGACGAGGAGCACGATCTTCTCCCGCTCCTCCTGGCTGTTCACCTGGCCGGTGACCGTAACCTTGTCGTCGTCGACGCGGACCCCGAGGTCCTGCGCCTTGAATCCCATCTGGTTGACAAGACTGACCAGGGCGGCCGCCTTTTTACGCTCCTGCTGGTCCTTGAGCTGCTGGGGCGAGGGCCCCTGGGGGCGCTGACCTGCCTGCTGTGCCTGACCGCGCTGTTGCTTCTCCTTCTCGTCGTCATCGCCAATTCCCAACTTCCTCCCCACGTTCTTGGCGAACTGGATTAGGCCCATGTTGCACACTCCTTTCATCTGGAAGACGCCGAAGAAAGCCGACGTCTCCAGAAGGATGTAGCAACTTCCTTGCCGCCAGGCCGGGATATCGGTGTGACGATCCAGTCGCGGAGCTTCAGGAGACGGACTCTTCGGCTCCGATGGAGAAGATGCGCTCGAGGTCGTAGCGGGAGAAGGCGCGGAAGGCGATCAGGGTCTCCGACCGGATGATGCCGTCGATCTTCAGCATCTGGTTGGTGACAGCGTCCGCGATATCCTCATTGTTCCGGACCCGGGCGATGGCCACCAGATCGTACTGGCCGGCCACCGAATAGACCTCGGTGATGCCCTCCAGGTCCACCAGCTTCTCGGCCACCTCGTTGACCTTGTTCTTCTCTACCACCAGCAGAATGACGGCGCTCACCATGAGATCGTCCCTCCTCGGCTAACTCTACACCGGTCCGCTGGCCCCTGCGATACTCTACGGCTCCATGGACCCGGTCTCCGACCCCCTCCCCTCTCCCACTTACGAACGCGCCCTCGACCTCCTCCGGGAGCTGACCGCCATCTCGTCCCCCAGCGGCGACGCCGCCGGGCTCCGGCGGATGGCCGGACGGCTGGGCGCGGCCCTGGAAGAGCACGGGATGACGGCCGAGGTTCGGGACGAGATTGGCGAGGGCGGAGCCCCGTTCCCCGTCCTCCTGGCCCGGGGGCGGGACACCTCGAACGGCCACCTTCTGCTGATCGGCCATCTGGACACAGTGCTGCCCGCCACCCCGCCTCAGGTCGAGGGCGAGCGGCTGCTCGCCACCGGGGCCATCGACATGAAGGGGGGGCTCGCCACCCTCGTGGGCGCCCTGGACCTCCTCCGCCATCGGGGGGAAGAGCCCGCACCGGACCTCCTCCTTGTCACCGTGCCGGACGAGGAGGTCGGAGGACCGATCTCGAACCAGGCCGTCCGCGACTGGGGGCGGGACGCCCGGGCCCTTTGGGTGCTGGAACCTGGCGAGCCGGCCGGCAGGGACGCGGAGACGATCGTCGCCGGCCGCCGGGGCATGTTCCAGTGGCGGCTCGAAGCCCGCGGACAGGCCTCCCACTCCGGCCTCCATTATTGGGAGGGCCGCTCCGCCCTCGCCGCCGCCGCCCGCTGGGTCGTGGGTGCCGAGGCCCTCTCCCGGCACGGCGCCGGCCCCACCGTCAACACCGGCCGCCTCGTGGCCGGGGACGCGACCTTCGTGGACGACCTCGCCGCCTCGGCTGCCCTCTTCGGCACCGAGCGCCAGCTCAACGTCGTGCCCGACCGCGCCGTGGCCGAAGGCGAGGCCCGCTTCCTTCGCGCCATGGAGAGCGACGAGCTCGCCCGTCGCCTGGAAGCCCTGGCCCGGGACATCGCCGTCCAAACCGGCACCTCCGTCACCTTCGCCTCCGGCCAGTACATCCCCCCGGTCGACCCTTACGGTCCCCAGACCGCCTGGACGAACCGCGCCGTCGAGCTCGCCGCCGCCCGCGGCTGGGATCTCGAAGTCGAAAACGAGCGCGGCGGCATCTCCTTCCCCAACTTCCTCCCCGACCCCGGCCGCATCCCCGTCCTCGACGGCCTCGGTCCGGTGGGCGGGGGGATGCACACCCGGGAGGAGTTCGTGGATCTGCGGTCGTTCCGGCGCAGGATCGTGCTGCTGGCGGATCTTTTGGTGGAGGATGCGGCCACCCGGTCCTACTGACCTCCGCCCTGCTGGTTGAAGTTCATGCTGAATCCGACGAACGTGTACCACCGTCATCGGAGTCGTCGAACGCTCCCGCGCAAGGCGCGCCCAAAGGAGATGCTCCATGGTGAACGGAATGATCTCGGGACCAAGCCAGTCGAAGATTGACTCCAAGACAGCTCGACCGGCAAGGCCCCGTCGGCTCAGAGCTACGGAGCCGGATTCCAGGACGGTAACGCTGCTGATCCAGCGTTCCGAGGCACCGAAGATGATTTCAGTGAAGAGAGAACGCTCGGGTTCGCCGAAGAAGATAGCGAGCACCGCGGAGCTGTCAACGATGATCCGATCTTCAGAGGAAGCCCTCACCCTCGTCACCCAGAATCTCTTCGGTAGAACGGAGATCGAGAACAGGCAGTGATTCCGCCAGTTTGCAGAGGGCTCGAACAACCGCGCGACGAACTTCTATCGACTCGATCGAGCTCTTGGAGAGCAGTTCCTCGATCTCCATCCTCCGAACATCGAAATCATCTGGGCCGAGGAACGGCACCAAGCGCACATTCGTACCATTGTCGGCAGCGATCACCAGTTCTACCCCAGAAGCCCGCTTCCCGGACCAACTCGTCCAGATGCTCCTTCGCTTCCTGGAGGCTCACTGCTCTCATAAAGAAAGATGTACCTCCCTTTCGGATCACCGTCAAGCCCCCGGATCACGGAAAGAGATGTTGCTCCGGAGCCGCAGAGGCGCTCACCCCAGCATCGCCAGGATCCCCTCCGCCTCGGCGATCAGCGCGTCCGCCGCAGCCATGGGGATCTTCTTGCCCCGCTGCGCTCTCACATGATGGATAAAGGCCTCCAGGCTTACCCTCGCCATTCCGTCGTTGCCGGGATCGGCGTCGGCGAGGACCTGCTGCGCCTCCCGGAGCTTCGCCAGCAGGCCGTTTTCGATGCCGTGGTGCAGGCGGAGCGACTGAACACGAACGATCAGATCCGCAATCCGCTCGACCGGGGTGGAGAGGACCGCTCGCGGGAGCTTCCAGAGCTCACGGCCCGTTTCCGGTTGGTAGGCGATGAAGAGGACGTTCGCCCCCGCCGCGGTCGGATAGGTCGGGATGGATGACTGAACCCCCGGCGCGATGTCCTGGACCATCCGCGTCCCCGCCACCGTCCCGTCGCTCACCCAGAGCTCCTGCCCATGGAGACCGTCGGACGCGGCGAAGAGGAGCTTCGGGCCCACCGCGGTCAGCTCTCCGGGAATCGAGCTCGCCGGCCCGGGGAGGATGTCCCGGAGGAGGAACGTGCCTCCCGGCGTGCCGTCGCTCCTCCACAGCTCCGACCCCGTGGGAGTCGAGCTGCCGGCGACGAAGAACAGGAGGTTGCCGGCCGCCGTGAGGTCCCGGGGAGACGCGGGAGGCACGAACGGAGAGGTGGAGGGTGGGTGGATATCCTTGACCAGGACCGTCCCCGCGGCCGTGCCGTCCGTCCGCCAGAGCGCTCTCCCGGAAACACCGTCGCTGGCGAGGAAGAACAGGGTGCCGCCCACTGCTTCGAGGTCGCTCGGACCGGATCCTGGCGGGCCGGGCCAGAGGTCCTTCACCAGGACCGTCCCCGCCGCCGTGCCGTCCGTCCGCCAGAGCTCGGCCCCCCGCACCCCGTCGGTCGCGGTGAAGTAGAGGGCCCCTTTGAAGGTGGTCAGGTGCGAGGGGCTCGAGTGCGCCAGCCCGGGGTTGAGGTCCGTCACCCGGACCGTGCCTGCCGTCGTCCCGTCCGTCTTCCAGAGCTCGAAGCCGGTGACACCGTCGGAGGCCGTGAAGAACACCGTCCCTCCCACCGCCGTGAAACCGGTCGGGAATGAGCCACCCGGCCCCGGGTTGACGTCGGCCAGCCGGCCGGTGCCCGCGGCCGTGCCGTCGCTCGTCCACGGCTCCCGCCCTCCGGGGCCCTCCACGGTGAAGAACAGCTTCGAACCGATCCCTTCCAGGTCACCCCCGTCCGAGCACCCGAAGCAGAGGTCCGTCACCGGCACCGTGCCCGCGGCCGCCCCGTCTGTCCTCCAGAGCTTCGAGACGCCGCCCTCGCTGCCGATGAAGTAGACGAACCCGCCCGCGCGGGCCAGCCGGCTGAAGACGCCGGAGTCCGGACCGGGACGCAGATCGGCCACCAGGAACGTTCCGGCGGCGGTCCCGTCGCTCCGCCACAGCTCGAAGCCCGTGGCCTCCTCGAAGGCGACGGTGATCAGGAGGCCGTTCACCTCGACTGGCCGGGGGTGCGTGAAGGAGAAGTTGAAGAAAGCCGATCCCGCCGCGGGGTTCAGGTCGGCCACCAAGCGGGTCCCGGTCGTCGTGCCGTCGCTTCTCCACAGCTCGAAGCCGAGGATCCCGCCGTCGGTCGCGTGGAAGTAGAGCACGCCGCCGATCTCAACCAGCCCCCCGGGATCCGAGCCCCCGAAGCCTGAGCCCAGGTCCGCCACCTCCACCGTCCCGGCCGCCGTGCCGTCGCTCCTCCACAGCTCGAAGTCGCCGATCGAATCCGCGGCACGGAAGAAGAGCTCGCTCCCCAGGACGGTCAGCCCCTCGGGAAAGGATGATCCGTCTCCCGGAAGGATGTCCGCCACCAGCGAGGTCCCCTCCGGGGTGCCGTCCGTTTTCCATAGCTCGTACCCTCGCGCATCTCCGGCGCGGAAGAACAGGAAGCCCCCGAAAGTTTGGAACTGCGGTTCTCCCAACGTGGTGACGCCCCCCAGAGGAAAGAGCGGGGTGACTCCAGCCCCGGTGGTTTTCCAGATCTCCGGCCCCCGGCCGGCGTCTGCCGTAAAAAACAGCGCCCCTCCGAATTCCACCAGGCCCTCCGGATTGGACGAGCCCGGCCCCGGTCGCAGGTCTCCCACCGGCACCGTTCCGGCCGTCGTGCCGTCGGTCTTCCACAGCTCGCCACCGGCCTCGTTGTCGAAGGCCCGGAAGTACACGACGCCTCCGGCCTCGGCGAGCCGGGCGGGGTGCGAGGACTCCGGTCCCGGGTATATGTCCGCCAGGCGGGCCGTCCCCGCCGCGGTCCCGTCGCTCCGCCACAGCTCGAGACCGGCCTCGTCCCAGGCCGCGTAATAGAGCGCGCCGCCGGCCGCGATGATCTCCGGGAAGGCGCTGAAGGAAAAGAAAGAAGAGTCCGGCCCCGGATTGGCGTCGAGGACCACCTCGGTCCCGGCGGCCGTGCCGTCGGTCCTCCACAGCTCCTCGCCCGTGGCGTGGGAGAACGCCGTGAAGTAGAGGTGATCGCCCAGCACCGTCAGCTCGTAGGGATCGGAGGAGCCCTGCGGCTCGACGTCCGCCACCAGCACCGTCCCCTCGGTCGTGCCGTCGCTCTTCCAGAGCTCGAAGCCCCGGCTGCCGTCCATGGCCTTGAAATAGAGCTCGCCCCTGAATCCGATCAATTCCGTGGGGCTGGAGCCGAACGGACCGGGGAAGATGTCCCGGATCAGGAAGGTTCCCGCCGCCGTGCCGTCCGTGCGCCACAGCTCCATGCCGTGAATGCGGTCCGAGGCGGTGAAGAAGATCACGCCTCCGGCCTCGATGATCTGGTCCGGGAACGAGCCGCGGTTGGAGGGCGACAACAGCCCGGTGTGGATGTCCTTGACGAGAGAGGCCGGCTGGGCCGCCGCCGGGCTCCCCAGGAGCCACAGCACGGCCAGGGCCAGGGCCAGGAAAGCTACGCGCGGGGACGCAACGGATCTCATCACCTTTCCTCCTCAGAAAGAGCACGGCCGGACCACCTTTCGGCAGCCCGGCCATCTTGCGCTCCCACGGCTGGAGGGGGAGAGGCGAGGACCCGTTGGCTTTGCGGCGCCGGCTTTCGCCGGGTGTGCCCTTTCGGGAGTGCGCCAGCGTTACCTCAGACCTTAAGCCTGCGCCGCAACTCTGTCAACGGGGTGCCGGCGCCGCGCCTACGTGCAGCCGAAGCGGGCGCGGTACTCGATCGACGAGAGGAAGGCGTCGATGATGTGGTCGTAGCATCCGGACACGTTCCGGGCTCCCCCGTCCTCCGGTCCCGTGCAGGTGTTCAGGTCGTTGAGCCAGAAGTTGTGCCCCGGGGTGTCCGGAGCCCGCTGGAGATAGATCCAGTAGCTCAAAGCAACGAAATCGTAGTTGTCGTACAGGTGCGGAGGATTGGCCAGACCGAGCCCGAACGTCCTCGACTGCTGGCGGAACTCGGGATGATCCCAGAACGACCGCGAGAGACGGATGCGCTCCCGATGGGCGCAGGCCTGATCACCCCGGTGCCAGCAGGAGTTGATCGGGGCCACCCCGTTCGCCAGCTCGATCGGCGTGGGATCACGGAACAGGAAATCCCTGTATTGCTGGGTGACGAAAAAGTCGGCGGGAGGATTGTCGATCGGGTTCGGGCATTGGGCCAGCAATCCGCGTGGCACGGAGACAGACAGGCCGCAGAGAAGGGACAGGAGGAGAGCTCGCTTCAGAGTTTTGTCTCTCATCGGGATGACACTCCGAGACTTCGATGGCTGTACAACTGGAGTGCTGCACAACGAGCCCCTTCCTAGCAAATTTTAGGAGATCTTGCAATACTCTTTTGGAGCGGCTGGAGCGTCAGTCGTCGTGCTCCCCCGCCCGCCCGTTCGGCCACGGGGCGTCGGGGGTGAAGGCTGCCGGGCTCGCGATGGCCTCGGTGTTCGTGGAGAAGAGGGGGGCCACGGGCGGCGGACCCACGGGGGCTTCGGCGGGGCGGCCGAAGCTCACGATCTGCTTCCAGTCGCGGTCGAGCTTGTCTCCGAAGATGACGAGAAGGTCCCCCGGCTGGGCGGTCTCCAGCGAGCGCTGGACGGCCTCCTCTTCCCCGTAGAGCTCCGGGGCGATCCGCTCTTCGGGGAAGCCTGCGGCGAGGAGACCCTGGCGGAGGAGGTCGCCCGACTCGCCGGGCTTCCTCCCTCGGAGATTATCGTCCTCCCGCAGGATGATCAGGTCGAACGCCGGAGCAGCGGCGCGGGCGATCTCCAGGATGTCCTCGTCCCGGCGATCGCCCGGGGCGGCGAGCACGCCGATCCTCCGACCGTTGACCGTCAGCTCCCGCACCGTCCGCGCCATGGCCTCCATGCCGTGCGGGTTGTGAGCGTAATCGAGCAGCACCCGGAAGGGGTGCTCGTTGTAGAAGTTCATCCGGCCCGGGGTCTGGAAGAAGTCGGTCGTGAAGGTGCGCAGGCCCTGACGGATGTTCTCCAGGCTGATCCCCATGGAGTGGGCGATCGCCGCCGCGAACATGGCGTTCTGGACATTGTGCAGGGCGTGCCCCTCGATCGTCGCCGGGATCTGCCGGGCCCACAGCAGTGGAATCTGCTCTTCGCCCTCGTAGAGGACGATCATCCGACCGTTCAGCCCCTCCTCCAGGGCCACCGCCTTGCCCCTATTGCGGATGTGCCGGCGCACCAGCTCGTTGTCCCGGCGCATGGTGACGTAGACCGGCTGCCCGGGGCTGTGCTCCGCCATCGGGGCCACCCGCGGATCGTCCGCGTTCAGCACGCAGAACTCCTGGGCGACCTCGACGACCACCCGCTTGACCTCCGCCAGCCCTTCCAGGTCGTCGATGCCCCCCATGCCCAGGTGGTCCGCCGCGATGTTCAGCACCGCTCCCACCTTGCACTTGCGCCAGCCCAGACCCGCGCGCACGATGCCGCCCCGGGCCGTCTCCAGCACGGCCGCGTCCACGGTGGGGTCCCGCAGCACGAGGTGGCTCGCCCACGGGCCGGTCATGTCCCCGCGCACCGTCAGCTCGCCGTCGATGTAGACGCCATCGGTCGTGGCCATGCCCACCGTGCAGCCGGAGAGCTTGAGGATGTGCCCCACCATGCGGGTGGTGGTCGTCTTGCCGTTCGTGCCCGTGATCGCCGCGATGGGGATGCGGGACGGCGTCCCCTTGGGAAACAGCATGTCGATCACCGGGCCGGCCACATCCCGGGGCTTGCCCTCCGTGGGCGCCACGTGCATGCGGAAGCCGGGGGCGGCGTTGATCTCCACGATCACTCCGCCGACCTCCTTGTGGCTGCGGCTGACGTCCGGCGAGATGAAGTCCACGCCTCCCACGTCCAGCCCGATCGCCTTCACGGCCCGCTCGGCCATGATCCGGTTGTCGTAATGGATCACGTCCGTCTTGTCCACGGACGTGCCGCCGGTCGACAGATTTCCGGTGGAGCGCAGAGAGAAGATCTCCCCGGCGGGGAGGACCGAGTCGGAGTTGAGGCCGGCCTGCTCCAGGAGCCGCTGGGCCTGATGATCGATCTCCAGGCGAGTCAGAACCTTTTCGTGGCCGATGCCCCGCCGGGGATCGGCGTTGACCATCTCCACAAGCTCGCGAATGGTATGCGTTCCGTCCCCTACCACATGTCCGGGGACGCGGTGCGCCACGGCGAGAACCCTTCCATTCACCACCAGGATGCGGTAGTCGTGCCCCTCCTGGAACGTCTCCACGATCACCACCGAGGAGAATTCGTAAGCCTTCTCAAAGGCCGTCCGCACAGCCTCCGGCGTCCGCAGATTGATCGAAACGCCTTTGCCGTGATTGCCGTCCAGGGGCTTCACCACCACGGGATAGCCCAGCCGCTCGGCGGCCTCCACGCAGTCGTTCGGACCGCGCACCCGCATCTGCTTGGGCACGGGCAGGCCGAGATCCGAAAGGATCTGGTTGGTCAGCCGCTTGTCCGACGCGATCTCGACCGCGATGTGCTTGGTCTCGCTCGTGACCGTGGCCTGGATGCGCCGCTGGAACTTGCCGTGGCCGAGTTGCACCAGGGAGCGCTCGTTCAGACGGATCCACGGGATGTCCCGCTCCTCGGCCGCGCGCACCAGGGAGGCCGTCGAGGGCCCGAAGGCGCGGCGCTGGGCCATGCGGACGAAGTCTTCCATCTGCGCCTGGAAATCCCAGGGGCCGGGGCTGTGCGCCTCCCGCTCCGGCGGCAGGAGGTGGCGGATCACCTCGAACGCCAGCTCCCCCGCCTCCAGCCCCACCGCCTCCTCCTCGTAGCTGTAGATGACGTGGTACTGCCCCCGGGGAAGGTTGTGGCTGCGCGTCTTGCCGTAGCTGACCGGCGTGCCCGCGAGGCACTGGAGCTCGATCGCGACGTGCTCCAGCACGTGGCCGAGCCAGGTCCCCTCGTCCTCGCGCATCCGCCGCACGAACCCGCCCGGCTCGCCGTAGGAGCACGAGTGCTCATGGAGCGTGGGGATCAGCTCCAGCAGCCGGTCCGTGAAACCCGGGAGCTTGTTGGTGGGATAGTCCTCGAGCTCCCCCAGGTCCACCCGGAGCCGGATCACCTTGCGCAGGGCATAGAGGTTGGGGCCACGGTAGACGCGCGTGTCGAGGATTTTCATTCGTCGAAGCTCTCGATCTCGATGGAGACGGGCTCCGCCGCGTCCTTCTCCTCCTCGTCCGGTTGCGGTCCGGCGGGTGCAAGCCCGGCCCGGCGCTTGACGTCATAGCGGCAGCCGCTGGTGAGGAAGTCTACCTTGAGACCGAGCATCGCGACAGGCTGGCCGCGATGGACCGAGTGGCTGTCCGTGAACCGCATGCCGGAAGCGTCCACCACCGTCACGGCGCCGCTCCCGAGCACGGACATCACCCCGTCGGCGTCGAGGATCGCGGCCGTGTCCTCATCCACCCCGACCCCCAGGGGCTCGGGGTTGTAGGAGAGGGCCGTGAGGAGCCGTCCCAGCCGGTCGCGGCGCCGGAAGTGCTGGTCGATGATGATGTCCGGAGCGAGGCCGAGCCCCTGGGCGATCTGGACCAGCCGCCGTCGCGGGGTGCTCCCGCTCTCCCCCATGGAGATCATGTGCCGGGAGATCACGGCCGCCCCGGCGCTCGTCCCGGCCACCGCCATCCCCTCGGCGTGGCGCCGCCGGATCTCCGCGGCAACCCGGGTCCCGCCCAGGGCGGAGGTGATCTTGAGCTGGCTCCCGCCGGTCATGAAGAATCCCGTGGCGAACTCGAGAAACTCGATCGCCTCGTCCTCCAGGTCGAGGGCGTCCTCCCGGGTGCGCACCCGGAGCACCTCCACCCTGGCGGCCTCCAGGCCGTAGAACAGGTTGCTGTAGCGCTCCCCCGTCTCGGGCACCTCCGAGGCCGTGGCGAGCACCACGATCGTGGCGTCCGGCCCCCCGGCCGCCTCCACGAAGCGCCGCAGGATGACGCGCTGGTGCAGCTTGTCCTCGGCGCCGCCGATCGCCATGAGCAACCCCGGCCGTTGCTGCGGCCCGGGACGGGAACCACTCTCCATGCACTCTCCTCCACCCCGCGCCCCGGCGGGCGCGGGTCCAAACGGGTACCAATAAGGTGCCAGACGGCGGGGGAAATGGTACCACGGGGGGGCGGAGGGTCTTACCTCGCCGGCCCTCGTCTCCCGTGGACGTCTGGATCGCGTAAAAGGGCGATCTCAATCAGTAGGGGACCAGTTCGAGATCGGTCTGGGAAAAGTCCTTCCCTTTACAGAGGAGGGGCAGGCCTGCGGCCTTGGCAAGAGCGTAGGAACAGCAGTCGCCGAGGTTCAAGCTGGCCGGGTGCCGTCCCTTGCCGAAGTGAAGCGAGGCTGAACGCGCCCAGTGAAGCTGTTCGTCGGTGAAGGGAACGATTTTGAGAAGTGACCTTTCGCAGAGGGAATCGAAGAGAATTCGCCCTTGGAGACCCGTCCGGCGCAAGACCACGACGCTCGACTCCAGCAAGGTGAAACTGCTGATGTGTCGCTCGACGGCTTCGCGTAAAACGGTGGCAATCGGGACACCCTCCGGCTCGCCAAAGTAGATTGCGAGCAGAGCGGAGCTATCGATGACGATTCGTTTCGCCAAAGACCCCGTCCTCCCCGTACTCGTCCTCCAGAATCTCTTGAGGAGTCCGGGAATCCAGGATCGGCAAAGCCTGGACCTGCCGGACGATTTCAAGGATGGACTCCAGGGAGGGTTCTCCGGCCTTGGCTTGTCGCACACCGACCCGCTCCAACCGGACTCCAGCTCCTTCGTCCTCCCCACCTCGGGCGATCACCACCTCCTCCCCGGTCACCGCCCTCTCATAAAGCTCGTCCAGATGCTCTTTCGCCTCTTCAAGGCTCACTGTCCTCATAGGAGAAAATATACCCCTCCTTTCGGAGCACGGTCAAGCTCCCGGATCACGGAAAGGGGTGCTGTCCGCCGCCGCTCGGCCTCCAACCAACTCAAGGCATCCTCCCGGGTGCGCACCCGGAGCACCTCCACCCTGGCGGCCTCCGGGCCATACCCCCGCCTCCACGAAGCGCCGCAGGATGACGCGCTGGTGCAGCTTGTCCTCGGCGCCGCCGATCGCATGAGCAGCCCGGGCCGTTGCTGCGGCCCGGGACGGGAACCACTCTCCATGCACTCTCCTCCACCCCGCGCCCCGGCGGGCGCGGGTCCAGACAGGGTACCAATAAGGTGCCAGAAGGCGGGGGAAATGGGACCACGGGGGAGTCCAAGCCGCTGTGGTGCCTTATAGGAGGGTCTACGCCTCCCATAAACCGGAAGCGCCTACACCACCTTGGCCTTCAAGTTGAAGGGCACCGAAACACCAGAGTCCACAACGATCCTCTCCAAGCTGCTCAGGGCAGACAATGGCGAAAGGTCGGACACCCGCGTCCCACTAAGATTAAGCCATCGCAGGCCATCTAAGCCGGACAAGGGTGAAAGATCCATCACTTGCGTCCCACTCAAGTTAAGATCCCTCAAGCCAAGGAGACCGGATAACGGCGAAAGATCGGATACCTGGGTCTCACGGAGAACAAGTATTTCCAGGCCACTTAGGCTGGACAACGGTGACAAGTCGGACACCTTCGTTCCGCCAAGATAGAGAATCTGAAGATCTCTTATTCCAGACAAAACGGAGATATCCGACACTTGGGTCTCACTGAGATCAAGTTTCTGCAAGCGTCTCAGATTAGACAGCGGGGAAAGGTCTACTAATCGGGTGTTACTTAAATCAAGTTGCTCCAAGTGCATTAGGCGAGATAGCGACGAGAAGTCCCATGCCTGCGTTCCAGCGATATCAAGACTCTGCAAATCATCTAGCTCAAGCAATGGCGAGAGGTCAGACACTTGCGATGCAATCCAAGGAGCCAGCCTTAAGCCAGCTTCTACTCTCACTTGTATGCCTGGAAGCAGTAACGGATTGAGCGCTTGGGCTAACTCTGAGACGACACTATCCCGCCTGTCATCAATATACTCTTCCAGGGTAGATCGTGCTCGTTGAGTACCGATCAGCCGCAGGGCCCTAACACAGGCTGCAGCCTCATGGGCCTTCAGATCAGTCCTATAGCCAAGAAGGGCGACGAACGCATCTCCTGCAGTCGCGAGAGCCTCGGCATCGTCCATACCCTGAGGAGGGAAAAGTGTCTCAGCAATTGTTTGCAGCTTCTCCTCAAGTTCGGGAGCAACGAACAAAGCTGCGGCTTTGCATCTCAAAGCCAAGAGTTGCCGCTCCCGAGTTGATTCACTGCCGATGGTCTTCCAAAACCTTGTTCCGGATCCGGTTTTCAAGATACGTTCAATTAGCTCGTCGGCAAATCCTCTCCGCCGGGTCGCCACCGCAAACAAAGCCACCCTTTGCCACACCGGATCCTCAAGGGCCTGCCTTGCAATGAAACCCGCATCCTTCGAGTCAACGAACGCATCCGCCGCCAGATACTCCTTGAACGTGTTATGGATGAAGTCGATGTGTCCAGGCTTGGTCTCGCGCAACATACCACTCCGCTCGACCAATGCCTGACAGACCACCTCCGCGTCCTCCTCCGACTGCTCCGAGAGGGAACGAAGAGCGTCCGCTACTTTTTCGCGCGCTCGATCGAGCGTAATCGAAGATTCCCCATTCAGGATCATGTAGTGGGCGATCTCCCGGACGATGGCCCTTTTCTGGGGATATGTGAGACACCTGTAGGGTTCGGGGAAGCTTGAAAGATCGAGACCACCTTCCCATTCGCGCCGGTGAAGTAGCACCTCGCACAGTGCCTCGCAGAGTTCCGACTGGCTTTCAGGAAGCTTCTGGCTACGGTCCCTGTGAAGCGCGCAGATCATGGCGCAGAGGAGAGGGTTCGTTGCCAATCGGGCCACTGGGGGGTTTTCCAAGAGCTGCCGCTTCAGCTCCGCCGCGAGTTCCGGCAGTTGCTTGCCGGAACGCCCCATGCGCTCCAACTGTTCTGCGACGGCCTCGTGCCACTTGTCGATAAATCGCTCCCGGTCCAGATCGGACATCGGGTTGACGCGAGCCTCCCGGAAGTCCAGACCGGCCAGCCAACCTTCTGGTATAGCTTCGGGCCGCGTGCTCACGAGGAAGTAGCTTGCAGGATAAGCCTGGACGACCGCCTCGATCTCCCTTCGTGCCGTTTCCCGGTGGAGATTCGGAATCTCGTCGATTCCATCCAAGAGGACGAGCCCGCGACCCGCCCTGAGGACCTGCCGGACCCAGTTGGAGGGAGGCTCACCAAGCTCCTTGGCGATCATCTCCGGGAAGTCATCGGGAGGAGGAAGCTTGCCTCCTTTGCAGTCGCGAAGCCGGATCAGGAAGGGGATCTTTGCCTGCCATAAATCCGAGACGTTGGTCTCGTCGAAGATCAGCTTTCCGATCCGCGGGACGGGAAGCCTGATTCCTTTCGAAGCCTCGATGGCCGTCCAGCGGAAGAGGGTGCTCTTTCCGCTCCCCGCCTCCCCCCGGATGAGGAGACGCCCCGCGTCGGGGCTCATGCTGTCGAGGACCGCCTTGACAGGGAACGACTCAGAGCCTTCCTCTTCTCCCCGACCGGTTGAAGACTCCAGGTTGAGGGACACGTAGGCGACGGAGAGAGACTGCCTCTTTGACTCCATCGAAAGGTCAGCGCCGAAGAGCTCCACGTAGTCGAGCGTGCGGCCGACGGCCAGGCGGTACTCCGTTTCGTAGCCCTGATTTTCCGTATCTGATTCCTGCTTGCGGACCCAGTTTTCGATCTGCCGGACACTCTTCGCCGTCTCCTCGACGATGTCTCCGATGTGGGTCAGCCGCTGGAGGCTCACCTTGATGGAGGTGACCTCGAATTTGGGGAGCTTGCTCACGATCTCGACGACGTAGCGGGCGATCTCCACGAGGGCGCGGTCGTAAAGTTGCTCCTCGGCCGCCGAGAATTGGCCCTTCGGGAGAGGGTGGACGCGCCGGAGCTCCACCGCGAGACGGGCCGGGTCGAGGTCGTGGGTCAGGAAGAATTCGGAGGAGAGGTGACCGTCCAAGGCCTTGGAGAGCTCGTGGGCGATGGACTCGACGGCGACGTCGTCGGTCTCCCGGAGGACGGAGGCGAGTTGGGCGGCGATCTTGTCTCCGAGATCCTCGAACTGGCGCTGGACGGCGCGCTGCTCCAAGCGGCCTTCGATCTTTTTCTTGGCGAGATCGATGAGGCTCAGCCCGATGGCCTCGGCGGGGTCTTCGAGGTAGTTCTTGAGGAGGAGCTTGGCCAGGGGGGCTCCGAGGGTGCCGATGAGGATCTCGACGAGGGGCATTCGATGTCTCCGGGCGCGTTCCAGGATGCAGGCCATTATTGTATATCGTCTGAACGTACCGCCTTTCAATGGGGGACGCCTGTCCGCGGAGGGCTTTGAAGGCCCCGAAGGGGCCGGGGCGTAGAGCCTGGCATTTCAATGCCAGGAAGGGACGCCCCCTCCCCCACCAAAGTCCCGAAGGGACGACGGCGTGATCATGGCGCTTCAGCGCCAGGGGGGTAGGGCGGAGCCCTCCACGGCGGTGATACGTCGTCCCTTCGGGACTTCAGGATGTTTGGGGGACGTCTACCTGGCATTAAAATGCCAGGCTTTAGGCCCGGACCCCTTCGGGTCCTCGGATGACACATCCCTGTGCGTCGGCCTCACGAATGATCCTTTCCAATGTGGGACGCCTGTCCCGCGGAATGCGTTGAAGGCCCCAAAGGGGCCGAGGCGTAGAGCCTGGCATTTCAATGCCAGGGAGGCCACCCCCCCTCCCCCTCATCAAAGTCCCGAAGGGACGACGGCATAATCCTGGCGCTTCAGCGCCAGGGGGGTGGGCGGGCTCCCCCGGAAGGTGGAGATTGGAGCCGGGGCGGCCTGAAGGCCTGCGGGACTCCGTCGTCCTTTCAGGACTCCGGAGGGTTGGGGGACTCCTACCTGGCATTGAAATGCCAGGCTTTACGCCCGGACTTCTCCAGGGTCCTTCTCGGCTGCTCAGGCGGCAACGGTCCTGTGATTTTCCACCGCACCAACGCAGATCCCGAGCGTCATCCCCTGGGCCTGCGCGTTCTCGGGACGGAGGCGGGCGTTTTCTCCTGCCGATCTCAGCCCCCTCCCCTCCAGAGCCGAGCGTCCCGCCCGGCGTCCGTGTTCCCTCCCTCGCCGCCTCGGTGATCCCCGTTGCGAAGGGAGACCCTCGCCTCGTGGCGGGGAAGGCTCGCCTCAGGAGCCGGACGGATCACTCCGGGAGGCGAACCGTTCGCCTTGCTCGTCGGACGGTCCCCCCCGAACGATGGACGGTTGGCCTCGCGAGTTGAACGGTCCCCCTCGAAAAACGGGCGGTTCACTTCGATGTCCCGACGGTTTCGCCGGGAAGGCGGACGGTTCATCTCACGAGACGGACGGTCTCCCCCGAAAGGCGGACGGTTCGCCTCGAGAGACGAAACGCTCGCCTCGAAAGGTGAACGGTTGGCATCGAGAGACGGATGGTTCGCCTCACGAGACGAATGGTTGCCCCGGAAAGGTGGACGGTTCGCCTCTCGAGGGGGACGGTCCGCCTCTCGAGGTGGAACGTTCGTCTTTCGGGGCAGACGGTTGGCCTCGAAAGGTGAGACGCTCGTCTCTCTTGGCGGACGGTTCGCCTCTCGGGACCAACCGTCCACCTTTTGGGGGGAATGTCCCGCCTCGCGAGGAGAACCGTCCGCCTTTCGAAGGGAGCGTCTCGTCTTCGCGGGCGAACCGTCCGTCTCTCGGGGCCAACCGTCCCATTCTCCGGAGAGAGGGCTCGGACGAGGGGACCAACCGTCCCATCTGGAGGGGAAACGTCCCGATTGGGACGATCAGCGGGAATCGGGACACGAAATGTGGGACACAAAACGGGACGCGGGGACGGCTTGCCGTCCCCGCGGATCGGGAGGTCACAGGCAGCCGTTGACCTTGATGGCGGCCCGGTTGCCGTAGCGCCAGGCGCTGCAGCCGGTGGGGCCGCAGGAGCGGACGCGGAAGTAGGTGGTCCCGCCGACGTTGGCGAGGTAGTCGGTGGCCGTGCCCTGGTAGGCGAGGGTCTGGGTGGTGAAGGAGCTGCTGGAGGACCGGTAGAGCTCGTGCCAGGTCGCTCCGTCCGCGTTGGTCCAGAAGACGTCGTTGTAGCCGTTGCACATCCAGGGCAGCACGGTCAGGTGGGCCGGCATCTGCGGCAGGCCGCCGGCTCCCAGGGTCAGCGAGTAGAGGAGGCGGTTCGGCGTGTTGGTGCCGGGGCTTGCCACCTCGTTCAGGGTGGCGCGGGCGATGAGGAGGTTCCGGAGCTGGGCCGGGGTGCGGGTGGAGTCCTCGTCGAGCATCAGGGCGGCCACGCCGGCGACGTGGGGGGTGGCCATGGAGGTGCCGTTCAGGGTCGCGGTGGCGGTGTCGCTCTCGTGTGAGGCCGAGAGGATGCCCACGCCCGGAGCGAAGAGCTCGACGCAGGCGCCCCAGTTGGAGAACGAGGCCCGGCTGTCGGTGGAGCTGGTGGCCGCCACGGTGAAGGCCTGGGCCGCCCGGGCCGGGGAGACGCCGCACGCATCCACGTTGTCGTTGCCCGCGGCGGCCGCGACGAAGATGCCCGCGTTGACGGCGTTGTTCACCGCCGTGTCCGCGGCGTCGATGGCGCCGCCGGTGAGGCTCATGTTGATGATGGCCGGCGTCTGGGCGTTGTTGATCACCCAGTTGATGCCCTCGATCACGTCCGCCCAGGTGCTCTGACCCTCGGTGCAACTGAGCACGCGCACGCCGTGCAGCCGGACGGCCTTGGC
>DASQEB010000453.1:0-5509 GCA_035633875.1 Thermoanaerobaculia bacterium
GCACATTGTCTACTTCCGCCGCCATCCAGATCCTCAGCCCACGGGCCGCCATCCGGAACGGCGCACCGTTCAAGTCGAAGAGGGCCTTCACCCGGCGGCCGTGGTTGCGGCGGCCGGCCTCGCCCGCGGCGCGGCGGGCGAGCGCGATGGCCTTGAAGCGGCGGTTGTAGAGCCGCATCAGGTGATAGCTGAGGAAGGCGGGCTTGGGGCCCAGGACCGGCATCCAGTGGAACTTGCCGTGGAAGCGGTAGGCGGGGATGACCACGAAGATGTAGTACTGCGCCGTCTCGATCAGGACCGAGGCGGAGAGCAGGTCGTGCTCCCCCATGTAGAAGTACTTGTCCTTGTAGATCGACCGGAAGAAACGGTCGTAGGAGCGCAGGAAGGTCTCGTTGTGCTCGGTCGTGCGGGCCGCGACGTCCTCTCCCGCCGTCTGCGCGCCGACGATCTCCACCGTGGCCTCGACGGAGAACGCGGCGTGGTCCAGTCCCGGTGAATAGTAGGGGTCCAGGAAGGCCGCCGCATCCCCCAGGAGGGCCCAGCCGTTGCCCATGTACTGCCGGGTGACGTAGGCGAGGTTCGAGAAGGTCCGCAGGTCCTCGGGTCGCATCGTGGCGCCCGCGAGCAGCTCCGCCGCCATCGGGATGCGCCGCAGGAAATCCTCGTAGGCCGCCGCCATGCCCGCCCCGCGGTCGATGTCCACCAGCCGGGTGTCGAAGACCACCCCGATACTGGTCTCCCCGTTCCCCAGGGGGATGAACCAGACCCAGTACCCGAACCCCATGTAGTGGTTCGTGGCCAGCCGGCGCGATCCCACGTTGCCCCGGGAGAAGGAGAGCGGCCCCCGGGCGGCCACGTCGTCCAGGTGGCGGACGCCCTCCCAGCGGCACCAGATGGCGGCCGTGGGGTGCTCCCGGTTGCGCTCGATCAGGCCGAGGCGCTTGCCGAGGAACGTGGCCCGCCCCGTCGCGTCCAGCACCCAGCGGCAGGCGACCTCCTCCACCGCGCCGTCAGACCCCTCGATCTGGACCCGGTGGTCGAAGTCCCCCAACTCCACGCTCCGCACCCTCGCCGGCCGCCGGAGCTCCGCGCCCTCGGCCACCGCGGTCGCCAGCAGGTGCTCGTCCAGGACGTCGCGCCGGAGTTGGAAGGAGGGCACCGTGCTGCGCTGGAAAGCCCCGGATTCGCTCGCCTCCGCATGGCAGTGGACGTTCTCGTTGTGGAACCAGTAGCGCAGCCCCTCCTTGGGCAGGTGCTCCCGCTCCAGGTGCTGCCACATCGCGAGGCGCCGGGTGAGGAACATCCCCGACATCTCCGTGGTGGCCTCCCCCACCTTGGCGTCAAACGCCTCCTGGCGCTCCACGATGAGGACGGAGAGGTCCGGCCGGTCCCGCCGGAGGAGGACCGCCGCGGAGGCGCCGCTGAAGGCCCCTCCCAGAATGACGACGTCGAAATGCTTCATGGATCTATCCGCTCAGGAACCGCCCGTTCGCCACGGAGCATACCACCCTCACCCGTCTCCAATCCTTCGGTGGTCCATTACTTGCAACCAAACTCGCGATCTGCTGCACCCAAAGACGTTTCATGAAGGAAGGTCTGGGGTGGAAGAGGGCCGCTGTAATGGAAAAAGACCTCACCTCTCCTGCCGTCGGTGTCAATTCTGCCGTATGGCTCGCCGCACTGCTCCTCGTCCTGGCGCTGGCCCAGGCCCTCGCCTGGCAGCCCACGGAGCCGTTCTACAACAACGACGAGAACCGTCACGTGATGACCGGCGTGTTCTTCCGGGACCTGCTGCTGGAGATGCCGCTGGACCGGCTCCGGGGCTACGCGACGGACTACTACCTCCAGTACCCCGCCCTCGGGCTGATGGTCTGGCCGCCGCTCTTCTACGGCATCGAAGGGCTCTTCATGCTGCTCTTCGGAACGTCCTACTTTTCAGCCAGGCTCCTGGTCGCTCTTTTTGCCGCAGGCGCGTTCGCATATCTCTTTCTCCTCGTCCGCCGGACGCACGATACGTTGGATGCCGCACTGACGGTCCTCCTCTGCGGGCTGGCGCCCCTGGTCTTCCTGCTGACCCGGCACGTGATGCTGGAGATGCCGGCCGTCTTCTTCGTGCTCGCGGCGGTCTACCACTTCCTCCGCTACCTCGACGCCGGGCGACGTCTCGACATCTACATCGCGGCCGTGGCCTCAGGCCTGTTCGCCCTCACCCGGTTCGACGGCCACTTTCTGCTCCTCTTCTTCCTGATCGTCCTGGTCTGGAAAAGGCGCTTCGACATCCTGCGCCGCGGGCACGTCTGGCTCGCCGCCCTCCTTGCCTTGGGACTCGTCGTGCCGATCTACGTGCCGCTGATGGCCGAGTTCGGGAAGGCGCACGTCCTCATGACCGTCAAGGGCGGGGCCAACGCCCACGAGTTCCAGGGGCGCACGCTGTGGTACTACCTCTCCTACTATCCTCGGGACCTCCTGCGACAGATCGGTCCCTTCACGGTGGTGCCATGCGTGCTCGGCTTCTTCGCCGCGCTTCTCCTGCCGTCGCGGCGGGCGGTCTGCTGGCCGTATCTCGCCCTCGCCGCGGCCACGTATCTCGGCTTCACCTTCCTGGCCGAGGTCGAAGAGCGCCACTCGATCTACTGGTACCCGGCCTTCGCCCTTTTCGCGGTGGAGGGGATCCGTCTTGTGGCCGGCTGGTTTCCCACCCCCCGGGTGCGCGCCGCTCTGGCCGTGCTCGTGGCGGCCGGAGCCTTCTGGAGCGCCGCGAGGCGGCCGGTCCTCTACGTCCGAGGCTACGAGGAGGCGGCGCGCTACGTCCTCGCCAACACCGACTCCTCCCGATTCATCCTCATGGACGGGTTCCTGAACGGCAACTTCATCTACCAGGTCCGGCGCCTCGATCCCGGCCAGAAGCTCTGGGTGCTGCGAGGGGACAAGATCCTCTACAGCGTGCTGATCTCCCCCCGAGGCGGCTACAAGGAATACGCGGGAGGACGCCGGGAGATCCTCGAAAAGCTCTACCGCTATGATCCCGACCTGATCGTCGTCGAGCAGCCGCAGGTGGGATTCCAGATTCCCATGGCGGAGCAGCTCCGGCAGACGCTCGCCGCCCACCCCGAGCGCTACGAGCTGGTGGAGAGCTTCCCCGTGGAGAGCAACGTCCCGGCCTTCCGCAACGTGCGGCTGGACATCTACCGCAGCAAGGTCCGGAACCCCAACCCCGAGCAGCGGGTCTCCTTCGAGATGATGGGCCTCGGGCGGGAGATCGGGACGGAGGTGGCGGAGGCAGACTCCTCCTCCAGCCGCTGAGGACGGCGGCTGGAGGAGGCAAAGGCCGTCAGGGGGCCAGGCAGGCCGGGTTGGAAGCGGCCACGGCCGCCACGTAGGAGCTCATGCGCGACGGCACCCGCCCGGGCATCACGCCGTACGAATGGTTCGTCCCGAACTTCAAGCTGATGTTCGAGTAACCGCCGCTCAGGAGATGGCAATAGCTCATGATCGTGCCGCTGCCGACGCCGCTGGGACCCGGCAGGGTCTGCGTGCCGGAGTAGCAGCCGCTCTCTCCGCTGCGGCACTGGTCCACCGGGCTCGAGCTGCCGCCGATTCCGTTGTAGCAGTGGGTGTGAGGCGAGTTGAAATTGTGCCCGATCTCATGGGAGACGCCCATGATGTCCCACACGACCGTCGGGTTGGTGACGTTGAAGATGCCCGACATGCCGCCCGTGAACCCGTAGCCGCCCCCCCAGGGCGCGTCCGTGGGCACCGACGGGCAGTTGGCGCTGGCGCCGAACGCTCCGGAGCAGAGCTTCCCCACCCAGGCGACGCCGCTTCCCGGCCGGCCACTCATGAAATGGGCGATCGTGCGCGACACGCCCGTCTTGTTGCGGTTCCAGTAGCGGCCGAACTCCATCAGGCCGCACGTGGCGGTGGTCTGGGTCCAGGGATCGCTGCTGGTCGTCCACAGGCTGATGGACTGGACGGCAAGGCTGGTGTTGATCTCGGCCTGATAGAGGGTCGAGGCGTAACCGATCAGGTTGCCGATGTAGGTTGAAGCCTTCGTGGAGTCGTTGAACTTGATATAAAACTCGTAATCGGTCTCGATCGCCACGCGGGCCTTGTAGGCGGCGGCCTTCGTGGTGATCGGGGCCGTGGCGGCCTTCTGGACCGGCCCGGCCGGGGCCGCCGTGGTCTCCTCCATGAAGTCCAGCCCATCAAGAGTGCTCTGACCGGGCGGGAGGAGCTCGTTGCCGCAAGTGAAACCCTCACCGCGGGACGCCTTGAGGTTATCGGGATCGACGCGGTGCATCGCGAGCGGAGCCCGCCGGGCCTTGGCCCTCGGCTCGTCCTCGCCGCCGATCAGATAGATCTCCTCCCCTTCGTTGACGATCCCCTGCGCCGTGCCGTCCTCCAGCACGGCCAGGAAAACGCGGGAGTCCGGACGGCCGGCCACCGTGCCGCGGAAGTACGCGTTTGCCGGCGGCGGCAGCACCTCGTCCCCATGATCCCCGTGCACAGTGATCATGGCGTCGGCCGTGAACACCTCGAAGCGCTCCAGCACGAAGGCCGCGGTCTCCCCCGTGTCCGCCCTCTCAACGTTCTCCACCCGCAGGCGGCTTCCCAGCGGCGCCGCCGCGGCGGCCCTCGCCAGATCCCGGCTCTCCAATACCGGTCGCACCGCCGCTGCTCTTTTTCCCGCCGCCCAAGCGGGCACGCCAGCAGTCAGCAAAATGCAACCCATCACAATCGATCGCTCCCAGTTCCTGTGCATCAATCCCTCCTTTATACGGGGCGGCGCACGAATCCGCGCCCGTACGGCTCTGGGTCTATCGGGGCTCTACATCCACACTGGATGTAATTGGGGGTGCATTCTGAGGACATCGAGCGCCGGCGTCAATCGATGCCACACCGCAAGCGAGCGTTCCCGTCGAGAGTGCCGGCAACTCTTCCGCCCGGACAACGTATCCTGTCCCGGATGGATTCCCTCCCTCCGGCCGCGCTCGCCGCCCTTCGGGACGACCTCGTCCCGGCGGCGGTCGCGTTCATCCTCCTCGGGCTCGCGCTGGCGGCGGGGCTGATCGCGGCGTTGCGGCGGCGGACCGAGGGAGCGACCCTTGGCGCGTTCGCCGCGTTCTGTGCTCTCTACGCGCTCCGCGCCCTGGGCGATACGAACGGAGCAGAGATCCTCTTCGGTGTCTCTGCCGCCGAGTTGGACCTCTTCACGAGCGTCCTGACGTACCTCGTCCCCATCCCCGCCCTCCTCTTCTTCACGGCTGTGCTGGGGCGCGGCTGGAGGTCGTCGCTCGTCCGGATCTGGCAGATCTCAATCGTTTTCGCAGTCGTCGCCATCCCGTTCGAGATCCTCACCCGCTCCCCCGAAGCCTTCGCCCTCCCCTACCGGGTCCTCACGCTCGCCGGTGTGGCTGTGAGCGTCCTCCACCTGTTCCTGCCGCGGCTGGCACCGCCGGCGGACCTCTGGCTGCTGCGGGCGAGCTTTCTTCTCCTGTCCACCTTCGTC
>DASQEB010000454.1:0-4921 GCA_035633875.1 Thermoanaerobaculia bacterium
ATAGAGAAAAGGAAGAAGCCTCGGAGGAGGTCGCGAGAGGCCCTGGCGTGTGGGAGTACCTCCGGGCGGAGCGCCGGAACCTCCTCCGCCGGACCCTGGAGCACCTCGGGCTGTCGGCGGCGGCCCTGGCGCTGGGCGCGCTGATCGCCATCCCCCTCGGCCTCTACCTGGAGCGCCGGCGCTGGGGAGCCGAGCCGGTCATCCGCTTCCTCGGCCTCTTCCAGACGATTCCCTCCCTCGCCCTCCTCGCCTTCATGATCCCCGTCCTGGGTGTGGGGATCGTGCCCGCCGTCGTGGCGCTCTGGATCTACTCCCTCTTCCCCATCGTGCGGAACACCTACACCGGGGTACGGGACGCAGACCCCCGAGCGGTCGAGGCGGCCACGGCCCTGGGGATGACGCCCGGACAGATCCTCCGCCAGATCCGCCTCCCCCTCGCCGCCCCGGTCGTCATGGCCGGCCTCCGCACCGCCGCCGTCCTCACCGTGGGAACCGCCACCCTGGCCGCCTTCATCGGCGCCGGAGGCCTGGGAGAGCCGATCGTGACCGGGCTGCAACTCGCCAATACGGCGATGATCCTCTCGGGGGCCATCCCGGCGGCCGTGTTGGCTCTGCTGGTGGATGGGGTCCTGGGATGGATCGAGAAGGCGCTCCGGCCGCCCGGGCTGGAGGGGGGACGGTAGGTCCTACGCCGCCTTCACCCGCTCCGCACCCTCCGCCGTCAGGAAATACCACGTCCCTGCCGCGTTGGCCTTCAACAATCCCTTCTCCACCATCCCGTTGAGAACCGCTCTGAAATCGGCCTCAGCCGGGTGGCCGTAGCGGATCGCGTCATAGCGCATCCCGTAGCCCGGCTGCACGCCGCCGGCCCGGTGACCTCTCTCCTTGAAGCGGGCGAGGATGACCTGCTCCACCTTCGAAACGTCCATGGCGTCTCCCTCGTTGGTCGGCGGATTGTACCTCACACTTGCGGCCCAAACGTCGCCCCCCACCCCGCGCTCCCCCGGATCAGCTCCAGCGCCCGGTCCAGCAACGCCTGGTTCTCCGGCCTGACCAGCCACGTGCTCCGACCCGAGGGGTGCGGCAGGGGGATGACCCCGAACGTCATATCCCCTCGCGAGACCTCGAAGACCTTCCCCACCCGCTCTGTCAGGGGCGCCGTCTCCGGGAGGAACTTGGCGATGGCGAGCTGTCCCACGGCGAGGACGGTCGCCGGGCGGATCAGGCGGATCTCCTCCTCCAGGTAGGGAGCGCAGTTGGCGATCTCCAGGGGATTGGGGACGCGGTCTCCGCCCTGGGGAGCGCGGCCGGGGAAGCAGCGGATCACCGCGCACATGAAGACGCGGTGGCGGAACTCCTCCTCCGAGACCCCGAGCCGGGCGAACCAGGAGAAGAGGCGGGAGCCCGCCGTATAGGCGAAGGGGCGCTGCTCGACGACCTCGCGCGGGCCGGGGGCCTGCCCCACCAGCATCAGGCGTGGCCAGACCTCCGGCCGGGCCGCCACCGGCGGCGGCTCCACCGTCGGGCACATCCGGCAGCCCCGCACCTGGACGAGATGATGGTCGAGGGCCTTCCAGTCCGCCATCAGTCCCGCGACCAGGGGCGCTCGGCCAGGGAGTCGAGGAAGGCGTCCACCACCCGGGGATCGAACTGCTTGCCCCGCTCGCGGCGAAGCACGGCCACGGCGTCCTCGACCGGCAGCGCCGCCCGGTAGGGACGGTCGGTCGTCATGGCGTCGAAGGCGTCCACCACGGCGATGATGCGCGCCCCGAGGGGGATCGCGTCGCCCGCGAGCCCGCCGGGATAGCCGGGGTAGTGACCGCTCCGCACGCCGTCGAACCGCTCCTGGTGATGGAGGACGAGGGGCGCGGCGTCGTTCAAGACGTCCAGCTTCTCCAGCATCCGCGCTCCGATCTCCGGATGCCGCCGCATCAGGGCGATCTCCTGCGGCGTCAGCGGCCCCTCCTTGCGCAGCACCTCTTCGGGAATCCCGATCTTCCCGATATCGTGCAGCAGGCTCGCGTGATGCAGGGTCTCGAGGTCCTGCCCCCGGAGCCCCAGCTTCTCGCCCACCGACACCGCATACTCGCTCACCCGCCGCAGGTGTCCTTCCGTATAGGCATCCTTCGCTTCCACCGCCTGGGTCAGAGCCCGCGTCACCCGCAGGAGGTCGCGCCGCAGGAGGCGGTTGGTCTCGACCAGCTCGTCCCGGACCCGGATCTCCCGCTCCCGCGACCAGCCGACGAGCGCCGCGCCGACCGAGAGGATCAGCAGGTCGCCCCGGTTGGCCCAGAGCTCTTTCCGCTCCGCTCCCGCGGCACCGGCGGCGGCCGCCATCCAGGCGAGCCCGAGGAGATACGCGAGGCCGCTCCCCGAGGCGGCCAGCACGCCCCCGCGCAGACCGCGGTTGAACGCGGCCCAGAGGATCGGCCCGAGATAGAGCAGGGTGATCCAGCCGGCCCCCTCGGGGATGAGGCGGGTGAAGGGAACCGACAGGGCCGTCACCCCGAGGATCATCCCCGCGCCGAGCAGCAGCTCCCGGCCGATTTCCTCCCGCCGGGGGGGCGGCGCGAGGATCACCGTCTCCTCGCCGCTCCCGAAGCCCTCCGCGTCGACTCCTCGCGATTTCCGGGCGGGAACCTCGCCCGGGATCGGCACCAGGAAGCGGCGCCCCCACCGGTCCAGGGCGAGGAGCACGGGAATCCCCAGGAGGAGGACGCTCATTACCCCGCCGGTCAACCGGTTCCAGAGCCAGATGGCCACACCGCTCCCGCCGACCGGAAATCCGGCCATCCAGAGGAGGACGCTCCCGGCGAGACCTCCGAGAAGCGCGCTCCCCAGAAGCGACAGGAATGAACGCAGGTTGGGCAACCCCCGGCCGAGGCCCGGCGCAAACCGGAAGACGAGCCATCCCGCGATCCCGGAGAGGGCGAACGAGACCGAGAGCACCAGGGCGGTGAGGAAGCTCTTCTGGAGGATCCATACCATCGCGAGCTGGCCCACGGCCGAGCCCAGGATGCCGATCCAGCCGAAGGCGAGGCCGGAGACGAAGGAAACGAAAGGAGAAAGAGGGAGAGGCAGAAGGGGAGCGGTGGCGTTCAACCCTGGCAACAAGGCTCCGAGAAACCCCACGACCAGGGTCGTCCCGAGACGCACTCCCCTTCCGCGCCCGAGCCACACCAGCAGCGGGTGCTCGCGGCGCCAGGTGTATGCCGCCCCGGCCGGGGCGGCGCGGTTCTCGGGCGAAAAAACGTTCATCCTCGGGGCTTCTGGTTCTGGGCCTCCTGAGATTTCTGACCACCCGTGCCGGCGCTCGGCTCCGTCCCCTTGGCGGGCGATCCCGCCACCAGCTCTCGCTCGGGCGTCCGCACCGCCTCGGGCAACACCTCCACCGCCGGCTCCCACCACGGCTCGCCGGGATCGAAATTCTCCCCCTCGTGCGTGCAGGGGGAGGCCACGTGGTCCTTCCCGAACATGGGCTTGCCCCGGTGGATCGCCCGGTGCAGCGGGTAGATCTGCAAGCAGACCGTGCAGAAGCGGCCGATCGTCCGCCCCCGCCGGCTTTCCGGGATCTGGCTCTCCGGGGCCGCGTGTGGAGCTCGGTAGACCATGTGGTATCTCCAGGCGACCTACCGCGCCGCCAGCAGCTCGGCGCGGGAGAAGAAGAAGGACAGCTCGATCGCCGCGTTCTCCGGCGAGTCGCTGCCGTGGATCGCGTTGCGCTCGATGCTCGAGCCGTACAGCTTGCGGATCGTCCCCTCCTCGGCCTTGGAGACGTCGGTCGCTCCCATCACCTGCCGCAGGTAGGTGACGGCGCTGTCCCGCTCCAGGGCCACCGGGATCACCGGCCCGCTCGTCATGAACTCCACCAGGCTGCCATAGAACGGCCGCTCCTTGTGCACCTCGTAGAAGGCCTTGGCCTGCGCCTCGGTCAACCGCAGCTTCCTCAGGCCGAGGATCCGGAAGCCCTCCTTCTCCAGATGGGCAAGGACCTGGCCCGCGTTGCCGGCCTCCACCGTGTCCGGCTTGAGAATCGCCAGAGTCATCTCCATGAGAACTGTCTCCCAAGAATAAGGCAGGGGACGCTCCATCGCCACCCACCGTCCGTCCAATTTCGTCCAGGGGACTCTACAGCACCTCGATATCCCCGTTCTCTCCCTCGATGCGGAACACCGTGCCCACCACCTCCACCACCCCCTCCGGCCCGAGCATCACGGCCGAGCTGGTGGGGATGCCGAACCCGTAGCGCACGCCGGCCCCGGCGAGCATCTTGCGCAGCCGCCGGTCGTGGGCCGGGTCGAAGTTCGGCTCCACCACACCGTCCGGCAGCCAGCCGAAGCCGGGGATCAGGTCCCCCCGGAAGATGCTCCGGGCGACTTTCCCCGCGCACTGGGCCGCGGCGGCGATGGTCACGACCACCCCGCCATCCGTGATCTTGCGGGCCAGCGCATCGGCCGCCGGAGTCCCCTGGATCGCCTCCAGGAGGTGATCCGCCACCCCGCCGCCGATGTAGACCGCCGCCACATCCCGGATCCGCTCCGCATTGCGCCCTCGCCGGCCGTCCCGCGAGCGGTAGATGGGGATGATCTCCACCTCCCGCTCGAACACCTCGACCATGTAGTCCTCGAAGTGACGGGGATAGTCGTTCGACCCCGAAGCCGCCGGGATGAACCCGATCGGCCCCGGAGGCGTTTTCGCGAGCCACGCCCGGTCCGCCTCCTCCGTCTCGCCGAAGCTGAACTCGCCGCCCCCGAGGAGCACCAGCCAGCCCCGGGAGGGCATGCGGGTGATGTTGTCCGGTGTCATCATCTTCTCTCCGTCTCCCCCACCCCCGGAGCCCTCACCCCGGCCCTCTCCCCAGGGGGAGAGGGTGCAAAACCAGTGTGTCGGGTTCCTTTTTGAGTCAACGAAAGCCCCTTCT
>DASQEB010000455.1:0-30654 GCA_035633875.1 Thermoanaerobaculia bacterium
GGTGCAAGCCGCGAACGGCCGGACACGCGCGCTGATGCGCTTCGGGCTCTTAGAGCTCGCCCCGGATACGGGAGAGCTTCGCAAGGGGGGGCGGCCGGTGCGGCTCCAGCCCCAGCCCGCGCGGGTTCTGGCCGTGCTCGCCGGCCGCGCGGGCGAGTTGGTGACCCGGGAGGAGCTTCACCGCGAGGTCTGGGGCGAGGGCACGCACGTGGACCTCGACCAGGGGATCAACTTCTGCATCCGGCAGATCCGGGCCGCCCTGGGGGACAGCGCCGAAGCCCCGGTCTACATCGAGACGGTCCCCCGGCGGGGCTACCGCTTCCTGGCACCAGTGGAGGATGCCTCCCCCGCTCCCGGAGGGCCGCCGCCGAGCCCTCCACCGGTCCCGGCTCGAAGACGGCTGCCGCGCTCCGCGGTCTCCGCCGTTCTTCTCCTTCTGGCTCTGGCCCTGACTCTCTTCGCCGCGGCGCGCGCGGGCCGCCCGCCGTCGAAGTCCCCGGAGGGCCGGGCGATGCTCGCCGTCCTGCCGTTCGAGGACCTGAGCGGCGAGCCCGGGGCTGAGCACTGGAGCGACGGGCTCACCGAGGAGCTCATCTCCCAACTCGGAAGGATCGATCCCGGCCGGCTGGGCGTGATCGCGCGGACTTCCTCCATGCGCTACAAGGGAACCCGCGAGCCCGTGGACCGGATCGGACGCGAGCTGGGCGTGGACTACATCCTGGAAGGGAGCGTGCGCCGGTCCGGAGAGCGCTGGCGGATCACCGCGCAGCTCATCGAGGTGCGGGACCAGACCCATCTCTGGGCCGAGAGCTACGACCGCGAGGCCGCGGACGTCCTGGCCGTCCAGCGGGAGGTGTCGGAACGGGTCGCCCGGGCCCTGGCCTTGGAGCTCCTGCCGGGACGTGCCGCGGCCGCCCCGCCGGTCCCCCCGGCCGCGCGCGAAGCCTTCCTCAAGGGGCGCTACCTGCTCAACAAGAGAGACAGGACGGCGGCCGAGACGGAGAAGAGCGTCTCCCTGTTCGAGCAGGCGGTGGCTGCGGCGCCGTCCCATGCCGCGGCGTGGGCCGGCCTCGCCGATGCCCTCGCCGCCCTGCCCCGGCCGCCGCGGCAGATCGTCCCCCGCGCCCGCGCCGCCGCGCTGCGGGCCCTGGAGATCGATCCCGGCTTGGCCGTGGCGCACTACCGCCTGGCCGGCATCCATCTGTACTACGACTGGGACTGGGAGGCGGCCCGCCGGGAGTACGAGCGGGCCCTCGAGCTCGACCCGGGGTATGCCACGGCGCATCACTCGTTCGCCGCCTATTTCTCGATCCTGGGCCGGCACGACGAGGCCCTGGCCGGATGGAGCGCGCGCGGGAGCTCGATCCGGTGTCCGTGAGCGTCAACGGCGACATCGGCTGGTACTACTACTTCGCACGCCGGTTCCGCGAGGCGATTGAGCAGTGCCTGAAGACTCTGGACCTCGAGCCCGGCCATGCCGGAGCCCGAAGCTGCCTCCTCTCCGCGCACCTTCTGCAGGGGGACCTCCCGGCGGCGCGGGTCCGGGCTCGCGAGCTGATGACGCTCCAGGGAGCGCCGCCCGCAGCCCTCGCGGCCCTGGACCACGGCCCGGGGCTGGACGCCTACTGGCGCTGGACCCTGGAGCGGGCCTGGCAGGAGCGCTCGGGCTGGCTCCTTCCCTTCCTCGCGGTCGAGCCGCGGCTCGATCCCCTTCGGCAAGACCCGCGCTACGCCGCTCTGCTCCGGCGGCTGCGCCTGCCACCTGGCCCGCCTCCTTGACCACATCGCCGCGCCCCGTCCCCAGACCTGCACGAAAAGTGAACAAATGCCTCTGAAGCGATCCCCTTCGTGAAGTCGGAGGCCGCCGCCCGCATCGCGGTCGGTCTGCACGCGGACAGAACCTGTCCCGCTTTCTCCCGCCAGCGTCACCGTATTTATAGAGGAGGTCGAATAGCAGCCTCTCTCGATTGATCGGTAATCGATCGATCTATCGGTCGCGAAATATTTCTCATCAACGCGATGGCTCCCGTCCGGCGCTGTCCAGCCGGATGTGCGGAGGAGGTGTGCCGAGATGAGCCCGCTCCAGTTGTCGACCCGCTATATCAATTCACACCTGGAAGCTTTTTTCCATCAGATGAGCCAGGACGAGGGGGAGGGGCTGCAGGATCTTCTTTCGCTCTACTCGCCGCACGGGCCGTTCCGCAAGGTGGTGACCTACTTCGGTCCGGCGGGCGGCATGCCGATCCATGTGGGGCACAGCGAGTACTTCGACTTCGATTACATGCTGCGCCGGATCACCGGGCTTTCGGCCCTGGATAGCGGCCTGTCGCACAGCATCTTCGCCGGCGGCAAGGGGGCGAGCATTCCCAATATGGTCGTCTCGAGTCTGGCGGAGGCGGTGGAGAGAATCCTCGGATCTCTCGTCGTGTTCGCGCTCGGCGACCGGATCGTCTATGCGACCTATCGCGAGATGATGGCGCGGGGCCATGACTGCCTGGGACCGGGCGATATCCCCCTGTTCGCAGACGAGCAGCACGAGCGGCAGACGATCAATTACGACCGCTTCACGGACGACAGCTTCGTCGGATGGATCGAGGGACGGCAGCTCCTCAGCGGGCGCTCGGTCTGGATGCCGATGCAGCTCGTGGCGCTCTTCTATTCGATGCACCCGGACGAGGCGATGATCGGGTATTCGACCAGCGGCGGCCTCGCCAGCCACATCAATGAAAAGGAAGCGCTCTTCCATGGCATCACCGAGCTCATCGAGCGCGACTCGGTCAACCTGCGCTGGGTCTCGAAGATGCCGCCCGAGCGGATCGACCTCGATCGTCCGGTGCGCTCGCGCGAGCTCGCGCGGCTGCTCGAGCTCGGCCGCGGAATCCCCGGATCCTTCGATTTCTATCTCCAGAGCGTGGACATCCCCGACGTCCCGGTGGTGACGGTGCTGCAGGTCTGCCCCTGGCTCAAGCGGTGGGCCTACTACTCGGGGGGCGGCGTGAACCTGGATATCGACGCCGCCATGCTCATGGCGCTCACTGAATTCGGACAGGCCGAACGCAGCCTGCGCCTCGCCCAGAACGCTCCGCACCGCCACTTCGCCTACGGCGTGCGCCGGATCTTCGACGTGGACGAGGACATCCCGGTCAGCCAGATCGACATCTTCTTCAAGATCATCGCCTTCTACGGCTACCCCAAGAACGTCCGCAAGATGGACACCTATCGCTACGGCGGCCCGCGGGTGCCACTCTCCTCTCTGGCGACGGACTCCTCGACCGAGACCGACGCGCGATTCGAGCGTCTCCTGGAGGTCCTGAAAAGGCACAGGATCGATCCGATCGTCTTCGATTTCACACCACCCCAACTGAAGAAAGTGCGGCTGATGAAGGTCTACAGCACGGAGCTCTCACCTCCCTACCTCCATTCCAAGCCGCTGTTCGGTCACCGGAGGTATTACGAGGTTCCACACCAGTTGGGCTTCGCCTCCCGTCCTCTCGAATTCGACGAGCTGCTCACCGACCCCATGCCGTATCCATAGCGCCAGTCGTGGGAGTCACAATCTTCAGAAGGAGATGTGTATGAAGAAACCAAAAACAATTCGGAGCACGGCGCTGGGGCTCTCGGCTCTGGCGCTCCTGATAACCGTCCTGGTAGGTGTGTCCGAGGTCGCATCCCAGTCGGGCACGGCGCCCAGACTGGCGAGCGCCCCGAGGGTCGTGGTGCTCTACACCATCCACCGGGGGTCCCCTGACACCGCGGTGGGTACCTTCCACAAGCTGGTGACCCTCCGGGACGGTGAAGGTTTCACGCCGGCAGGGGGCTTCGGGACGTTCGTCTTTCTCAACCACCCGGCCCGGCCCAGCGACCAGCTCATCGAGATCCGGATTCCGGTCACCGATGCAGCGCTCGCGCGACAGGGGACGTTGGGGAACACCGCTGCGGTGTATGGTCTCGGGACCACGGACGTCAAGGAGAAGCCGGCGTCCACCGTGGCCACGATCACCAAGCCGGGCGGCGTGGCGGACCCAACCCCGTCGTACAGCGAGCTGTACAGCTTCATCGAATCCCAAAGGCTGATCGCCGCGGACGCACCGGCCGAGAGGTTCGAGCAGGTCGAATCGATCCCGGACAGCATTCCGTACGGCGAGCTTCAAACCCACCTGGTGGTTCCCGTCGCCAGCGCGGCCGTCCAGGCTGCCCGGGCCGGGAAGGAGGCACGGCAGTGAGGCTCAGCACTTCCATCCGCTTCGAAGAGAAGTACGACTCACCCTCTGTGGTGGTAGCACCGGGCGGCTGGTGCTCTTGCTGCTGCTGCTGCTGCCACTGCTGGTGCCACTGCCACGCGGCGGCGGCGATGACCGAGCACGACAACGAAGAGCTCTAGAGGCTTCCAGACGGACGCTCTGGTGAGGTCCGGAGGGCCGCCGCGGTCGAAGCGGTCCACCCGGAGGGGCCGGTGAGCAGATCCTGATCACCGATCGGAGACAGATCGATGGAGCAAGACAACAAACAGAACCCGCGGGCCGAGCTCGAACGGCCGTTCACGCGCAACCCCTATGTGACGATCATCCACTGCGGCGACGACGAGGTGGTGGTCAAACACGGGTCGCGCTCACGCTTCACCAAGAACATCCGGGATCAGGGCCGCACCCGGCTCCTGGGCAGGATCCTCCGCAACGTCATGCCCGCGGTGTCGCTCACGGAGCTCGCCGAGCGCGGCGTTCTCGCGGAAAAGGATCTGCCGGATTCGATCCAACTGGTGGACTACCTGCGCCGCGAGGGGGTGCTGGTCGATCCCGGGGAGGACCCCACCCGGCTGTATCTCGACTTCATTCTCGGCGGCACGCAGCCGCTCTCCTCGCGCACCGTGGCCGTGGCCGGCGCGGGCTATCTCGGCTCGCGGATCGCCTCCGAGCTGGCCCGCCTCGGCGTGGGCCGGCTGATCGCCCTCGACGACCGGACCGTCGAGCGCGAGGCCCTGGACCGGGTGTACTTCGACCTCGTCCCGGACGCGGTCCGCGCCGGCCGGCCCTACGTCGAGTGCCTGCGCGAGCACCTCGCGGCCCGGGGCTACGGCGCCATCGAGACCCTCGTCCAGCCTGTGGACAGCGAGGCCGCCCTCCAGGACGTCGCCGGCCGGTGCGACGTCCTGGTGGTCGCTCTCGAGGTCTTCTCCGCGCGCATCCTGCACCTCGCCAACTCGGTCGCGATCGACGCTGTACGGCCCTGGATCTCCGTCTTCATCGACGGCAGCGAGGCCCTCGTCGGCCCGCTCTACCTTCCCGGAGAGAGCTGCTGCTACAACGAGTTCGAGATCCAGCACGAGGCGACCCTCGGCATGATGAAGGACGACTATCTGGTCTACAAAGAGGCCCTGAACGAAGGGCGGCTCGACGGCTCGCATTTCGCCCTGCCGCCCTACCTCGGCGTGGCGAGCGGTCTCGCGGCCACGGCCCTCCTGCGTTTCCTCGTCTCCGGCCGCTCGTTCCTGGTCGGACGCTGCAACCGCGTGGATTTCGAGCGGCTTTCGGTGGACTACGAGGAGGTGCTGCGGCTGCCCCGCTGCCCCGCCTGCGCGCCCAGCCGGCCCGGCTACCGGCATCTCTTCATGTAGGCGGAGGAAGGAGCCATGAACGACAACGGATCGGTCTGGTCTCCCGGCGAGCGCCAGCTTTTCGAGGAGCTGATCATTCCCTCGCCCCACAGCGTCGAGCTCGAGCGCACGACCATGTCGGATTTCCTCCGGCGCATCTGTGCCACCAGCCACGTCGCGGAGCTCTACCACGAAAATTCGAAGCTCGTCCCCTCCTCCACCCTCACGGTCCCCGAGGACGACCGCAAGCTCCACGAGGCGCGGGAGTGGTTCTTCACCACCGCCTACGCGCTGGAAGAGGACGTCGTCGAGCCCGGCGAGGCGCACCACATCCGCATCGGCCTCGCCGATCTGCCCGAGGGACTGCGCTCCCTGCTCCGCCCGTTCACCGAGCCGGGGACGGCCTCCGACCTCCTGTACAGCGTCGACCTGCTCGTCCTCCATGGCGGGCGGCTGTACCGGCTGGTCGTGCGCACCGAGCACCTCTGGGTGGAGCGGAGCATCTCGGCTCCCGAGATGGAGGCGTTGCGCGAGGCGGTGCTCGACCTTTCGGACCTTACCCTCGCCCGCGCCGAGGCGCTCCTGTTCCTGGTGGCCTGCCCGTGGCGCTACATGCTGCTCTACGGCCCCCGGGGCTACCGCCACACCCTGCTCGACGCCGGCCGCCTCCTGGGGCACCTCGAGACCGCCGCGCGGCGCAGTCACCTGCCGCTCGCCGTGGCCCAGAACTTCTACGACGCCCGGATCGATCGTCTCCTCCTGGCCGACGGCGTGGAGCGCTCGACCCTGGCGATTCTCGCTCTCTCCGGAGGAGGACCGTCATGACCGTCCCGCTGACCCGCGATTCCCCCTCTTCCCCTTCGTGGGAAGAGGCGCCCGCCGGCGCGCGCCTGAGCCCGGATCTCGCCGCCGCCCTCGCCGACCTGGACGCCGGGGAGCAGGACCTCCTCGCCTGGCTGGTCCAACGGGTCAAGCGCGGACCGGACGGCGAACGGGCGCCGATCAGCGACGTCTGGCTGGTCCACCAGTTCCTGAAGGCCGATTTTGAACGGGACGACATGACCGTCCTCCAGAACATCAATGCCTACACAGCGCCGCCGGTGCTCAAGGAGTACCCGGACCGCGAGCGGATCGCGCTGCCCACGGATCTCCTGCCGCTCCCCTTCCCGCTGGAGGAGGTGCTCGCCAAGCGGGCCACGCGCCGCGATTTCTCCAAAGGCCCGCTGTCGCTGCGCGAGCTCGCCACGCTGCTCCACCGCTCCTACGGCATCCGCTCGCGGAGCCTGGCCTACAACGTCCGGGGCTTCCCGTCCCGCTTCGTGCCCTCCACGGGCGGGCTCCAGTCCGTAGAGGTCTACCTGGCGGTCAATGCCGTGGAAGGGCTCGAAAAAGGGATCTATCACTACAACCCCGGCGGCCACGCCCTGGAGGTCCTCGACCGCGGCAACGTCCGGCGCAAGGTGGTGCGGAGCTGCCTGTTCCAGGACTGGATCGACGCCGCGAGCGTCGTTCTCTTCCTGACCTGCGACATGCGCAAGGTGTACTGGAAGTACGGCCGGCGGGGGTACCGCTTCGTGCACGTGGACGCCGGCATCGTGAGCCAGACGCTGCACCTGGCGGCCTCGGCCCTGCGGCTGCGCTCCTGCATCGTCGCGGGATACCATGACGAGGCGATCCACGATCTCCTCCAGGTGGACGGCCGCGACGAATTCGTGGCTCTCCTGCTCGCGGTCGGCCGCAAGCCTTGGGAGCCGGGCCCCGTCCACGACCTTCCGGCGGAGCCGGACAGCCCGGAGTGAGGAGGAGACCATGGCAGCCTTCCTCCTCATCGTCTGCTTTCCTCTCCTGCTCGCCGTGGGCTTCGGCAGCCTGTTCGCGGTGGCCAACGGCGTGGGCCGGGGCCGGCTCCCCCTGGACCTCTCCAGCTTCTTTCTGTACCCCGTCCTGCTGGCCGTGCCGTTCACGGTCGCCCTGTCGGTGATCGGCCGGCAGGGCCTGTACGCAGGTACCGGGCTCGCGGTCCCGCGCATCGCAGGCTGGGGGCCGTGGGCGAGCCTCGCCGCAAGCGTGGCCGCGGGCGTCCTCCTCGGCTGGGCGCTCTTCTCGAACGAGCTCCTCACGGCGCGGCTGCTCCGTCGCCTTACGCGCAAGTCCAGGGGGCTCCAGCGCACTCTCGAGGGGGGCTCGCAGGACTTCGCGGACCAGCAGCAGGGCACGCCGTTCTCCGTCCTCCTCCTCGTCTCCGTGTTCATCGTCTTTGCGGAGGAGCTCCTCTGGCGCGGGTATCTGATCCATGTCTTCACCGGGCCGTTCTCACTCTCCCAGCCCGTGGCCCTGCTCCTGTCGTCCGCCGCCTTCGGGCTCAACCATGTCTACTTCGGCCTGCGCAATATCCTCCTGAAGGCCCTCGCGGGCCTTATCTGGGGAGCGCTCTTCCTGTGGACCGGGAGCCTCGTGGCCGCGGTCGTCTCCCACTACACCTTCGAAATCCTCGCCCTGCGGAGGATGCGGCGATGACCCTGGTGATCGACTGCGAACGCCTGTTCGACGGCACGCGGGTGACGGGTCCGGCCCGCGTGACGGTCGAAGGCGACCGCGTCACGGCGGTCGTGAACGGAACCGGCCCGCGGCCCGCCGTCGACGGCGCCGAGCGGCTCCGTTGCCGGTTCGCCATGCCCGGCCTGATCGACAGCCACGTCCACATCGCGGGCTACGTCGAAGGCTCCCCGGCGGGGGTGCCGTTCAAGCCGGTCAAGGACTTCCTGCGCCTGCTGATCTTGAACGGGATCACCACCGTGCGGGACACGGGCAACGCCATCGAGACGATCCGCTACGTGCGCGACTGGGGCGACCGGTTCGGCGGTCCGCGCGTCTTTGCCGCCGGGCCCCTCCTCGACATCCCGCCACTCGTGTGGCCCTTTTCCCGCATCGTGCGGGACCCGGCCGTGGCGCGGCGCGAGGTGGAGCTGCTCCATCTCGAAGGCATGGACTTCGTCAAGTCCTACCGCAACGTTCCCCCGAACATCCTGGGAACGATCGTGGACGCCGCGCGCGAGCGCGGAGTGGACGTGGCCGCCGACGTGCGCGCCACCACGGCTCTCGAGGCCAGCCGCCTGGGCGTGCGCAGCCTGGAGCACGCCATGAACCTGTTCGACGAGCGCTCCTTCCCCGGTCTCGACCCGGCGGCCTTCTCCGGCCCGCAGGGACGCGCCCGCCTCTGGGCCCGCGTGGACCCCGACTCCCCCGAGGTCGCGGCCCTCGCCTCCGAGCTCGCCGGGCGGGGGACCTTCGTCTGCCCCACCCTCCTGGTCACCCACCGGTGGTGCGACATGGACGCGATGGTCAACGAGCCGTACCTCGACTACATGGTGGCAGTCATGCCCTACCACCAGCACTTCAAGCGGCTGCGGGGGAGCCTCGGCATGGCCATCGGGCGCAAGCTCTTCGAGCGCTACATCCCCGTGCCCAAACCGAGCAAGGCGGAGAAGGCGGAGATCGACGAGGGCCTCCGCCACCTGCGGGCCGTCGTCTCCCGTCTCCACGCCGCGGGCGTGCCCCTGGCGGCGGGCACGGACGCGCCCAACCCCTCGATCGTCCCCGGGTTCAGCCTCCATCAGGAGATGGCGCTCCTCGTCCAGGGAGGGATGCCACCCGAGGCCGTCCTCGCCAGCGCCACCTCGGGCCCGGCCGACCTCCTCCGCCGGGACGACCTGGGCCGCGTCCGCGCCGGCGCCCTGGCCGACCTCCTGCTGCTCGACGGGGACCCCACCATCGACATCGCGAACACCATGGAGATCCATGCCGTGGTCAAGAGCGGACGGGTGATCGATCGCGAGCACGTTCTCGCCAAGTTCCGGGAGAGCCTCGAAAACGGGAGGTGACGAGCGATGAAACCTGCCGTGGACGTCGTCCACCTGAAGAAATCCTACGGACCTGTGCGGGCGGTGGAAGACGTGAGCTTCGCCGTCGAGCCGGGGGCCATCTTCGGTCTCGTCGGGCCGAACGGAGCCGGCAAGACCACCACGATCGAGTGCATCGAGGGGCTGCGCTCCCCGGATGCGGGCCAGGTGCGCGTGCTCGGCCTCGACCCGGTGCGGAGCCGCTTCGTGCTCTACCGCAGCCTCGGGGTCCAGCTCCAGGAGAACAGCCTCTACAGCCGGATCGGAGCCCGGGAAGCGCTCCGCCTCTTCGGGAGCTTCTTCGCGAGCCCGCTTCCCCCGGACCGGCTGCTGCGCGAATTCGGCCTGGAGGACCAGGCGAAGACCTGGTACGGCAAGCTCTCCGGCGGCCACAAGCGCAAGCTCCTCACCGCCCTGGCCCTGGTGGGGAGGCCCCGCATCGTCCTCCTCGACGAGCCGACGACCGGGCTCGATCCCCAGTCGCGCCTCAACTTCTGGGACGTCCTCCGGCGCTATCGGGACGAGGGGCTCACCATCGTCCTCACCACCCACGATCTGCTGGAGGCGGAGGAGAGCTGCGACGTGGTCTGCGTGATCGACCAGGGCCGGGTGGTGGCCCTCGGACCCCCGTCCCGCCTGATCGCCGGCCACCGGCTCGGCGTGCGGATCGCCGCCCGCCGGCCCGGCAACGGTTTCGACCCCGCCGCCCTCGCCGCCCATCCGGCCGTCACCCGGGTCGAGGTCCTGGAGGACCGCGTCTACGCCTTCGGCGACGGAGCCGGCTTCCCCACCGACGTCTTCCAGCTCCTCCGCACCCACGGCGTCGAGGACGTCTCCTCGCGCCCGGCGAACCTGGAGGATCTCTACCTGATCCTCACCGGCCGCGGCTATCGCAAAGAAGGAGGAGTCGCCGCATGAAAGCCCTCTGGGAGCTCATCCGCATCGAAGGCAGGCTCTTCCTGCGCGAGCCCGTGGCCGTGTTCTTCACGGTGGTCTTCCCCTTCCTGCCCCTGCTGCTGTTCGGCACCCTCTTCGGCCGCGTGCCCGCCATGCCGGGCTTCCGCGTCATCGACCTCTATGTGCCCGCCCTGATCGCCATGGTGGTGGCCTTCCTGGGGCTCATGGGGCTGCCGATCGCGCTCTCCGAATACCGCGAGCAGGGAGTCCTCAAGAGGTACCGGGCGAGCCCCCTGTCGCTCGGCAAGGTCTTCGCCGCCCACACCGCCGTCCAGTTCGCCCTCCTCCTCTTCGTCTCGGGCCTGATCATCGGGGTGGCGAATCTGGTCTTCGGGCTCCGCTTCGTGGGCAACCCCGCCCTGATCCTGGTGGTGGTCGTCGTCGGCACCCTCGCTCTGTTCACCGTGGGCTTCGCCCTGGTGGGCCTCTGCGGCGGCTCGCGCACGACCCAGGCCGTGGGGAGCGTCCTCTTCTTCCTGATGCTCTTCACCTCCGGCGCCGCCATTCCCCGCCGGCAGTTCCCTCCCTGGCTCAAGGAGCTCACCGACTGGGTGCCGCTCAGCCACCTGGTGGACACGCTCACCGCCGTCTGGGTGGGAGATCCCCTGAGCGATCACTCCCATTCTCTGGCCATCCTCCTGGGGATCGCCGCGGTGGCCTTCCCCATCGCCAGGAAGACGTTCCGATGGCAACCCTGAGGCTCCTCCTGGCGGCGGTCGCGGCCCTCGGCCTCGCCGGCTGCGGCGGCGGCCCGGCCGAGGGAGAGGTCCAGGGACGCGCCCTCTTCGTCGACCGGGCTGCCGAGACCGGGCTCAACTTCACCCACTTCAACGGCAGCACCGGCAAGCTCTACTACTCCGAGATCATGGGAGCCGGAGGGGCTCTCTTCGATGTCGACAACGACGGCGACCTGGACGTCTTCCTCGTCCAGGGGCGCTCGCTCGATCCGGCCTAGCGCCCGCCCCGGTCGCCGGGGCACCGCCTCTACCGCAACCAGCTCGCCGAGACCCGCCGTCTCCGCTTCACGCCCGTGGACGGCCTCCCCCCGGCCCGCGGCTACGGCATGGGGGCCGCGGCAGGAGACATCGACAACGACGGGTGGACGGACCTCTACGTGACCGGCCACGGCGGCAGCCAGATGCTCCGCAACAACCGCGACGGCACCTTTCGCGACGCGACGGACGAGACCGGCACGGCCGACGCCCTCTGGACCGCCTCCGCCGCCTTGTTCGACTACGACCGGGACGGCTGGCTCGACCTCTACGTGGTGCGCTACGTCCAGTTCGACGTCGCCGCCAACAAGCGCTGCCAGGCCATGACCGGCGAGCCGGACTACTGCGCGCCCCACGACTTCGCCCCCGTGCCCGACCGGCTCCTCAGGAACCGCGGCGACGGCACCTTCGAGGACGCGAGCGCCGCCGCCGGCATCCTGACCGAGACCGGCCGGGGCCTCGGCGTGGTCACCGGCGATTTCGACGCCGACGGCTGGCCCGACCTCTACGTCTCCAACGACGGCATGCCCAACGTCCTGTGGATCAACCAGCGGAACGGCACCTTCGTCAACCGGGCCTTTGACGCCGGCTGCGCCGTTGACGGCGACGGCAAGCCCAAGGCCGGCATGGGCCTCGCCGCCGGGGACGTGGACGCCGACGGCGACGAGGACCTCCTGGTCACCAACCTCGCCCTGGAGATGAGCTCCTTCTACCGCAACGAAGGCGGCCTCCTCTTCGCGGACGCCTCGGGGCCGAGCCGTCTGGCATCGCCGAGCTGGGAGAACACCGGGTTCGGCGCGGCCTGGCTCGATATCGACAACGACGGCTGGCTGGACCTGATGACGGTCAACGGCGGCGTGGAAAAGGTCCCCACCATGGCCGCGATGTACGACCCCCGCCCCCTCGACATGCCCAGGCAGCTCTACCGCAACCGCGGGGACGCCCGCTTCGAGGAGATCTCGGCCACGGCCGGCCCCGTCTTCGCCCTGGAGGAAGTGGGCCGCGGCCTCGCCACCGGTGACGTGGACAACGACGGCGACACCGACGCCCTGGTGACCAACAACGGCGGCCCGGTGCGCCTGCTGCTCAACCAGACCGGCTCATCCCGCTCCTGGCTCGGTCTGCGGCTGATCGGAGCCCAAGGCCGCGACGCCCTCGGCGCCTGGGTGGGGGTCCTGCGCCCCGGAGCCCCCACCCTCTGGCGCCGCGTTCGCACGGACGGCAGCTATCTCACGGCGAGCGATCCGCGGCTGCTCTTTGGGCTGGGGCAGTCCTCAGGGATCGCGAGCGTCCGGGTGGTCTGGCCGGATGGACGGACCGAGATCTTCCAGGCACGGCCGGGGCGGTATACGACGTTGCAAACCGCTGCAAAGCCGTTTTGAGCGGCTTTCAACCCGCCAGAAGCCGCTTCAAGCGGTTTTTAGCCGCTTCTGCCACGGCAAAAGCCGCTAAAAATCGCCCGGAAGCTGCTTCAGCCAGTTTTTAGCGGCCTCTGGCACGTCAGAAGCCGCTTCACGCCGTTTTTAGCCGCTTCTGTCACGGCAAAAGCCGCTAAAAATGGCCGGAAGCTGCTTCAGCGAATTTTTTAGTGGCTTCCGGCTCGTCGAAAGCCGCTTCACGCCGTTTTTGGCGGCTTACGCCGCGGCAAGAGCCGCTCGAAAGGCCGGGAGGCCCCCGCGGAGGCTGTTCCGGCCGTCCAGAGTGCCTCCCGGGACCGAGGGAATGGAAAATCCCCCGTCAAAGTTCTACAATGTGAGTGCTGGGCACTCAAACCTCGAAGCGCAGGCTCAAATTTCGCAGGAGACAGTGCTCGGGACCCGCTCCGGGGATGAACGCGAGATCCCCCCGGTCCGGGACGCGTTCGACGGGAGAGGAGAGATTTCCATTGGAATACAAGGACTACTACGCGACCCTGGGGGTCAAGAAGGACGCCTCGCAGGATGACATCCAGAAGGCGTACCGGAAGCTCGCGCGCAAGTACCACCCGGACGTGAACAAGGACCCGCAGGCCGAGGTCAAGTTCAAGGACGTCGGCGAGGCCTACGAGGTCCTGAAGGACCCGGACAAGCGCAAGAAGTACGACCAATTCGGAGCCAACTGGAACCGCGTGGGCAGCCCGCCGCCGGGCTGGGGAGGAGGGGGAGCCCACTACGACTTCGGCGGCGGCGGATTCGACTTCGGCGACTTCAGCGGGTTCTCCGGCGGAGGCGGCAGCGCCGAGGGTTTCAGCGACTTCTTCGAGATGCTCTTCGGCAGCGGCGGCCCCGGCGGTCGTCGGCGCACCGCCACCTGGGGACCGGGGGGCCCCGGCGGCGCCGGGGCCGGATTCGGCACGCGCGGCGGCGGGGACACCGAGGCGGTGATCACGCTCTCGCTCGAAGAGGCGATCCGGGGCGGCACGCGGGAAATCACCCTGTCGGACCCCAACACGGGCCAGCGCAAGACGCTCTCCGTGAAGATCCCCGAGGGCGTGCGGCCAGGTCAAAAGATTCGGCTTTCCGGCCAGGGGTCTGCCGGGATGGGCGGCGGCGCGGGCGATCTCTATCTGAAGATCGAGATCGCGCCCGACCCGCGCTTCAAGGTCGAGGGCTCGGACATCCACACCGCCGTGCCGGTCTCCCCCTGGGAGGCCGCCCTCGGGGGCGAGGCCGAGGTCGACACCCCCACCGGCCCGGTGCGCATCCGGGTCCCGGCGGGCTCGTCTTCGGGACGCAAGATCCGCCTGCGCGGACGGGGCCTTTCCCAGTCCGGCGGCAGCAAGGGCGATCTCTACGCCGAGATCCGGATCGTCGTCCCCGAACGGCTGACCGACCGCGAGCGGGAGCTCTATGAGCAGCTCGCAGAGGCCTCGTCGTTCCGGGCGCGGGAGGCGGCAGAGGTGTAAGCAGTACATTCGAGGGAAGAGGTAAAAAATGGACATCAATCGACTGACACAGAAATCTCAAGAGGCGCTCCAGAGTGCCCAGACCAAAGCGCTCCGCTACGGCCACCAGGAGGTGGACGGCGAGCACCTGCTCCTCGCGCTGCTGGAGCAGCCCGAGGGCCTCGTCCCTCGCCTGCTCGCCCGCATGGAGGCCCCGACCGAGGCCTTGAAAGCCGAGGTCGAGCGCGAGCTCTCCCGCCGGCCCAAGGTCTCCGGACCCGGCGCCGAGGCGGGCAAGATCTATCTGACCCAGCGGCTCCAGCAGATTTTGATCCGCGCCGAGGATGAGGCGAAGCGGCTCAAGGACGAGTACGTCTCGGTCGAGCACCTCCTCCTCGCCATGATCGAGGAGGGCCCCAACACCCCCCTCGGCCGGCTGTTCGCGAGCTTCAACATCACCCGCAACTCGTTCCTCGCGGCTCTGACCGCCGTGCGGGGCAACCAGCGGGTGACGAGCGCCATGCCGGAGGTGGCCTACGAGGCCCTGGAGAAGTACGGCGTGGACCTCGTCGCCCAGGCGCGGCGCAACAAGCTCGATCCGGTCATCGGCCGCGACGCCGAGATCCGGCGGGTCGTCCGCATCCTGTCGCGAAAGACCAAGAACAACCCGGTGCTGATCGGCGAGCCCGGCGTGGGCAAGACCGCCATCGTCGAGGGCCTCGCCCAGCGGATCGTCCGCGGCGACGTGCCCGAGTGGCTCAAGGACCGCGCCATCTTCTCGCTCGACATGGGCGCGCTGCTCGCGGGCGCCAAGTACCGGGGCGAGTTCGAGGAGCGCCTAAAGGCCGTGCTCAACGAGGTCAAGCAGAGCGAGGGGAGGATCCTCCTCTTCATCGACGAGCTCCACACCATCGTGGGCGCCGGCAAGACCGAGGGCTCGACCGACGCGGGCAACATGCTGAAACCCATGCTCGCCCGGGGAGAGCTCCACTGCATCGGCGCCACGACGCTCGACGAGTACAGAAAGCACATCGAAAAGGACGCGGCCCTGGAGCGGCGCTTCCAGCCCGTGACGGTGGACCCGCCCACGGTCGAGGACACCGTCTCCATCCTCCGCGGCCTGCGCGAGCGCTTCGAGGTGCACCACGGCGTGCGCATCCAGGACAACGCCCTGGTGGGCGCCGCGGTCCTTTCGAACCGCTACATCACCGACCGGTTCCTGCCGGACAAGGCCATCGACCTCATCGACGAGGCCGCGGCCATGCTCCGCACCGAGATCGACTCCATGCCCCAGGAGCTGGACGAGATCACCCGCCGCGTGATGCAGCTCGAGATCGAAGAGGCCGCGCTCAAGAAGGAAAAGGACAAGGCGAGCCAGGACCGGCTGGAGGACCTCCGCCGCGAGCTGGCCGACCTGAAAAGCCAGGCGGACGCCATGCGCGCCCAGTGGGAGGCCGAGAAGGCGTCCATCAACGAGATCCGGACCTTGCGCGAGCAGATCGAAAAGGTGCGCCAGGAGATCGAGGCGGCCGAGCGGCAGTACGACCTCAACAAGAGCGCCGAGCTGCGCTATGGCAAGCTCCCGCAGCTCGAAGCCCAGCTCAGGGAGAAGGAGTCCATGCTCGCCCAGCAGCAGACCACGGGCGGCAAGCTCCTCCGCGAGGAGGTGACCGAGGACGAGGTGGCGGAGATCGTCTCCCGCTGGACCGGCATCCCGGTGACCCGCCTGGTCGAAGGCGAGCGCGAGAAGCTCCTGCGCATGGAGGACATCCTCCACGAGCGCGTGGTGGGCCAGGACGAGGCCGTCAAGCTCGTGGCCGACGCCGTCATCCGCGCCCGGGCCGGCATCAAGGACCCGCGCCGCCCCATCGGCTCCTTCATCTTCCTGGGGCCGACCGGCGTGGGCAAGACCGAGCTCGCCAAGACCCTGGCGCAGACGCTCTTCGATTCGGAGGAGAACATCGTCCGCATCGACATGAGCGAGTACATGGAGCGCCACACCGTTTCGCGGCTGATCGGCGCCCCTCCGGGCTACGTCGGCTACGAGGAGGGCGGCCAGCTCACCGAGGCCGTGCGGAGGAAGCCCTACTCCGTCCTCCTCTTCGATGAGATCGAAAAGGCGCACAACGACGTGTTCAACGTGCTCCTCCAGATCCTCGACGACGGGCGGGTGACCGATTCTCAGGGTCACACGGTGGACTTCAAGAACACCGTGATCATCATGACCTCGAACATCGGCTCCCACCACCTGCTCGAAGGGGTGACGCCGACGGGTGAGATCACCGAGCCGGCCCGCGATGCCGTGATGCGCGAGCTGCGGACCCACTTCCGGCCCGAGTTCCTCAACCGGGTCGACGACATCGTCCTCTTCAAGCCCCTGCGGCTGGAGGAGATCGAAAAGATCGTCGACCTCCAGACCGAAGACCTGCGCCGCCGCTTGACCGATCGCGGCGTCCGTCTGGAGCTCACCGAGGCCGCCCGGCAGTACGTGGCCCGTCGCGGCTACGACCCGGTCTACGGCGCCCGGCCCCTCAAGCGGTTCCTCCAGCACGAGTTGGAGTCCAGGATCGGCCGCGCCCTCGTGGCCGGCGAGGTCACCGTGGGGTCGGTGGTGCGGGTGGATGTGGAAGGCGGGCAGCTTGCCGTGCGGATCGAGAATCCCAAGGAGGCGGAGGTGGCGGTGGGGGTGTAGGGCCTCGCCCCACCTTCGTGGATGTGAAAAGCCCGGCCGCGAGGCCGGGCTTTTCCCTGGGAGCGCCGGCATCCTTGCCGGCCTACTTACGCCAACAGATTCACGAAGACGTTAAACGAGGGTTGACGATCTCTACCCCTTCCGGTTTCAACCGCTGGAAGTCGCGTGAATTCAGGGTGAGGATCCGCTTTGCACCGGCTTTGACGGCACAGGCGATGATCTGAGAATCGTAAGTGTCGCGCCCCGTGAACTGATTTCTCGACAGATCGGCGAAGAAGGGCCAAGCCTCCTGATCTGAAAGAGCAGCGATCTGCGAAACGCCCTGTAAGGAATTCTTGAGGACTCGAAAAGCGTCTGACGGGCTCAGCCGATACGGAGCAGGAAACCTCGTCAGGACAGAATACGCCTTCACCAGGGAAGGCATCGGTAGAATAATCCTCTCCTCCACCTCCAGAGTCCTCTCCAGAGCGTGGAAAGCCACCCCGTGGTGATCGTGCCGAACAACGTGAGCGGCTACGATCACGCTCGTGTCGATCGCTGTTCGCGGCAATCAGTCCTCGAGTCCGCGGTCTCGGATCCAGTCCTGGGTCTGACGGACGATCTCGGCAGTCAGCGGCTCTCCAGGCTCAACCGGCTCCACCACCCAGAGCCTCCCTTTCGGAACGATCTGGACTTGCTGTGGAGCGGGCTCGCCTTCGACCTCTGCAACAGGCTCGATCTCGACGCGGCCCTCGCGGGAGGAGATCTTGATGGGCATCCCAGGCTTCAGCCCAGCTTCGCGCCGAACTTCCTCTGGGAGGACAAGGTGGCCAGACCCATCCATGGAGGTGATGACGGTACCCTTCATGTCCGGACTCTCTTTAGTCTCCTGGAGGAACGCTCCCTGCAAATGGAGGGTTGGCGTCTTCCGCATCCAGAGATGATATTATCCGCTTCGGTGCCCGCTGTCTAGAGGGAGGTATCGCGAGAACGTATGACAACCCCCTTGAAAGAGAAGGAATCCCGAGGCGGTTCCCCTCCTGGACGAGACGCTCCGTGTCTGGGCTGAGGAAGCTGAACGCCGGTATCAGGAGCTCCAGCGCGGCGAGGTCACCGCCCAGGATTCCGAGGAGGTCTTCCGGGAAGCGCGGTCCAGGCTGAAGTCGTTCCATCCAACCCTCGCAGAGGGCGGGGCTCGCTTCCTGGGGCTCACGCCGCCAGGCTACTCAAATGTCGCCCCGTTCCGGGGCTGAAGATGCGAGTGATCATTCATCCTTGCTCAGCGAGGCCAGGTTGTCTCGTACAGTTTTCGTGTCGGGGTGGTCAGGCCCAAGCCGCTTCTCAAAAATCGCCAACGTTCGCTCGTAGTCAAACACGCGCGCCGACATAATCTCCCTGACTATAACCACGTGCCCCGGCATAGTCTCCTCTTCCAAACAAAAGAGAACCCAGGTTGTTTAGGGGGTGTAGCTGATGAAGAAGTCGGTGCATGGCTCCACTCCGGTATGTCCCCCGGGACGGCTGTCTGGATCGCCCGTCCGATGTGCCGGCGTTTCCGCTATTCTCTGATGAGCTTACCCCGTCCGTCCCGTTCCTCGTCCTTCCCGGGAGACTGTCCGGGAAAGGACGCAAACTCTGGGACGGGTTCGACGTACTCTCCTGTAAGGAGAGTTGCATGCCGAGAATCGCGATCCGCCATTGCCCGGTCTGAACGTCGTACCGCGAGCAGGCCGCCCGGGTGGCGGACAGGGTCAGAGGTGAGTTGGGAGTCGAGGCGGAGCTGGTCCGGGGCTGGCTCGGCGAGCTGACGGTGTGGGTGGACGGCCGGAAGATCTTCCGCAAAGGGTGGCTCTCGTCGCCGCCGGACGAACGCTATGTCGCGGCGGTCCGGGAGGCGCTGGGAATCGGGTGTCCCCCTGCGGCGCAAAGCGGGCACTGAGAAAACGAGACGAAGGAAACAGCGGAAAGTCTATTGCCAGCGGGCCTCGGGTCTGGGATCATAAGGATCAGCGAATGAAGATTCAGGATCTGCCGTCCATCGTTCCGGTGTTCCCGCTGGAGGCGCCCCTCCTGCTTCCGGGAACGGTCGTTCCTTTCGTGGCCGCCGAGCCCCGGTACGTCCAGCTCGTGGAGGACGCCCTCGCGGCGGATGGCTACGTGGGAATCCTTCAACCCATGGAAGCGGACGGACGCCTGGGCCGGTCCGGCTCGGACCCCGAGCTCTACACGGTGGGCTGCCTCGGCCGGATCGGCGAGACGAGCGAGGACGACGAAGGCGAGCTCCTGGTGCTCGCCGCGGGCGTGGTGCGGTTCCGCATCGTCCGGGTGCTGCCGGGCGAGCACGGCTACCTCCAGGCGCTGGTGGATTATTCGGAGTTCCTGAACGACTTCGACGAGATCGAGAGCGATCTGCAGTTCTCGATGCTGCGGGAGCTCGTCCGGCAGCGCATCGAGACCCACCACACCGAGTTCGACCTCTCGATCATGGAGGGCATGGCCGGGACGGAGATCGTCACCGCCATCGCCCACGCCCTCCCCCTCTCCTCGGCCGAGCGGCAGGTCCTGATGGAGACGTCCCATCTCCGCGAGCTCGAAAGCGTGCTCCTGCTGCTCATGGCCGGCCCCGGAGGCCTGCCGAGCTTCGACCACGTCCCGCATCTGCCGAGTTGAGGGGGCGGCTCAGCTCCCCCGCCCCTCCTCCAAGAACGAAACCCAGTCCGTCAGCGCCTGGCGGAATTGGGAGAGAGGAAGCTCATAGGGCTCGGAGTCCTCTTCGTGCTCGTTCTGGAGGGAGGCCCCCTCAGGCGAGAGGGCGAGGGTGTGGATGTTGCCGGTCATCTCCCAGTGGTCGCGGTCGCCGGCCTCGATCCAATCGAGGGCGCGCAGGACCTCGCGGGCCGTGGCGGTGCTCCCCTGGATGTCGCTTTCCAGGAACTCGGCCAGGGGCCGGCCGGGAGGGTCGCAATGGGCGCGCGGATCCCCGACGGCGTCCCAATAGAACTGGAGCTGCATCGATCCCCTCCCGTCAATCGGTGTAGATCGGGTAGGCCGTGTTGATCCGCCCGTCGTTCAGGAGATATCCCTCGATGGTGAAGCCGCGGCCCGAGGGTCCGCGGAACTTGATGGAATCTCCCGTGGTGCGGTCCCTGTAGGCACGGAGGACGGCCTGGAGGACGGCGGCGCGGTCCATCGAGTCCGGAAAGAGGGAGGACGTCTTCTCCCGATCCTGGATCTCGACCCGAGCCACGTACACTCCCAATCGGTTCGGGCCGTCAAGGATCCTCACCACCCGGGCGTCCGGCGGGTTCCTGCCGCCCGGCCGGGAGTGGAACCCCACGGGCTTGCCCCGCTTGTTGATCTCCCCCTCGAAGATATGACACTGGTTGACGGCCGGAGAGGTCCGGCTCCAGCAGCCCTCCTTTCCGGAGCGGGATCGGCCCTCGCCCGCGAACGGCAGCAGGCCCAGGGCGGCCGCCAGAAGAATGGGAAGGACGGAGCGCTTCACTTGAGGAAGAACCAGATCATGTCCGTCGTGGGCGGCTGGTAGCCGAGCTGGCGCAGGAGGGAAACGACTTGTCCGCGGTGGTAGGTCGCATGGTTCACCATGTGGACCACGGGCTGCCAAAGAGGGGCGGTATGGGTCGTTCCCTCGGTGCTGGTCCAGGTGATCTCGGCCGCGAGCTGGTCCTCGGCCAGGGAGGCGAGGAAGGCTCCCAGCTCAGCGGCGGTCTCCTCCCAGGCCATGGCGAGAGAGAGAAAGTTCGGGAGCTCCTCGACGGTGGGCCGGTGGGGCATGGCAGCCCCGGTGAAGCGGGAGAGCCACAGCCGCTCGGAGCCCAGGACGTGGACCAGCGTGCCCAAGAGCGAGCCGAAGCTCACGCCGGCCTCCCGGGCGAGGTCCTCCGGGGGGACCGGACGGATCGCGTCGAGGACGGCCCGGTCCGCCCAAAGGGTGTAGAGGAGAAACTGCCGGGTCTGTGCCAGGAGCCCCATCGCGCTCTCGCTCAGAAGACCGCGGGCTCCTCGTAGGTGCCGAACGTGTCGCGCAGGGCGTCGCTGATCTCGCCCACGGTGCAGTAGGCCTTCACGCAGTCGAGGATGAGAGGCATGGTGTTCTCGCTGCCCGCGGCCCCGCGCTTCAGGGCGTCCAGGGTGCGGGCCACCTCGCCCTTGTCGCGACGGTCCTTGACCGCGTTCATGAAAGCGATCTGCTTGTCGGCGAGGTCGTCCGAGATGTAGAGGATCTCGATGGGCTCCTCGTCCGTGACCTGGAAGGCGTTGAGGCCGACGATGATCTTCTCCTGCGTCTCGAAGGCCCGCTGATAGGCGAAGGCGGCGTCCATGATCTCCCGCTGGGGGAAGCCGGCCTCGATGGCCTCGACCATGCCGCCGAAGTCGTCGATCCTGCGGAAGTAGTCGAAGGAGCCGTCCACCATCCTTCGGGTCATCTCCTCGACGAAGTACGCGCCGCCGAGCGGATCGATCGTGTTGATGACGCCGGACTCATGGGCGAGGATCTGCTGCGTCCGCAGGGCCGTGCGGGCGTTGGCTTCAGTGGGCAGGGCCAGGGTCTCGTCGAGCGCGTTGGTGTGGAGCGACTGGGTGCCGCCGATCACCGCGGCGAGGGCCTGGACGGTGGTACGCACCACGTTGTTGATCGGCTGCTGGGCGGTCAGCGAGCAGCCGGCGGTCTGAGTGTGGAAGCGGAGCATCCAGGAGCGGGGGCTCTTGGCGCCGTAGCGCTCGCGCATCACCCGGGCCCAGATCTGCCGGGCGGCGCGGAACTTGGCGATCTCCTCGAAGAAGTCGTTGTGGCTGTTGAAGAAGAAGGAGAGCCGGGGCGCGAACTCGTCCACGTCGAGGCCAGCGTCGACGCCGTACTGGACGTACTCCATGCCGTCCCGCAACGTGAAGGCGAGCTCCTGGAGGGCCGTGGAGCCGGCCTCGCGGATGTGGTAGCCGGAGATGGAGATGGTGTTCCAGCGCGGCACGTGCTTGGCCGCGAAGGCGAACTGGTCGGTGATGAGCCGCATGGACGGCCGCGGCGGATAGATGTACTCCTTCTGGGCGATGTACTCCTTGAGAATGTCGTTCTGGAGCGTGCCTGCCACGTGCTTGTGGATGTCCACCCCCTGCTTCTCCGCCACCGCGAGGTACATGGCGAAAAGGATCGGAGCGGTGGAGTTGATGGTCATCGAGGTGGTGACCTCGCCCAGGGGAATGCCGTCGAAGAGGACCTCCATGTCCGCCAGGGTGTCCACGGTCACGCCGCACTTGCCCACCTCGCCCTTGGACATCTCGTGGTCCGAGTCGTAGCCGTAGAGGGTGGGCAGGTGGAAGGCCACGGAGAGGCCGGTCTGGCCCTGGGAGAGGAGGTACTTGAAGCGCTGGTTGGTGTCTGCCGCCGTGCCGAAGCCGGCGAACTGGCGCATGGTCCAGAGCTTGCCGCGGTAGCCCGTGGGATGGATGCCCCGCGTGTACGGGAACTCGCCGGGGATGCCGAGGGTCTCGACCGGGTCGATGTCGGCCACCTGGTCGGCGGTGACGAGGTGGGGAACCTCCATACCGGAGACGGTGGTGAAGTCCTTCTTCCAGAAGGGGACCTTGGCCTCGGCCCTGGCCCGCTCCTTCTCCCAGCGCTGACGCGCCTCGGCCATGGTCTCGAGGGCGTCATCCTTATACACGGTCTCCGCGGGAGCGGTCGTTGTCTCCCCGGTCAGAATCGTCGGCTCCTGGTCCTTGACGGCCATCCTGTGAGGCTCCTTTCAGCACACAGAGGCGAGTCGAGCGGCGTGCGCGCCGTCGTGGGGAGTATAGCCGAGGGTCGCCCGGAGCGAATAAAGGCCACGAGCCTCTGGTTACCTGGGGAGGGGTAACGGACGCCCGCTCTCTGCTAAACTGCACCGACTCTGGCGGTGATCCGCGACCTCCCACCTCCCAAGGAACCCAGTCATGACCAAGAAGAGCACGCTGTTCCTGTCGCTGTCCCTGGCTGCCCTGCTGACCGGGCTCGCCGGCTGCGCCAAGGAGACCACCAGCCCCGAAGAGGGCGCGACCACCGGAGAGGAGCAGGCTGCCCAGGAGGGGCAGGCCCAGGCTCCCGGATCTCCTTCGTCCACCCCTGGGGCGCCGGGGCAGCCGGGCGCCGCCGCCCAGGAGAAGCCCATCTCCCCAGACCAGATGCCCGCGGTCGTCGCCAAGGTGAACGGCCAGGAGATCAAGAAAGAGGAGCTGCTGCGCAGCGTGCAGGAGGCCCAGATGCAGCTCGCCCAGAGCGGGCGGCTCCCCCAGGGCGCTCCTCCGGCGTCGTTCTACCGCGACGTGCTCAACGGCATGATCGCCCGCTCCCTCTTCCTGCAGGAGGCCAAGGCCCAGGGCATCCAGGCCGATGCGAAGGAGATCGACCAGAAGGTTGCGGAGCTCAAGAGCCGGTTCCCGAATCCGGAGGCCTTCCAGCAGGCCCTGGCCTCCCAGGGGCTCACCGAGCAGGCCCTCCGCACCCAGGCCCAGACGCAGCTCACCGTCGAAAAGTACGTCCAGAGCCGGGTGTTCGACAAGGTCTCGGTGACCGATCAACAGGCGAAGACCTTCTATGACCAGAACCAGGCCCGGATGAAGGAGCCCGAGCGCCTCCGCCTGCGCCACATCCTCATCCGGGTCGACGAGAACGCGCCGGAGGCGGATAAGCAGAAGGCCCGGGAGAAGGCGGACTCGCTCCTCGCCCGGATCAAGGGAGGAGAGGACTTCGCCAAGCTGGCGCAGGAGAATTCGGACGACCCCGGCTCCAAGGCCCGCGGCGGCGAGCTCCCCCCGATGGGCCGCGGCGAGACCGTGCCCCCGTTCGAACAGGCCGCCTTTGCGCTCCAGAAGCCGAACGACCTGAGCGGGGTCGTCCAGAGCCAGTTCGGCTACCACATCATTCAGCTCCTCGAGCGCATCCCCGAGTCCCAGGTCCCCTTCGAGCAGGCCAAGGGCCAGATCGTGCAGATGCTGCGGCAGCAGCAGGCGCAAAAGCAGCTCGAGGCGCAGGTCCAGGCGCTGAAGGCGAAGGGAAAGGTGGAGACGTATCTGTAGTGGTCTTTCAAAGCAGGGGCTGGTTGGAGTAGGACCCCTGGCAGCGTCGGGGCACAGATAGGTGTACACTGTACAGGTGAAACACATCACGGCCACAGAAGCGAGAAAGAACTGGTTCCGGTTGCTCGATGAAGCGGCCGGCGGTGAGGTCATCATCATTGATCGGGAGGGGACCCGCCTGGTGCTGCACCGGCAGCAGTCTTCCGAGGGAGAAGCTGCGGCGAAGGTGCCCAGCTATGAGGGGTTGATCCGGGTTGCTCACGTCGAAGAAGCAGATCTGTGGGGATGGGAATGGACGGGTGCCGAGCAGGGTGTCGTGGCACGGACCGGTGAGAGGGGGTCATGACGACGATCCTGGACACCCATTTCCTTCTCTGGATCGTCACCGGCTCAGACCGTCTCTCCTCATTTCCGTGGATCGAGCGCTACCAACCCTGGGGAGTCTCCCCGGTCTCGCTTTTGGAAATTGAGTTCCTCTCCGAAGTTGGACGGGTCGAGGTCCGGAATCCGGAATTCACAGACACCCTTTTAGGAGATCCCAGGTTCCTCATCGATGAGCTCTCTCTGATGCGGCTCATACGGCGAGCCATCGAATTCACCTGGACCCGGGATCCCTTCGATCGCCTGCTCGCCGCTCACAGCTCTGTTCGCCGATTACCTCTCTGTACCGTTGACCGTAACATTCGGCGTTTCCACCCGCTCCTGCCGACTGAAATCAGCCCATTGCGGGAAGGTCCGGAGTAGCCACTCAAGACGCCGCCCCTACCCCTCAGAAATATCCCCTCCTCCACCTCATCCCCCGCCCACCATCCGGGGGACCTTGTCCACCACCTCCAACGTCTCGATCTCGTCCCCGCCCGCGGCGCCCATCTCCTGGAAGCGGCGGGCGGCGGGGAGGACCCGGAGCTCCAGCGAGCCTACGGCCTTGTTGTAGGCGTCCACGCTCTGGCCGAGGTTGCGGCCCATCATCGCGAGGTGGCCGGCGAAGGTGCGGAGGCGCTCGTGGAGGGCCTTGCCGAGCTCGCTGATCGCCTTGGCGTTCTCCTCCACCTGGGCCTGCCGCCAGCCGTAGGCGACCGCACGGAGAAGGGCGATGAGGGTCGTGGGCGTCGCGAGGATGACCCGCTGCTCGACCCCGTGCTCGATCAGGCCCGGATCCTGTTCCAGGGCGGAGCTGAAGAAGGTCTCCCCGGGCAGGAAAAGGACGACGAACTCCGGCGCCGGCTCGAACTGGGTCCAGTAGCTCTTCATCGCCAGCTTCGTGAGATGGCTGCGGATCTGCCGGGCATGCTCCCGAAGCTTCGCCTTGCGGCCCTCCTCGTCGAGTGCGTCCAGGGCGTCGAGGTACGCGTCGAGGGGGGCCTTGGCGTCGATCACGATGTTCTTGTCGCTCGGCAGGCGGATTACCAAGTCCGGCCGCAGGCGCCCGTCCTCGGTCTCGACCGTGGCCTGGGTGGCGAAGTCGCACCAGGCGGTCATCCCCGCCATCTCCACGACGCGCTGGAGCTGGATCTCGCCCCAGCGGCCGCGCACGTTGGGAGCCCGCAGGGCCCCGGCCAGCTTGGCGGTCTCCCGCTCCAGGTTGGCCTGGGAGGCGGCCAGCCCCTTCAGGTGGTCCGTGAGGCTCGAATAGGCCACGACGCGGGCGGTCTCGATTTCCCGGATCTTCTCGTCCACCTTCTGGAGGGACTCGCGCAGGGGCTGGACCAGCTCGCCGATGGCCTGCTGGCGCTTCTCCAGGTCTCCCCGGGCGGATTCCTGGAACCTCTCCAGGGTGGCCTTGGCGAGATGCAGGAAGGAGGCATTGTTGTCCCGGAGCGCCTCGGCGGAGAGGGCCTTGAAGGCGTCCGAGAGCTGGACCTGGGCCTGGTTCAGAAGGCGGAGCTTCTCGGCGTGCGCCTGTCGCTCCTTTTCCAGGGTGGTCTGGAGCCGGGCGACCTCGATCCGGCCCAGGAGCCAGGCGAGGGCGGCCCCCACGGCGAAGGCGGCGAGCATCGGCAGCAGAAAATCCATAGCGCGGCTGGAGCCTGGATGAGTATAGCCGAGTTCCGCCGGATCTACGCCCGGTCACAACGCGCCGGAGAAAGGGTGTGCGGCAGGCGGATGTCCTCAGTGGCTTAGGCTACGGACAGATGTTGCAGATGCAGCTCGAGCTGCACCCAGGAAAGTCGAGGGTGCAGTTGAACTCGAACACGCCACACTCGCAGTTCGCGGCGCACTGGGCAAACCTGACGGCACAGCACGTCCCCGCGGGGGGCCGGTCCTGCGCCTCCGTCGTCGTCAGACCGGTGAGAAGGACGAGACTGAAGGCGAGGGTCAGGAGCAGAGCTTTCTTGATTCTCATGGTGTACCTCCTTGTTGTCGAAAACTCTTCGCCCGCCCGGCCGCACACACTGTCGGGCGCTGCAAGGATTATGCAAATATGAAGATTGGCGGCCGGCTGCCGGCGAGCACCTTCACCGGCAGCCGGGAGGAGATGCCGAGCGAAAGCTCAGAACCCGGCCGCGTGGACGAGCTCGATCGGCCGACCGTCCTTGCTCGCGGTGCCGGTGGGCACGGCGGCCGACCGGAGCATCTTCTCCAGCAGGACGGGATTGGCACGGGGATGCGCGGAGAGGTAGAGGACGGCCGTGCCGGCGGCGTGGGGAGCGGCCATCGAGGTGCCGCTGAAGAGGATCGTCCCCCCGCCGTTCCGGGTCGACGGGATGCGCACGCCGGGTCCCCAGAGGTCGATGCAGGCGCCGAAGTTGCTGAAGTCGGCCTCCTGGTCGTCGATGTCCGTGGCGGCCAGGTTCACGATGCCGTTGTCGATCCCCGCGCCGGACCGCCCCGGCGAAGTGTTGCAGGCGTCGCTGGCGTTGTTTCCCGCCGAGATGGTGTAGAGGACCCCGCTCGCCGCCGAGCGCCGGACGGCCTCGTCCACCGACTCGTTGATGCCGCCGACGATGCTCATGTTGGCGATGGCCGGCCGCACGGCATTGGCCGTCACCCAGTCGACCCCCTTGATGATGACCGACCAGGGGGCGAAACCGCCACAGCCAAGCACCCGGACGGCGGTGATCGGCGCGCCGGGAGCGACGCCGACGACGTCGATGTCGTTGTCCCGCGCGGCGATCGTCCCGGCCACGTGCGTTCCGTGCCCGTTGCAGTCCCAGTTCGGCCCGAGGGCGAAGTTGACGTGCTGGACGACGTTCAGATCGGGATGGGAGGCGTCCACGCCGCTGTCGAGGACGTAGACGTTCACATCGGTGACGGCGCCGGAGCCATCGCCCGCCAGGGACGAGCTGAGGTCGGCATCGATGCGGTCGATGCCCCAGGGGATGCTCTGGGCCGAGGCCTGCGCCTCGGTGTCCGCCTCGACCCGGAGCACCCGCGGATCCCCCGCGAGCGTCGCGATCTGCTCCGCGGTCACGAGAGCGGCGAAACCCCGCACGGTGGCGCTGTAGACGTGATCGGAGCGGAACCCGTGGGCCCTCTCCAGAGCCTGAACGGCACCGGCGACGCCCCGGTCCAGGTAGCTCCAGGCTGCAGGATTGGCGGCCGCCCGGTCGTCCGCCGCGTAGGAGCGCCGGAAGGGAGTGAAGTCGACATCGTCGCGGAAGGTGATGATGGCACCGAATTTCGCAGGGGTCTCCTGCGCCGGTGCAGCAACCGGAGCCGCCAGCAGGCAGGCCAGCAGCAGCAACAAACTCTTCTTCGCAGCCATGGGACTTTCCTTCCTGCCCGACGAGGGGCAGACGAGACCGGCACGAATCCATTTCGTGCCTGTAAGGAAAGTGCCTGACTCCCCCGCGGGCGCTCCTACCTCTGCAGCAGGTGGCGCGCGATCACCAGCCGCTGCATTTCGCTCGTGCCTTCATAGATGGTCGTGACGCGCACGTCGCGGTACAGCCGGGAGATCTCGTAGTCGTCGTGGAAGCCGTTGCCGCCGTGGATCTGGAGAGCTTCGGCGGCCGCACGGTTGGCGGCCTCGGAGGCGTAGACCTTGGCCTGGGCGGCGAGACGCCCGGCGTCCCGGGTGTGCTCGGCGCTCGCGGCGTAGACCAGGAGGGCCCGGGCCGCGGCGAGTTCGGTCGCGATCTGGGCGATCTTGAACTGCACCGCCTGGTGTTGGGCGATCGGGACTCCGAACTGGACCCGGTCCTTGGCGTAGGCCACCGCCAGCTCCAGGGCCCGCTGGTGGATGCCCACGGCTTGGGCCGCGATCCCCAGGCGGGAGTGGTCGAGGGTCGCGAGGGCGATCTTCAAGCCCTGCCCCTCCTCGCCCAGGAGGTTTTCCGCCGGCACGCGACAGTCGGAGAAATAGAGCGGAGCCGTGTAGGAGGATTTGAGCCCCATCTTCTCCTCGCGCTGCCCAACGGAAAAGCCCGGGGCGTCCGCAGGCACCACGAGGGCGGAGAGGCCGCGCTTGCCTGCCTCGGGGTTGGTGCGGGCCACGACCACGTACCAGCGGGCGAAGCCGGCGTTGGTGATCCAGGCCTTCTCACCGTTCAACACCCAGGAGTCGCCGTCCCGCCGGGCCGTGGTGCGCAGGCTTCCGGCGTCGCTCCCCGCTCCGGGCTCGGTCAGGCCGAAGCCGCCGATCGTCTCGCCCGTGGCGAGGGAGGGGAGGACCTTCCGCTTCAGGGCCTCGCTGCCGAACCGGACGATGGGCCAGCAGCAGACCGAGTTGGTGACGCTCATGGTCACCGCCACGGCCGGGTCGACCCGGGCGATCTCCTCCATGGCGATGCAGTAGGTCAGGGGATCGAGCCCTGCGCCGCCGTACTCCTCGGGGACCATCATGCCGAGGAGGCCCATCTCCCCCATCTCCTTGAAGATGTCCACGGGGAACTCGTGCTTGCGGTCCCGCTCGGCGACGCCGGGGCGGATGCGCTCCTCGGCGAAGCGCCGCACCTCGTCGCGCAGCAGTTCCTGGTCCGGGGTAAGGCCGAAGTCCACCCCTGGGGTCTCGACGCCGGGCTCGGCCAGGGTCACCATGGCGTCACGCCTTGTTGAGGACCCAGTCGGCGATCACCATCTTCTGGATCTCGCTGGTCCCCTCGTAGATCTCGGTGATACGGGCGTCGCGGAAGTAGCGCTCGACGTTGTACTCCTTGGTGTAGCCGTAGCCGCCGTGGATCTGGAGCGCCTTGTTGGTGACCCGCTGGGCCATCTCGGAGGTGAAGAGCTTGGCCTGGGAGGCCTCCAGCGTGAAGCGCTTGCCCTGGTCCTTGAGCCAGGCCGCCTTCCAGGTGAGAAGCCGGCCTGCGTCGAGCTCGGTCGCCATGTCCGCGAGGTAGAACTGGATGGCCTGGAAGTCCGAGAGAGGCTGGCCGAACTGCTCGCGCTGCTGCGAGTACGCCAGGGCCTCCTCGAAGGCACCCTGGGCGATGCCCACGGCCTGGGCCGCGATGCCGATGCGCCCGCCGTCCAGGGTGGCCATGGCGACTTTGAAGCCCTCGCCCTCCCCGCCCAGGCGGTAGCGGGCGGGGATCCGCATCCCCTCGAAGGCGAGCTCGGTCGTGCCCGAGGCGTTGACCCCCAGCTTGAACTCGTGGGTGCCGTGGCTGTAGCCCGGCGTGTCCGCCGGCACGATGAAGCAGGTGATGCCCTTGTGCTTCTTCTCCAGGTCCACGCTGGCGAAGACCAGGGCGATGTCGGCGTCCGTGCCGTTGGTGATGAACACCTTGTTGCCGTCGAGGACGTAGTCGTCGCCGTCGCGCCGGGCCGTGGTGCGCAGGCCGGCGGGGTCGCTGCCCGCCCCCGGCTCGGTCAGGGCGAAGCACCCGAGCTTCTGGCCCGAGGCGAGGGGAGTGAGGAACTCCCGCTTCTGCTCTTCGGTCCCGAACTTCAGCAGGGGATCGCAGACCAGGGAGTTGTTGACCGAGAGGATGACGCCCGAGGTGGCGCACACCCGGCTGATCTCCTCGATGACGACGCAGTACGAGATGGCGTCCATGGCGGCGCCGCCGTACTCCTCGGGGACGGACACCCCGGCGAGCCCCAGCTCTCCCGCCTGATCGAAGAACGAGCGGGGGAACTCGCCCGACTCGTCGATCTCCTTGGCCCGCGGCTTGACCACCTCGTCGGCGAACCGCCGGACGGTCTCGCGCAGCAGCTTCTGCTCCTCGTTGAGCTCGATCTTCATGGTTTTCCTTAATCGTTGGATTGGGAGCGGGGTCCCAGGGGGGGACCCCCGGGGGGATGCTAACAACCACCCCCCCAGGGGTCAAGGAAGGACCCTCCCGCTAGCAGAAGCAGTGGCCGCAGGTACGACCCGGGAAGAAGCTACAGAACGGCGGTTGGCTGGGATCGCAGCCGTACCAGGTGCAGCAATAGATCGAGCACTGGCTGTCGTTGGTGCACTGCCCGTTCTGCGTGTTGCAGGTCTGGGCCATGGCATCGGACACAAGGCCGCCGTCCACAGCCGCGAACGAGAAGGCGAGGGCCAGGATCAGGAACAGGACTCGAAGGGATCTCATCAGCGCTCCTTTCACGAGGTGGCCTTTCGTTCATCGAAAGACCTTCCGAGGTTTAACTTCATTAAACCACAGGAAGGGTGAAATTGGAAGAAACTTTGTTCACACTCCGGACGGCAAACCGCCCGGGCACCGGATCTAGGCTCT
>DASQEB010000456.1:0-13188 GCA_035633875.1 Thermoanaerobaculia bacterium
CCCGCCGATGGTGGCCTTCTGAAAGGCGGAGTATGGTGGCACCGGAGCCGGCCTTCGACCGGCAGGTGCGTTGCGGGATGGGGACGTCTCTACGGCGCCTTACCGGACGGGATGGCCGATGGGCAACGGTTACTTCGCCAGCACGTTCGCCAGCTCGAACAGGCTGAGGTCGACCGGCTTCTTGTTGGACACCACCACGTCGAGAGGTGTGGGGGTGATGTCCCCCTTGATCAGGCCTATGAGCACGCCGTGCTCGCCGCGAGCCAGGGACTCGACGGCCGCGGCCCCGAGGCGGGTGGCGAGGAGGCGGTCGAAGGCGCCGGGGTTGCCTCCCCGCTGGACGTGGCCGAGGATCGTGGCGCGCAGCTCGAACCCGCCCATCCTCTCCTTGTGCTCCCGGAAGTAGTGGACGAGGCGGTCCGCGTTGTACGTGGAGCCCTCGGCCACCACTACGATCGCGTGCGCCTTGCCACGGTGGTAGCAGAGCCGCAACTCCGAGGAGAGCGTGTCCGGGTCGATCTCCCTCTCGGGGATGACCACGGCCTCGGCACCGCCGGCGATGGCCACCATCAACGCGAGATAGCCGCAGTCGCGCCCCATGACCTCCACCAGGAAGGCTCGTTTGTGGGAGGAGGCGGTCACCTTGAGACGGTCCACCGCCTCCAGGGCGATGTTCAAGGCGGTGTCCACGCCGATCGTGATCTCCGAGCCATAGAGGTCGTTGTCGATCGTAGAGGCGACACCCACGACCGGGAAGCCCAACTTCCAGAGGGCGTGGGCACCGGTCTGGGAGCCGTTGCCTCCGATAACGACGAGGCCGTCCACCTCGCGGGACCGGAGGCTCTCCAGGGCGGTCCGCCGTCCCTCCGGCGCTCTGAACTCCGGGCTCCGGGCGCTGCCAAGGATCGTCCCTCCCTGCTGGATGATCCCGCCCACGGTGCGCTGCTCGAGATTCCAGAAGTCCCCCGTGATGAGGCCGGCATACCCGTGCCGTACGCCCAAGACCTCCCAGTCCTTGTCCAACGCCACCCGCGTCACGGCCCGGATGGCGGCGTTCATCCCGGGGGCGTCCCCCCCGCTGGTCAAGACGGCAATGCGCTTCATGTCCACCCTCCCTTGAATCCCGACGCCCGGGGATTACAACCTTACCAAACCGTGGGTGGGGGCGCGTCCGCCCCGCACCGCTGCACGGAGATCAGCGTCAGCCCCAGCTCCTGGATCTTCCGCAGCACGCCCTGGAGGGCGGCCTGGTCGGGGAGGTGGCCGAAGAGGATGGTCTCGCCGCCGCAGGGGTTCGTGGTGAGGGTCATATTTCCAAACCAGCTTGCCCAGTGCTCATCAAGGCAGCACTGGAGCCGGATTTCATAGCAATCGCCTTGTCCTGTCGTCCGCTCTGACATGAAGTGGAACCTCCAAGCTCCGGTGCTCAGGGTTACACAGTCCTGGGAAAGGGGATATTCGCCAAACGGCGGATTTCGCGGCGTATTTTGGCGAAGTATAGGTTTTCGGCTATCTTCTGCGGATCACCCGTGGAGGAGATCCATGCCGTCGCCGTGCCGCCGCACCGCCGCCGTATTCGTTCTGCTCGTCTTCGCCGCCCCGGTTCTTGCCCGGGCCGCTGTCCCCGCCTCGGAGCGCTCGGCCCTGGCCGCCCTCTACAACGCCACGGGTGGAGCCCGATGGAAGAGCCGTTCCGGGTGGCTCGGCTCTCCGGGAACGGAGTGCTCCTGGTTCGGCGTGGTCTGCAATGAGCAGCGCACGGCCGTTCAGGAGATTTACCTGAGCGATAACGGCCTCGCGGGCAGCCTCCCTGCGGCGCTGGGCAATTTTCCGAGCCTTCGGGTGCTCGAGCTGGAGGGTAATGCCCTGACCGGCACCGTCCCCAAGGATCTGGGGCGGCTCGGCAACCTCCGGAGTTTCCGGATGGGGCTGAACCAGCTTTCCGGGGCTCTTCCCAAGGAGCTGGGGAGCCTCTCCCGCCTGGAGGTCCTGGCGCTCCCGTTCAACCGCCTGTCCGGCGGTCTTCCTTCGGAGCTGGGCCGGCTGACCGCCCTGCGCATTCTCGACCTCTCCGGGAACGATCTGTCCGGGAGCATTCCGGTCCAGACGGGTGAGATCCGGAGTCTCGAGTATCTGGACCTTTCGGGGAACCGGCTGTCCGGCGGTATCCCGGCCGAGCTCGGGAACCTCTCCAGTCTGGAGGCGCTCTATCTCGGAGACAACCAGCTCTCCGGTCCCATTTCTCGCGCGCTCGGAAACCTGACAGCCCTCCTGCAGCTCAGCCTTGGGGACAACCAGCTCTCCGGACAAATCCCTCCGGAGCTGGGGAATCTCGCGGATCTGCTTTTTCTCGACCTCCGGCTAAATCAGCTTTCGGGAGCGATTCCGCCCGAGCTGGGGAACGCCACGTCGCTCCTCGGCCTTCTGCTCTCCTCGAACCGTCTGGGCGGGACCATCCCCTCCGCGCTGGGAAACCTCCTCGGTCTCACCACCCTGTGGCTGGACGGCAACCGCCTGACCGGTCCCATCCCCCTCGATCTCTGGGGGCTGATCGAGCTGACGGACGGCGGAGGGCTGGACCTGCGGGGGAACGCCCTGTCAACGGACATCGATCCGGATTTCCGGAGCTTTCTCGACTCGAAGCAGGTGGGCGGGAACTGGGTCGACTTCCAGACCGGCGGATCGGTCTGCGTCCCGGGCGCCAACACCCTCTGCTTGAGCGGCGGGCGTTTCCGAGTCCAGGTCGGCTGGCGGAGGCCGGACGGCCAGACCGGCCCCGGCCGGGCCGTGACCCTGACCGGCGACACGGGCTACTTCTGGTTCTTCAACGAATCGAACGTCGAGATGGTGATCAAGGTCCTGGACGCCTGCGGACTCAATCAGCGGTTCTGGGTCTTCGCTGGAGGCCTGACCGACGTCCAGACCGACATCACCGTGACCGACACGCGGACCGGCGACGTCAAGACCTACCGCAACCCCCAGGGCACGGCCTTCCAGCCCCTCCAGGACACCGCCGCCTTCGCCACCTGCGACGCCCAGGCGAGCGCGGCGTCCATTCCGGAGATCAAGGAAGTGATCACGAAGGACGAGGCGTGCTCCCCCGGCCCCACGGCCCTCTGCCTGAACAACGGGCGCTTCCGGGTCGAGGTGGACTGGCGGAGGCCGAATGGCCAGTCAGGCCCCGGCCAGGGAGTGGCCCTGACCGGCGACACCGGCTACTTCTGGTTCTTCAACCAGTCCAACGTGGAGATGGTGATCAAGGTGCTCGACGCCTGCGGTCTCAACCAGAAGCTCTGGGTCTTCGCCGGAGGGCTGACGGACGTCCGCACGGAGATCCGGGTGACGGATACGCGGACGGGGGCCGTGAAGACCTATGTCAATCCGCAGGGGACGGCGTTCCGGCCGATTCAGGATACGGAGGCGTTCGGGGACTGCCCATGAAGATCCAGCAAAGGACAGCAAGGACGACAAGGACAGCAAGGACAAATAACAGACACAGTGCCTCCTTGTCCTTGTCGTCCTTGCTGTCCTTGTCGTCCTTTCAACCCCCGCCCCCAAAGAAAACGCCCCGCCGGGGAAACCCGGAACGGGGCGTGTATGAAAACGGGTCGGGCTCGGTTCCCCCGGCCGGCGGCGGTGGGGAGAGACGTTGGTTGCCGGCCGGGGGCTCCTCGCCCGCCCGGGAGGGATCTTGATCAATCGGCGACCGGCGCGGGCTCGCCTCCCATCACCTTCGGCTTGCGGGCGAAGAGGTTCCGGATGCGGCTGAACACCCGGGCCTCCTGCCAGTCGTCGAAGATGCTGTAGGTGACCGGGGTGCCGATCAGCGTCAGCAGCAGCACGAGCATCTGACCCCCGATGATGACTGAGCCGATCGCCCGGTTGGTGCCGGCGCCCGTGCCGCTCGAAGCGACGAGCGGGATCATGCCGGCCACGAAGGCGAGGGTGGTCATCAGAATCGGCCGCAGACGATCGCGGTTCGCTTCGAGGATCGCCTCGGAGCGCGGCATCCCCTGGGCCCGCAGGCCGTTGGTGTGGTCCACCTGAAGGATGCTGTTCTTCTTCACGATGCCGAACAGCACGAGGATGCCCAGCATCGAGAAGATGTTGATCGACTGGTTGAGGAGCACCAGCGACAACAGGGCGAACGGCACCGTCAGCGGCAGCGACAGCAGGATCGTGATCGGGTGGACCCAACTTTCGAACTGCGCCGCCAGGATCAGGTACATGAAGATGATCGACAGCAGGAAGGCCATCATGAACGATACGAAGGCCTTGCCCTGCTCGCGCGAACGGCCGGTCAGGCCGTAGGAGAAACCCGCCGGCATGTCGAGCGCGGCCGCCGTCCGGTTGAGCGTATCGAGCCCCACCTGCGACGAGTAGCCGGGCAGCATGTTGGCCGTGACCATCACCTGCCGGTTCCGGTTCAGGCGGTTGATGAGCGACGGGCCGGAGCCCTCGCCGAGGGTCACCACGTCGCGCAGCGGCACCGTGCCGAGGCTCGCGGAGGGCACCTCCATCGAGGCGATGCTCGCGGGGTTGTTGCGGTCGCCCTCCTCGGCGCGGACGTGGACCTCGTACTCCTTGCCCCCCTCGTAGTAGGAGGTCGCCTTCTGGCCGCCTACGAGGACGTTCAGGGAGGCGGCGATGTCCTGCACCCGCACGCCCAGGTCGGCCGCCTTCTCCCGGTCGATGCGCACGCCGAGCTCGGGCTTGCCGACGATGTAGTTGGTGTCAACGTCCGTGACGCCCGGCACCTTGGAGAGCTCGGCCTTGAGCACCGCGGCGTATTCGTCGAGCTTCTGGAGGTCGGGGCCGCCGATCCAGAACATGATCTCGTTGTCCACGCCGCCGCCGAACGCCGAGACCTGGGCCACCTGGGCCCGGAGGTTCAGCTTCTCGTACTGCGGCAGGATCTCCTCGCGGACCCGGTTCATCAGCGTGAACTGGTCCACGTCGCGCTCTTCGGGAGGGGTGAGCTGGACATAGACCGAGCCCAGGTTGAGCGTCCTCTGGGGATCGTCGCCGATGGTCGCGACCGTGGTCACGACGCCCTCGATCTTGCGCACCTGGGCCGCGATCGATTCGAGGATCGCCTTGGTGGTCTGGACGTTCGCCCCTTCCGGTGCTCGCACCACGACCTGGAACTGCGACTCGTCGTCGTTGGGAAGGAAGTTCTTGTCCACGATCATGAACAGCGGGATCGTGGAGGCGAACACCAGGATCATCGCGACCACGACCACCCACCGGTGCCGCATGGACCAGCGCAGCAGGCCGAGGTAGCCCCGCTCGATCAGGGCGTAGAAGCCCTTGTTGCGGGAATGCTCCTTCTCCTCCCCCACGTCCTTTCGCTTGAGCCAGCGGGAGGACATCATCGGCGTCAACGTGAAGGAGACGAGGAGCGAGATGGCGATGGCGAAGGCCATCGTCATGCCGAAGGAGTTCATGAACCGGCCCACGATGCCGCCCATGAAGGCCACCGGCAGGAACACGGCGATCAGCGAGAGGCTCGTCGCGAGCACGGCGAGACCGACCTCGCGGGTACCCTCGACGGCCGCCTGCATCGGGCTCATCTTTTTCTCTTCCATGAAGCGGAAGATGTTTTCGAGCACCACCACCGCGTCGTCGATCACGATGCCCACGGCGAGCGTCAGGGCGAGCAGGGTGATGACGTTCAGCGTGAAGCCCATGAACTGCATGGCGGCGAAGGTCGCGATGAGCGAGCTCGGAATCGCCACCGCCGAGATCAGGGTCGGCCGGAACCGGCGCAGAAAGAGCCAGACGATGCCGGCCGCGAAGATCGAGCCGAGGATCAGGTGCTCCTTGACCGCGTCCACCGCCGCGACCACGAAGGTCGACTGGTCGCGGACGATCTCCGCCTTCCAGCCCTGCGGGATCTCCTTTCTGATCTCGAAAAAGCGCTCCTTGATGGCGTCCACCACGGCGATGGTGTTGGTGCCCGACTGCTTGCGGATCTGGAGCACGACGGCGGGCTGGCCGTCCACCGAGGCGATCGATTCCTCGTCCTCCATGCCGTCCTCGATGCGGGCGACGTCGCGGATCCGCACCGGGTAGCCGTTGCGCGTGGTGACGGGCAGGGCCCCGAACTCCTGGGGCGAGGCGACGCGGCCGTAGGTGCGCAGAGTCAGGTCGCGCCGGGACTGCTCGACCCGGCCGCCCGGGATCTGCACGTTCTGCGAGCCGAGGGCCGCCACCACGTCCGCCGAGGTCAGGCCGAGGGCCGAGAGCTTGGCGGGGTCGACGATGACGTTGATCTGCCGCAGCCGCTCGCCCACGAGGCGCACCTGGCCCACGCCGCTGATCGTCTCGAGCCGGCGCTTCAGGACCTCGTCGGCGTACTGGGAGATCTCGCGCTGGCTCACCGGGCCGGACAGCGCGATCGAGATCACCGGGTCGGCGTCGGCGTCGATCTTTTCGATGATCGGCGGATCGGCGTCCTGCGGCAGCTCGGCGAGGATCGAATTGACCTTGTCCCGCACCTCCTGGGCCGCGATGTCGCCGTTCTTCTCCAGGACGAATTGAATGGTGATCAGCGAGACGTTCTCCGACGAGGTCGAGATCAGCTCCTCGATACCGCTGATGGTGTTGACTACCTCCTCGATCTTGTCCGTGATCTCGGTCTCCACCTCTTCGGGGGCCGCGCCGGGCAGGACGGTGGTGATCGTCACGAAGGGGAAGTCCACGTCCGGGAACCGGTCCACCCCGAGCTGTAAATAGGAAAAGGCGCCCACCACCACGAAGGCGAGGATGAGCACCGTCGCGAAGACGGGGCGCCTGACGCAGAGCTCAGCCAGTTTTTGCATGATGCTTCCTCCCTTACCCCTTTACTCCTTCGAAGCCACCTGAGAGGGCTCGAGCTTCACCCGGGCGAAGAGCCCGGGGCGCAGCCGGCCGTCCGCGTTGGGGAACTCGGCCTCGGCGAAGAACGTCCGGTTGGCCGGATCGATGACGCCGCCCACCGTCTGGATCGTTCCGGTGAACGTCTCTCCCGGGTAGGGCTCCACCGTGGCGGTGACGCGCTGGCCCGTCCGGATCTCTCCGAGGTATCGCTCCGGAACGCTGAACCGCAGCCTGAGCGGCGCGGTCTGGACGATGACGAACGCGACGCCCGCCTCGCCCAGGTGCTCGCCCACCTCGGTGCGGCGCTCGGCGACCACGCCCGTCATGGGCGAGCGGAGAACTGAATCCGAGAGGCGCTGCTTCGCCGTCGACAGAGCGACCTCCGCCGCCGTCCGGGCCGCCCGGGCCTGCTCGTAGGTGCCCTGGGAGCGGTCGTACGTGGCCTGGGGGATGGATTCGTTGGCGACGAGACCCTTCTTCCGCTCGAAATCGCGGCGGGCCTCGTCCTCGGCGGCCTTGGCCCGGGCGAGCTCCGCCTCGGCCCGCTGGATGTCCAGCCGGATGTAGTCCGTCTCCAGGGTCAGGAGGTTCTGGCCCCGGCCGACGCGGGAGCCCTCGTCCACGTACACCCGTGCCACCCGGCCCGGCATCTTGGGCGACACCTCGGAGCGCGAGGGCGAGATGAACTCGCCCGTGGGTTCCAAGGACGCCAGCCCGAGGTCCTCCACCTGGGGAGTGGTTTCCAGCGTCGGGGCCGGAGCCGCCTGACCGTCGGGCGGAGCCTCCTGGACGAGGTGCGCCACGTCCGCCGGCGGCTCGGGCGCGGGCTTCGCGGCCTCCGGCTCGGTGGTCTTGTCGGAAGCGCAGGCCACGGCGACCAGCAGGGCCGCGGCGAGCGCTAGCTTCTTGGCGTTCATGGCTTCACCTCCTCGGCGAGGATCGTGTTCTTCAGGGTTCCCACCGCGGACCAGACGTTGAGCTCCGCGAGATCGCGGTTCAGACTGTCGGTGACCACCGTGCGGCGGGCCGACGCGAGCGAGGTCTCGGCGGCCTGCAGGTCCAGGCTGGTCGCCTCCTGCGCGCGGTACAGCTCGAAGACCTGCTGGTACTCGGCCTCGGCCGCGGTGAGCTGCTCCCGGGCCAGGGCCAGGGTCCGCTCGGAAGTTTGTAGATCGAGCAGCGCCTGGAGCACGTCCTCCCGCACCGCCCGGTTGCGCTCCTCCAGGGTGAGCTCGGCCTGCCGCCGCCGCTCCTCGGCCGCCCGGACGCGCGAGGTGATCTCCCCGCTGTCCCAGATCGGCACGGAGACGTTGACCGCAAACGCGCCGTACTGCTCGGCCGGGAAGTTCGACCGCTGGTTGATCCAGCTCAGCTCACCTCGGACGAGCGGCAGTCGCGCCGCTCTTTGCTTTCCGACCTCGAGCTGGGCGATCTCGAACGTCAGCTCCGCCTGGCGGACCTCCGGCCGGCTGGCCTGCGCCTGCCGGATCAGTTCCTCGGCGTCCGGAAGCTGTGGAAACGAGAGCTTCGGGTTCTCCACCCGGAGCGTCCCGCCGGGCGCGATGTCCAGCGCCAGCGTCTGCCGCAGCCGGCCCACCGCGGACTCCCGGGCCTGCTCGGCCGCGGCGATGGCCCGTTCCACGGCCTTCATGCCCGTCTCGGCCCGCAGCACGTCCACCCGGGTCACCTCGCCGGCCTCATAGAAGGCCTGGGACTGCCGGCGCCGGCGCTCGGCCAGCTCGAGATTCCGGCGCTCCACCGCGAGCAACTCGTCCGCCTGGACCACCGCCAGGTAGTCCGCGGCAGTCCCCAGGAGCACCAGCTCCTCGCTCTGGCGGAGCCCCTGCTCCGCGGCGTTCGTATTGAGCCGGCCCTGGCGGATCGCCTTGAGCTCGCGACCGCCTGCATAGAGAGGCTGCCGCAGCGTCACGTCGTAACGCCAGTCGTTTTCCGGCAGCAGCGTGGCGCGGAAGCCTTCGGCGTCAAAGAAGACCTCCTCGCTGTTGCGGGTGGCCGTGCCGTTGAATTCCACCCGCGGCAGGACGGCCGAGCGGAGCTGGCGGACCTGGGCCTCCGCGAGGCCCACCTCCGACCGGGCTCGCTCCGTGGCCGGGTTCGCTTCCAGCGCCCGGCGCATGGCCGCCTCGAGGGTCAAGGTCTCCGCCGCCGGGGTTGCGGGAGCCGCCGGCTCCTGAGCCGAGGCGGACGGGACCGTCAAGACTGAGAGGGAAATGGCGAGCGCGAGACCGGCACGGCCCCCGCGGCGTCCCTTCCCGATCGATGTCGAAACGAGCATTCGGGTTGTACCTCCCCATTCCATCGTCCAGTGCCAAGCGTAGGAGGTGCCCCGGCGTAGAGGCATTCGCCGAACGGCGGATTTTGCGGCGTATCCAGAGGCGGGAGCCTGCCCCCCTTCCTCCCCTCCCATCGACACCGCAGGCCTTCGAGGCGAAGGCCTGCTGAAGCGGTGTACGTTCCTGGAACGGCCGGAGTCGCCTGGTTATTTCGGGCGGGACCTCCTTCCCACCGGCCTTGGGAAAGAGACGAAATGGAACGTCCCAGACCCTCACCTGCGGTAGACCCGAGGCTTCGGGTTACAGTAGGAACAGCAACCGAAGGAGGAGGAACGATGCGAAAGCGCTCCCTGAACGTGGCCGGTCCCCTGGTCTTCGCCCTGGCTCTGGTGGCCCTGCCCGCCGCCGCTCAGACGTACGCCGAGCTGTTCCAGCAGGCGACCGCCGCCTATGGACAACAGGAGTGGCCCCGTTGCGCCAGTCTTTTCGCCTCGGCCGCCAGGGCTGCCACGCACGACAGCGAGGCCGCCCGCGCCTTTTTCGCCGCTGCGGCCTGCTCGACCGGCGCCGGAGACAAGGAGGCCGCCTTCGGCTACCTCGACCAGGCGGCGGAGAAGGGCCACCGGGATGTCGAGCGCGCCACCGGCAATCCCCAGATCGAGCCTCTCCGGAGCGACCCTCGCTGGAAGGCCTTCCTCGCGGGCGTCGAAGCCCGGTCCGAGGCCTACAAGAAAGGGAGCAACGCCGAGCTCGAGCGCCTCTACACCGAGGACCAGGCGGACCGTGCCCAAGGTCCCAACGCGAAGATCGACTGGGAGGCCGTCTCCAAACGGGACGAGGAGCGGAGGAAGCGCGTCCTGGAGATCCTGGAGGCCGGAGGCGCCAAAACAGCGGCCGACTACCATCACGCCGCCATGGTCTTCCAGCACGGCGATACCCTCGACGACTACGACCGCGCCCACAAGCTGGCCGCCAAGGCCGCCGAGCTCGACCCCGAGCACCCCGGGGCGAAATGGCTCGCCGCCGCCGCCAAGGACCGCTGGCTGATGAATCAGGGCAAACCTCAGCTCTACGGAACCCAATTCAAAATGGTCGACGGCAAGTGGGTCCTCTGGGACGTGGACCCCTCCGTCACCGACGAGGAGCGGGCGAAGTGGGACTGCCCACCACTCGAGGTGGCCAGGAAGCGGGCTGAAGAGCTGAACGCCCAGCGGCAATAGGTCCCCATGAGGGTTGGGGTGTCCGTCCCCGGGTACAATAAGATCCGGAGAATTGACGATGCCCCACCCGTCCAAGCCCTTGCAGAGCTCACCCCGGTGTCGTGCCTGAGCTCGCCGGAATCTTTCCCTTGACCCTCGAAGACCTCGGCTGGAGCGACTTCTTTCAGGCGGCCTTCGCGCCGTACGCGGGCCAGGATCTCGTCCCCGCCCGTGTGGTGGCGCAGCGGGGCTTGAACAGCGTCTCCACCGGCGAGGAGGAGTGGTACGCCGACCTCGCCGGCCGGCTGCGGCACGAGTTGCGCCTGCCGGGCATGGCCTCGGGCTGGCCCGCGGTGGGGGACTGGGTCGCCCTCCGACCCCCGACGGGCGAGGGCAAGGCCATGATCCACGCCATCCTGCCCCGCAGGTCCAAGTTCTCCCGCAAGGTGGCCGGCCACCGCACGGACGAGCAGGTCGTGGCGGCCAACATCGACACCATCTTTCTCGTCTCGGGGCTCGACGGCGACTTCAATCCGCGGCGCATCGAACGGTACCTGACCGCCGCCTGGGACAGCGGCGCCGCCCCAGTGGTCGTCCTGAACAAGCTCGACCGCTGCGAGCATCCCGACGAATGCCTCCTCGAAGCCCAGGCCGTGGCCATGGGAGTGCCCGTCCACCGGGTGAGCGCCAAGACGGGCGAAAACTGCGACGAGCTCTTCGCCTATCTCGGGAGGGGCAGGACCGTGGGCCTCCTCGGCTCCTCCGGCGTCGGCAAGTCCACCCTCATCAACCGCCTCCTGGGCCGGGAGGTCCAGAAGACGGGCGACGTCCGCGAGAGCGACGACCGGGGCCGGCACACGACCACCCACCGGGAGCTCTTCTTCGCGCCGACCGGCGGGCTCCTCATCGACACGCCCGGCATGCGGGAGATCCAGCTCTGGGAGGGCGACCAGGGGATCGAATCCACCTTTGCCGACATCGAAGAGCTGGCCGAGAGCTGCCGCTTCGGCGACTGCAAGCACGAAGGCGAGCCCGGCTGCGCCGTGCTGGCGGCGGTGGAGAGCGGTGAGCTCGCTCCCGACCGCCTGGAGAGCTACCGCAAGCTCCAGCGCGAGCTGCGCCAGATCCAGATCCAGAAGGACGAGCTCGCCCGCATCCAGGAAAAGAAGAAGAACAAGGTCGTCCACAAGGCGATGCGGGACATCGACAAGCTCAAGGGACGCCGCTGACGGCCTGAATCCCCGGATCCAAGCTCTCGTGCCGCCGTTCAAGTCCGGAGGCGCACCTTTCAAGCTTCAACGGCGGCGTGCAAGCTTGAACCTTCGGCAGGGAAGCTTGCATCCTCGAGCTCCAGGCTTGAATCCCGACCTTGAAGCCCGGATCCGCACCCTCAACCTTCGAGGCTCAGCCCGCGAGCTCGAATGCGGCCCTTGAAGCTTGCCGCGCCAGCCGGGAAGCTTGAACGCCCATCTCCCAAGCTTCAAGGCCGCGGCTCGAGCTTGAACGCCGGTCCGGAAGCTTGAATCCCGACCCTGAAAGGCTGTTCGTCCGGATTCAAGCCTCCATGGCGCCGTTGAAGCTTGAAGGTCGACGGGAAAGGAGAGCTATGCTGTCGAGATGGCTTGGTCGTTCGGGGAATCTCTTTGTATGACGGTCCGGGAGAATCTCGCCCGCTTCGAGCGGCGGAGTTTTCCGCCGGAGGACCGTCGTCCAGCCGCCGTGGCCATCGTTGTGACTGCCGACGAATCGGGCGGCGCCGCGGTCGTCCTCACCCGCAGGGCCTCGGGTCTCCGGCGGCACGGCGGCCAGTGGGCCCTGCCGGGGGGCCGCCTCGACCCCGGCGAGACCCCCGAGGCCGCCGCCCTCCGCGAGCTCGAAGAGGAGCTGGGCCTCGCCCTCCCGCCGGAGCACGTCCTCGGGTGCCTGGACGACCTTCCCACCCGTTCGGGTTTCCTCATCACCCCGGTGGTGGTGTGGGGCTCGGAGTCCTCCACCCTTCACCCCGACCCTCGCGAAGTGGCCGGCGCGTACCTCGTCCCGATCGAGGACCTTCTGGACCGGGGCAACGTCGTCACCCACTCCATTCCCCAAAGCGACCGGCCGGTTCTCGCCCTGGCGATCCTGGGGACCCTCATCTACGCGCCGACCGCGGCCGTCCTCCACCAGTTCGCCGAGGTGGCGGTGCGGGGGAGGGAGGTGCGGGTGGATGGGTATGAGCAGCCGGTGTTTGCGTGGCGGTAGATTATTCCCCCACCATCCGCCCCAGCCATTCCCCCCGCGCCGCCCTCGCCTCGTCGTCGAAGGAGTGGTCCGTGTCGTACCACTGCACCTGCTTCGGGTTGCTCGCGGCCTGCATGTAGAGAGCTGCATCCCAGTAGGTGATGAACTCGTCGCGGTGGGCGAACTGGAAGAGGAGCCTCGCCGGGGCGGCGCGGCCGATGGAGTGGACGGCGTCGAGCGGGGCCAGGGCCTTGACGTACGCCTCCTGCTGCTCCGGCGTGAGAAAGGACTGGAAGGCGGCGGCGACCTGGTCGTTTCCCTCGGCGTAGGAGTGAGTGAGGGAGGGGAGGCCCGCCATCAGGATGAAGGCGACCGGACGCTTGTCGATCCCCGCCAGGGTCCCTCCCACGGTGGCTCCCAGACTGTGGCCGACGTAGGCGAGGCGCGAAGCGTCCACCTCGGGGCGGCTGGCGAGGAGGTCGAGGCCGCGGCGGAGGTCCACGAGGGTCTGGATCTGCTCCTTGCGGTCGGTCTCCGGGTCGAACGGCTTTCTCGGGCTCCCCTGGTTTTCGGGCCGGAGGGACGGGGCGCTGATCGTCAGGGAGACGAAGCCG
>DASQEB010000457.1:0-14763 GCA_035633875.1 Thermoanaerobaculia bacterium
CAATAACTTGAGGTGTTCGTTATTCGCCATAGCCATTGCGCCTCATCGTGGAGATCTAATCCTAGCAGCGAGGCCGGGGCATCACCCGACCAACAGAGTCAGGGATTAACTCCAGGAACTAGTACTCATCACCTTGGCTTCGGCTCTATTGGTTCCCGCCAGTCGCCCAACGATCTGCTGTTCAGCGGCGGCGTCAGCCGTCCGTTGTAACAGCGGGGTTACACATGATTCTTCTCCTGATCGAACATGCCACTTAGTTAGCTTGTATTTCGGTTGGCGTCTTGGACTTTAAAGGGATCTCGCAAGTAGAGCATTCTCCAGGTTCGTAGGACCTAGCGATCTCCAAGACGCGCTCTATATCAGAAGGAGTTGCAACGACAACCGCAAAATTGGCGTCAGCAACTGTGAAATCTACACGCTCTCGCCCGCCTTCTCGCCGCCTTCCATAGAATAGTACGCCCGCTTTGGTTTGCTCGCTCTTGATCCACTCATAGTTCTTGCGAGTAGCAGGAGAGACCCAGGGGGAATTCAGACCAGTAATGAAATAGACTTCCAAACCACTTGCGGACTCAATAGTCCCACCGAACACGTCCACGTTGCTCAATGACAGCTTACTCTTATAGCCCTCTGGAACCTCAACTGATCCAGTTATAACCGATACGCGTTTCCGCTCTGATTTTGCTCTGCCATCTGAGCGGCCTCGAGACAAGGAAGCACTCTGTCCTGCATCTGCTGAATCTCTAACCCTTTCACACCTAACCAAGACTAACAGTGCGCAAAGGAGCATGAACACTGTAATGGGCGAGCGCGGCTTCCTCCGACTCCCTGTGCCAGGTTTCGAGAAGTTTGACAGTTCCAGACGTCGCATGATCGAGTACCTAGACTATGTGGGCCACGTGTAAACCTTATAATCACCGTTTCCTCACCCCTCCGGCTCGCCTTCCATATCTCCGGCCTCTCAAGGCCAACGACCGATCCATCGGGCATAGCGAAAGTTCTATTTACTTTGCGTGCCAAGCCTTACGTAATCCTAGACCACTCCAGCATCTGCGTCAACATAGAAGTCCGTGTCATTTTTCGCGTCATAAGCACGCCGGGGAGGCAGGTCGATTTCAGTCGACCTATCCGCGAGAAGGGACGGGCTCCTCGCGCTGGCATCGGAGCTCCATCGATGTGGAAACAAATGAGATCCCCTCGCCGAGAAAGCATGGGGCTGGGCATATGCATGCCGCGCAGTGGGGGCCCGGGGGGCTTATACGCTTCCCGTCGGTGCGATAAGCAGTCCAGGCAGGATGCCTCCAGGCTTCGGAAGCGGCTGCTACACAGCATCTTACGCAGCGTGGCACCGGCGGCTTATCCGTTCGTTTGCCGTGCGTGTAAGCAGCCAGTTATAGAAACGAAGGGGGTTCTACATTGCGTCCGGAAAGCTCTCGCTTCCCCGGCCTTTCGCGTTGCTTCCCCGGCCGTAGCGCTCCCGAGAAAAAGGCGGCGCCCGTGCCCGCCGCCTCCGGGCGCGGGCGTCCGCAGATCCTCCCGCACGGGGGGCCGAGCCCCGTGGGGAAAGGTCCGTCGATTGTCAAAGAGCACGGGTCCGCCGGACGCAGCGCGCCACGACGGTCCACTCTCCCGGCACGGCCCGGACAGGCCGCCACCGGTCCATCGATCGTTCGCCTCTGGAGGCGAATCCCTCGCCTCCAGAGGCGCACCGTCCACATCGCGAGGGGGACGTCCGCCTCCCGAGGCGAACTGCCCGCCTCTGGGAGTGAGCCGCCCGCGCAGGTGCCGCACGGTTCTTTGACAACTGAATCAGAGAGAAACAGACCCGCCATGGGTGTGGAACGGGTCTCTCCGTGTTTGCGGGGGGCGGAGAGACCCGGCTTTTTCGTTCAACGCCTTGGTGGCACGTCTCTGCTTCTCATGTCCCGCAGCGCCGCCGCCACCTCGTCGGGCTGCGCCGCGGCCTGGGCGCCGTGGTGGAGAATCCGCAGGGCCTCGTCCCGATTTCCAGCGGCGAGGAGGGCGCGGCCCAGGGAGAGGTACGACTTCGTGTGGGTGGGATCGATTTCCAGGGCGCGCCTCCAGCAGGGGAGAGCCTCGTCCGGCCGTCCGAGAGCGGCGCGGACCTCGCCCAGGTGATACCAGGCGGCGACGAGGTTCGGACGGGCCGCCACCGCCTTCGCGAGGTGCTCCTCGGCCTCCGCGGCCCGGCCCCGCACCGTCAGCAGGCGCGCCAGGTTGTATTCGGCCTCCGCTCGGTCGGAGATGGAAGGCAGGGCGAGGACCCGGCGCAGGATTTCGATCGCCTCGTCCGCACCACCCTGGCCGGCGCGCGCCAGGGCGAGGAGCTCCAAAGCCTGCGGATTCTCCGGGTTCCGCGTGAGGACGTCCCGGAGCGTCCGCTCGGCGTCCGCCGGACGGCTGCGGCGGATCTGCGCCTGCGCCAGGTCGAGCCAGGGCTCGATCTCCGCCGGCCGGGCTGCCGCCAGCATCTTTTCCAGGTAGGCGACCGCTTCGGCCGTGGCCACGGCCCGCACCACGGCGGCGGCGCGGTAGACCTCGCCGAGGGCACCCTGGGGCGCCCGGGAGTCGAGCAGGCGGATTCCGGTGAGCACCGGCTCGGATTCGGTGAGCGGTGCGAGGAGCTCGGGGCCTCCCGGCCGGCGGCGGATCAGGTGGTCGGTCATCACCACGTGGACGACGTCCTGCGTCCGTCGCTTCGGCATGTGGCAGGAGGCGCAGTCGCCGGATTCCGCCGCGTGCGTCCCGCCGCCGCAATCCTCTTGCGCGTGGCAGGTCAGACAGGCGTTGCGGTAGTGGGCGGCCCGCCTCTCCTCCGGAATCTTTCCATGCGGATCGTGACAGGTCATGCAGGAGAGAGGATTACCGCTCTCCGTCCGGCAACGGCTCTGCCGCAGACGGTAGGGATGATGATTAATTTCAAACCTTTCGGAAGAGGGACGATCCTCCTCTTCGACGTCCACCTGGACGAGGTAGTCCGCGAGCGGCTCGCCGGGCCGGAAGGAGAAGTCTCCCCTTCCGAAGCGGCGCAGGCCGGCGATGGCCACGGATGGCTGGAGGTGGCAGGTCATGCAGACTTCGTCGCGCCGCGGCGCCGGGAGACGGCCCGGGTTGAAGACGCTCTCCCGGATGTCCTCCCGCGTGCCGATCCATCCCAGGGCGAACCAGACGTGCTCCGCGGCCGGCCCGTGGCACCGCTGGCAGCCGATCCCTTCCGGCAGCGCGGCGGGGAAGACCTGGGGTGCTCCGTAGGCGTCGGCCCCGGTCGGCACGTCGGGATAGGAGGTGTGGCAGAACACGCATTCGCGCCGCACGCGCCGCAGCACCCCCTCGTGATCCAGCCGGTCGAAGCCCGGGGCCATGCCCCAGCTCCGCGTCTGGCTGTACCAGGCCAGGGGGAGCTGAAACAGCTCACCCCCCTCGGTGTGGTAGAGATAGGTCCGGGCGTGGTCGCCCGATCCCAGGATCCAGTCCACCTCCCGCTCGAACGTGTGGATCGGCCGGCCCCCGGCGTCGACCTGCCAGCGGCGGAAGAGGAGCCGGTCGCCCCGGCGGCGGATCTCCATGTGCTGCCGCGAAGGCCCGTGCACGAAAGGAGGCGTCGAGAAATCCTCGATATCGGTCTCCGGCCGCGGGCGGCTGAAGGCCCGGGCCATGCCCTTCTCCCGGTAGGATGCGGAAAGTGCCGGATGGCAGAGCGCGCAGGCCGCCTCGTCGACGTAGCCCGGCGCGGCTCCGCCCGTGACGCGGAAGCCATAGACCGCCAGGTCGCGCGCTACCCTTTGGGCTTCTTCTGCCTCCTGGGGCTTGGCGGACGGCTCCGAGGCCTGTCCGAGCAGGAGGAGAGAGAAGGCGCCAAGGAGGAGGGCCGCCATCCGGGGCGAGGAGCGATTCCGAGGAGCCACCGGACTCCGATTCTAACCGGCCTGCTCACTGGCAGGGAATTGCCGACGTATCCGCCGTCGTCGGTGTCAACCGGCCTGTCGGGTTGTTGTACGTCTTGACCGACCCGGTCTGCGTATCGCGGACGCGAACCGTCCAACCCTGGTCGGTGAGCCCGCTGATGAAGACCCAGAACCTGTTGTTGAGCCCACAGCCATTCAAGATCTTGAGCCCCATTTCGAAGTTCGAGGCGCTGAAGAACCAGAAGAACGCAGAATCATCGTTTTCCGCTCGCTGGCCACCGAACGTCATGACCTGGCCTCGACCGTTGCTGCTGGCGGACTGCCAGTCGACCTCGACTTCGAAGCGGTTGCTGCTCAAGCAAGCCGTGTCGCCGTCGCGAACGCACGGGCCCGTGTTGCCTCCGCTCCCGCTCCCGGCCAGCGCCTGGTAGGCCGCGACACCCCCGCTCGCCCCCTTGAAATGGAAAATGCTGTACCCTCATAGAAGGTCAGGAGGAACCACGATGACCATGCTGCGGCCCCTCACCGTCCTCGCCGTCTTCGCGACCCTGCTGTCCTCCCCTCTGTCCGCCCAGGTTCCAAGCGGCCCCGACTTCTTCGTCGGGAACACCACCGCCGGCACTCAGTTCTTTCCGCGAGTCGCCATGGCGGCCAACGGGGACTTCGTCGTCGTCTGGCAGAGCGGGTTCTGGAGCCGAGGAGAAGCGCCTCACATCTGGGCGCGTCTCTTCAAGGCCGACGGGACCCCGAAAGGCCGGGAGCTCCGGGTCACCGATGTCCAGCCGCGGGAGGCCAATCCCGCGGTGGCCATGGAGCCCGACGGCGACTTCATCGTCGTCTGGCAGGGAGGGAATCTCCGCGACTCCAGCGTCTTCGGCCGGCGCTTCACCGCCAGGGGCAGACCCCTCGGAGCCCGCTTCCGGCTCAGTCAGGCCACCGAGGGAAGCCAGTCCGAGCCCGCCGTCGCCTTCCAGCCCGACGGAAGCTTCGTCGTCGCCTGGGCGCACGGCCCGAAGCCCCCGAATCCAGTGGGTGGTGGGGTCGAGGTGTATGCCCGACGCTTCGCTGCCGACGGAACGCCTGCCAGCTCCGATCTCCTGGTCACCCCAGACGACGTCACGGACCGCTTCCAATGGGAGGAGCAGCACGGTCCGCAGGTGGCGGTCAGCGCGAATGGAGATTTCGTGGTCGGCTGGCTGGCCTTCGGAGGGGAAAGCACCTTCTATGACGTCCTCGCCCGGCGCTTCGATGCCAGCGGGGCTCCTCTCGGGGAAGAATTCGTCGCGAACTCCGGCGAGATCAATGTCGGCAGTCAGTTCGAGTTTGCCCTGGCGGTGATGGACGGCGGCGAGTTCGTCATCGTCTGGACCGATTCCGGAGGGGATGCGGACATCGTTCCCTTTTCCAACGACTTCTCCGAGATCGGCATCCTGGGCCAGCGGTTCGCAGCCGATGGGAGCCGTCTCGGCATCCTGTTCCACGTCAACAGCATTGCCCCTTCGATCCAGCAAGGGCCGTCGATCTCCCCGATCCCGGGAGGTGGCTTTTTCGTCGTCTGGGTCAGTGCGCTTCCCGAGTCCCAGAGAGGTTCTGTCCTCTACGGCCGCCGATTCGCCAGGAACGCCGTCCCCTTCGGCCGTGAGGTCCAGATCAGCACTGCGACCGGACATCAGAGTGTGCCAGCCGTCGCCGTGGCGCCAAGGGGCAGGGGCGTCGTCGCCTGGACAAATTGGGAGCCGGGGTTCGTTGCCGGTGCCGGGGACGTCTTGGCGCGGCGGGTGGTCCTGCGGCGCTAGTCTGTGGGCAGGAGGCTCGCAGAAACCTCCCGCCCGCCTTCCACGTACAGGGCTCACCATGAATCGCTGAGCCGCTCCTTCCGTCTTCCGGCCGTTGTCTGCACTCTCCTCCTCTCCACCGCCCTTGCCGCCAGGCCCAGCCGCCCTCCCCGGCGGCCGACGGAGCGGCGAACCTGGAGCATGGGCTCCCGATCCTTCGGGTAGATACGCCGCAGGCGCGGGATGTTCGGTTCGCAAGGCAGGGATATGAGATTGGATCGAGCGGCAGGGTGAGAGCCGAACGAGCGTAGGAATTGATGTTCTCCGCGAGCAGTATAAGCTCCTGAGGGCCACGGAACCGTCGCGAGACGACGAGAAAGACCAGGCCACGTCCGTCCAAGGATCTGAAACCCTGGAGCGGCGGCCAAAGCCGCCCAACGGAGCGGAGGATCCATGAGCGATCGAGAATACACGGAGTGTGGAGACATTGATTCCCGGATCTATGAGAACGACGACATTCCGCAGGAAGAAAGGACGCCGAACACGGGCGACGACTTCGACGCGGCGCCTGAGAACCCGGAGGCTCTCGAAGCTCTCGAGGCGTTCGACCTGGAGGCTGACAGCGTGGACCAGTGGCGAGTCGCCAAAAGCCTGCTGGTTTTACGCGATCAGGTCAATCGGAAAGCGCCCGGCCGGAACAAGGATAGCGACGGAACCATCGGCGATATCATCCACCAAGGTCGGGCGTCCGATCATAATCCGTGGGTCAGAGATGGCGGCGTGGGCGTGGTCACCGCGCTCGACATCACTCACGACCCCCGCTCCGGGTGCGATGCAGGCGTCCTTGCAGAGTCGATTCGAGGCAGCCTGGACGCTCGGGTCAAATACATCATTTGGAACAGGAGAATCGCGAACTCCTCTTCGATCAGCGGCCAGCCGCCGTGGGCGTGGAGACCGTACAACGGCCGCAATCCCCACGACAAGCACGTCCACATCTCGGTGAAGTCCGAGAAGCCCAGTTACGACTCGGAAGCCGCATGGGCGACATGACGCCAGGCATCCTGATCTGAGCCGGCTCTCTTTGATGACATAGGCACCGTGTGCTCACCGTTCTACAGGAGAAGAAACATGGCCCAGCGCGATGCTGATTTCCGGAAGCCCCTCAGGCCCTCGCCTCAGGACCTGGAGGCGATTGAAAAGGATGTCTCCGACATCCCCAACCTGCAACAGACGTTGCTCGAGAAGGACAAGGACCTTCACCGCCCCGACCGCGTCGCCCATCAATACCAGATCGCCGGGAGCAAGGTGATCTTGAGAGTCGCCGAGGAGCTGCCCGAGGAGCTTCGCGGAGTCGGGCTCTTCGAGCCGGGAACGGAGCATGTGGGCATTGGCCGGATCTCGACGGGGCTGGGCGGACCCCATGCTGAATTCCATCCGGATTTCCTCGGGCTCATGCTGGCGTTCCAGACGAGAAAGGGAAAGAGAGTTGACTTCCTTGCCATCAACGATCCCTCGTCGCCGGCGGATGATCACCATGCGTTCATGGACCTCTTGCGTGCGACCGGAGAGTTGGCCGGGGATCGGAATTTCTTCGTCGAGCAAATAGCGTTCACGAGCGACTTCGCCAAGCGGAGAGGGGCCAGAGCAGTCGCTCACGTCGTCCGGCAGACGGCCCGCACGTCTCTCTCCTCGACCGCATATCAAACGTACTGGACAGGCATCGTCGAAGTCAGGTCAACGGCGGCCAAATTTAGCCTGGTGCCGGTGCGAGATGAAAATCGGAATCCGGGGATCTCTCCTGGGGAGCGCCATCTCACGGAGGAGTGGGCAAGGCGTCAGGCGAAGGGAGACATCGAGTTCCACCTCGACTGGATTCCATTCTTGAGCGAGCGAAAGACGCCCACCGAGGGACTGACAGAGCCGTGGAAGGAAGGGCATAAGAAAACGGTTGGTACGGTGATCTTCCCTAAAGCGGATCTCGCCTCCGAGGAGCAGAGGCTCTGGGCGACCCTGGCTTCCGAAATGGGGGCCAATCCCGGCAACTGGGTACACGACGAGGCCGACTCGATCCCCGAGCCCGCCACCCGGTTTGGAGTGGCTCGGAAGATCGCCTACGGAATGAGCCAGAAAGGGCGTAATGCTCTCGATCCGCAGTTCTACCAGGAGGTTTTCGTGACCGGTGAGATCGGTGAGGAGCTTGCGAAGGAGTTGAGGCGACGACGGGAGGAGAAGGAGCGAGAGCGTCATGTGAGCTCGGCTCCCATTTGAGTTTGCGGCGAGCTGGCGCTTGCAGCTTTCAAACGGTCTCTCTCCTCTCCTGGCTTGGGCGGGAGGATGGCAGAGGAGGGCCGGGGAGGTAAGAACCCGAGGCCACGTGGCCGAGCCGCCACGCCTCCTCGTCGCGGATCCGGCGCGCCGGGCTCCAGGGTCGCGAGCCGCGCCCTTGACTTGTGTCTGCGACTGGAGTAATATCTTTCTCGTCAGTGGTGCCAATGGTTGGCTCGCTGGCATCAAAGCCAGAAATTTCGAAAAGAGGCCTGGTTCTGAACGGGTCTCTTTCGTTTTTGTGGCGAAGAAAGAGAGAAAAGAATGCGCAACACGGGTAAAGTCAAGTGGTTCAATGACACGAAGGGCTTCGGATTCATCACGCCGGAGGATGGCAGCAAGGATTGCTTCGTCCATCATTCGGCGATCCAGGGTGGGGGCTTCAAGAGCCTCTCCGAGGGCGATCGCGTCGAGTTCGACGTCGTGCAGGGCAACAAGGGCCCGGCGGCCGAGAACGTCACCAGGATCGCCTGACGCGGATCGCTGTCAGAGGGGCCACCCCGCCCGGGTGGCCCTTTCGCTCCTTCTTTTCCCTCTCCTTCCTTCCCTGACAGCGATCTTCCCGCGGAGCACAGTGTGATTGGTTTCATGAGCAGCGCCCAACGGCCCCTTCCATCCTTTGCCGATCTTCCCGAGCCGATCCGTGAAGAGCTCTGGGGCGTCGAGAGGCTCGAACTGCACGCCGCGAGGCTCGCCGAGGTGCAGCGGGTGAGGCACGAGCGCCGGGGGGATCCGCTGCTGGCGCCCCGCGTGAAGGACAACGGCCGCGTCCTGCTGGAGTCCTACCGCGGGCTCGCCGCGGCGATCCGGAGCGAGCGCGCGGTCACGCCGGCGGCGGAGTGGCTGGTCGACAATTTTCATCTCGTCGAAGAGCAACTGCGTGAGATCCGTGAGGATCTGCCGCCAGGTTTCTATCGGGAGCTGCCCAGGCTGGCGAGCGGTCCCTTGCAGGGCTATCCGCGGGTCTACGCCATCGCCTACCATTTCGTGGCCCACACCGACAGCCTGTTCGAGGCTGAGGCGTTGCGGCGGTTCGTCCTCGCCTACCAGACGCTGGAGCCTTTGACCATCGGCGAGCTCTGGGCCGTGGTGATTTCCCTGCGGGTGGTGCTGGTGGAGAACCTGAGGCGCCTGGCGGAGAGAATGGTGCGCGCCCGCGCGGCCCGCGAGCAGGCCGGCCGCCTGGCCGACGACCTGCTGGGTGTGGAGCGCCCGGCCGAGCCGCTGGAGCCGCTCCGGCTATTCGAGACCGGGACGCTCGACGTCGCCTTCGCGGTGGAGCTCCTCGGCCGATTGCGCGGCCAGGATCCGGAGGTCACTCCCGCCCTCGGGTGGCTGGACCGGCGCCTGGCGGAGCAGGGCACCACGGCCGATGAGATCGTCGCGCTCGAGCACCAGCGGCAGACGGCGATGAACGCGACGGTGCGCAACGTGATCACCAGCATGCGGTTGATCTCGGCGTCGGACTGGGCGGCGTTTTTCGAGAGCGTGAGCCTGGTGGACGAGGCTCTCGCGGCGCATCCCGGCTACCGGGAGATGGATTTCGCGACGCGCGATCTCTACCGGCACGCGGTAGAGGAGCTGGCGCGCGGCTCGCGCCGCTCCGAGATCGAGGTGGCCCGGCGGGCAGTGCAACGCGTGCCGGAGGCCGGGCCCGGCGTGAGCGCGGCGGAGCTGGATCCCGGGTACGTGCTGATCGCCGGAGGGCGCCGCGCCTTCGAGGCTGAGCTCGGAGTCCGCGTGACGCCGGGGCGCCGGCTGGGGCGCACGTTCCTGGCCCTGGCGACGCCCGGTTACCTGGGCACGATCGCCCTCGTCACCGGCCTGCTTCTGGCCCTGCCGCTCAGCCTCGAGAGCGCGCTGGGGGTCCCGGCCTCGATCCTCCTGGCGCTCGGCCTGCTGGCGCTCGTGCCGGCCTCCGATCTGGCGATCCAATTGATCAATTCCCGGGTGATGGAGAGGGTGCGGCCCAGGGTGCTGCCGCGGCTGGAGCTGCGAGGCGGCGTGCCGCCCGCGCTGCGGACGCTGGTCGCAGTGCCGACCCTGTTGACGACTCCGACGGACATCGAGGAGCAGATCGGCCGTCTCGAGGTCCACTATCTCGCCAATCCGGAGGCGGAGCTGCGTTTCGCGCTCCTCTCCGACTGGCGGGACGCGCCCGCGGAGACGATGCCGGGAGATCAGGAGCTGCTGGCCGCCGCCATCTCAGGGGTGGCGCGCCTCAACGCCCGGCACGGGCCGGCCCCGGACGGCGAGGCCCGCTTCCTGCTCTTCCACCGCCGCAGGGTGTGGAACGAGGGTGACCAGTCCTGGCTCGGCTGGGAGCGCAAACGCGGCAAGCTGGAGGAGCTCAACCGGCTGCTGCGGGGCGCCACGGACACTTCGTTCCTCGAGGCTGGCGAGCCCGGAGCGCACGGCCTCCCCGCGGGGCCTCCCGTGCCGCGGGAGATCCGCTACGTCCTCACCCTGGACGCCGACACGCGCCTGCCCCGGGAGGCCGCCCGGCGGCTGATCGGCACCCTGGCGCACCCCTTGAACCAGCCCCGCTTCGACGCGCGCCTCGGCCGGGTCGTCGCGGGGTACGGCGTGCTGCAGCCGCGGATCACCCCGATCCTGCCGGCCAACCGCGATGGATCGCTTTTCCAGCGCATCTTTTCAGGGCCGGCCGGCATCGATCCGTACGCGGCGGCGGTCTCGGACGTCTACCAGGACCTGTTCGGCGAGGGGTCGTTCACCGGCAAGGGGATCTACGACGTGGACGCCTTCACGGCGGCGCTCGCCGGCAAGGTGCCGGAGAGCGCGATGCTCAGCCACGACCTGTTCGAGGGGATTTTCGCGCGTGCCGGCCTGGTGACGGATATCGAGTTGTTCGAGGAGTTCCCCGCGCACTTCGAGGCCGCCGCCGCCCGCCAGCACCGCTGGGCGCGAGGCGACTGGCAACTGCTGCCGTGGATCTTCGGCCGGGGCCGCACCCGGGACGGCGGCCGCCTGCGCGTCCCCATCCCCCCGATCGGCCGCTTCAAGATGCTCGACAATCTGCGGCGGACGCTGCTGGCTCCGGCCGCCTTCCTCACCCTGCTGGCCGGTTGGACGCTGCCCGCGGCCTCGCCCGCCGTGTGGACGGTGTTCGTGCTGGCGACGATGGCGCTGCCCGCGTGCCTCCGCCTCGCGTCCGGGGTGATCCCGCGCCGCCGCGGCATTTCCAAGCGCAGCCACCTGCGCGGCTTCGCCACCGACCTCGTTCTTGCCGGAGCCCAGGTGGGGCTGACGGTCGCCTTCCTCGCGCAGCAGGCCTGGACGATGGCCGATGCGATCACGCGCACGCTGGCGCGGCTCCAGGGCACGGGCCGCGGCATGTTGCAGTGGGTCACCGCGGCACAGGCCAAGATCGGGCTTGGCCTCGAGCTGCGGGCCTTTTACCGGCGGATGGCCGGAGGGGTGGCCCTGGCCGTCGTGGCCACAGGGCTGGTGGCGATCGCCGCGGGGCCGCGCCCGTCCACCTGGCTCTGGGCGGGGCCGCTGCTGCTTCTGTGGCTGCTGGCGCCCGCGCTGGCGCGGTGGATCAGCCTGCCGCCGGCCCCGGCGGCGGCGGTCCCCCTCCCCACCGGGGAGGCGCAGGCCCTGCGCCTCCTCGCCCGCCGGACCTGGAGTTTCTTCGAAACCTTCGTCGGTCCGGAGGACCACGCGCTGCCGCCCGACAATTTCCAGGAGGAGCCCCGGCCGGTGGTGGCCCACCGCACCTCGCCGACGAACCTGGGGTTGTATCTCCTTTCGGTCGTCGCTGCCCGGGACTTCGGTTGGCTGGGCACCGTGGACTGCATGGAGCGGTTGGAGGCGACGCTGCGGACCATGGGCGGGCTCGACCGCTTTCGGGGTCACTTCTATAACTGGTACGAAACGCGCGAGCTCCGCCCGCTCGAGCCGCGCTACGTCTCGACGGTCGACAGCGGCAATCTGGCCGGACACCTCCTGACGCTCGCGGAGTCCTGCCGGCAGCTCGCCGAGCGCCCGCGGCCCGGCTCCCAGGCGCTCGCAGGCGTGGCCGACGCCGTCGCGTTGATCCGCGAATCGGCGCCGGCGAGCACGGGCCGCCGTACCCAGACGGTTACCCGGCGGCAGCTCGACGAAGCGCTCGCGGCGGTCGACGTTGCCCTGGAGCCGGCGGCCCCGGTGCCCGGCGCGCCGGAGCGGTGGGCCGTGCGCCTCCCGGAGCTCGCCCGCGAGGTCCACGCGGCGGTGGACGTGGCACGGGCGCTGGCCGGCGAGCAGGGGGAGGCCTGGGAGGAGGCGCTGGCCTGGGCCGAGCTGGCGCAGGCGTGCGTCGAGAGCCACGCGCGGGACCTCGCGGCACCGCCCGGAGACGTCCCGCGCCGCCTCGCGGAGCTCGCCCGGGTTGCCGAAGAGCTGTTCGCGGACATGGAGATGGGCTTTCTCTTCGATCCGGCCCGCAAGCTGTTTTCGATCGGCTATCGCGTCGCCGAGGGGGAGCTCGACGCGAGCTTCTACGACCTGCTGGCCTCCGAGGCCCGTCTGGCGAGCTTCATCGCAATCGCCAAGGGCGACGTCCCGGCCGCGCACTGGTTCCAGCTCGGCCGTCCCTTGACGTCGGTGGGGCGGGGAGCGGCGCTCATCTCCTGGTCGGGCTCGATGTTCGAATATCTGATGCCGGCGCTGGTCATGCGCTCTCCTCCGCACAGCCTGCTCGACCAGACGTGCCGCCTGGTGGTGGGGCGCCAGATGCGCTACGCCGCCGCGCGCGGGGTCCCCTGGGGAATTTCGGAGTCGGCGTTCAACGCCCGCGATCTCGAGCTGACGTATCAGTATTCCAACTTCGGCGTGCCCGGCCTCGGCCTCAAACGGGGGCTCTCCGAGGACGTGGTGGTGGCGCCCTACGCCACGGCCCTGGCCGCGATGTTCGAGCCGCATGCCGCGGTCCGCAACTTCGCCCTCCTCGAGCGCACCGGAGCCCGCGGACGCCATGGCTTCTACGAGGCGATCGACTACACGGCCACCCGGCTGCCGGAGGGGGAGAAGCTCGCGGTGGTGCGCGCCTACATGGCGCATCACCAGGGAATGACGCTCCTTTCCCTGGGCAACGTTCTCGACCCCGGCCGCGACGGCGCCATGCCGGCCCGCTTCCACGCTGCGCCGCTCGTCCAGTCGACCGAGCTGCTGCTCCAGGAGCGGACGCCGCGCGACGTGGCCGTGGCCCGGCCGCGGGCCGAAGAGGTCGCGGCTGCTGCGCCGATCGGCGGCCTGGTCCCCGCCGTGGCCCGCCGGTATCGCTCGCCGCACCAGGCGATCCCGCGCAGCCACCTCCTCGGCAACGGCCGGTATGCGGTGATGCTGACCACGGCCGGGTCCGGCTACAGCCGCCTGCGCGACGTGGCCGTCACCCGCTTCCGGGAAGATCCGACCCGCGACGGCTGGGGAAGCTATCTCTTTTTCCGCGATCCGCAGAATGGCGATGTGTGGTCCGCGGGATACCAGCCGAGCGGAGCCGAGCCCGACAACTACGAAGCCGTCTTTTCCGAGGACCGGGCGGAGATCGTCCGCCGCGACCAGGACATCACGAGCCGGCTCGAGGTGGTGGTCTCCCCGGAGGACGACGCCGAGCTCCGCCGGGTGTCGCTCACCAATCACGGTGTCCGGACGTGTGAGATCGAGCTGACCTCCTACGCCGAAATCGTGCTCGCTCCTCCCGCCGCCGACCTCGCCCACCCGGCCTTCTCGAACCTGTTCGTGGAGACCGAATTCGTGCCGTCCTCGGGCGCGCTGCTCGCGTCGCGCCGGCCGCGATCCCAGACCGAGCCCCGGCTGTGGGCGGCGCACGTCACCGCGGGGAGCGGCCTGGGAGAGCTTCAGTTCGAAACCGACCGCCTCCGGTTCCTTGGCCGCGGACAGGGGGTGAGGACTCCGGCGTCGGTGCTCGACGGCGGTCCCCTCTCGAACACCGCCGGCGCGGTGCTCGACCCGATCTTCAGCCTGCGGCGCAAGGTCCGCCTCGCCCCGGGCACCACCGCCCGCGTCACCTTCACGACCCTGGTGGCGCCGTCGCGCGAGGCGGCGCTCGACCTGGCCGACAAGTACCGCGACCCGGCGGCGTTCGACCGGGCGGCGTCGATGGCCTGGACGCAGGCGCAGGTGCAGCTCCGCCATCTCGGCATCACCCCCGACGAGGCAAGCGTCTTCCAGCGCCTCGCCAACCGCGTCCTGTACTCGGACCCTTCCCTGCGCCCACCGGCGGAAGCGCTGCAGCGCAACACGCGCGGACCGTCGGCCCTCTGGCCGTACGGCATCTCCGGCGACCTGCCGATCGTCCTCGTGCGCATCGACGAGGTCGAGGAGCTGGGGATCGTCCGCTATCTCCTCAAGGCCCACGAGTACTTCCGCCTCAAGCTCCTGCCGGTCGACCTGGTGATCCTCAACGAACGGGCTCCCTCCTACGTCCAGGATCTCCAGACTGCCCTCGAAACCATGGTCCGCGCCAGCCAGTCGCAGCTCCACCAGGACGGGCACGAGCCCGGCCGGAGCGGAGGCACGGTCTTCATCCTGCGTTCGGACCTCGTCGTACCCGAGGCCCGGGACGTCCTTTGCGCCGCGGCGCGGGCGGTGCTCGTGGGGCGCAACGGGACGCTCTCCGAGCAGATCGCGCGCCGGGAGCAGAGGCGAGCGCCGGCCGCCGGCGCGGCGCGCCGTGGCGCGAAGACCGCGGCCGCCGCGGAGCCGCCGCCTGCCGG
>DASQEB010000458.1:0-15251 GCA_035633875.1 Thermoanaerobaculia bacterium
GCGCCGCCCGGGAGAGCCGCAGCTCCCGCGGGTCCGTGCCGAGCTCGCCGAGCGGCTGGGACGGACCGACGAGGCCCTCGCGGGATGGCGCGCTGCGGTCGAGCTGGCCCCCACGTGGCGCAACCTCTACGGGCTCGCCTCCCTCGAAGCCGAGACCGGGCGGATCGCGGACGCGCGCCGCCACTTCGAGCAGCTCCTCCAGATCTCTCCGGGCAACCTTTGGGGTTTGGAAAGGCTGGCCGAGCTGGAGCTGTTCTATGGCGACCTCGAACGCGCCGAGAGGCTATATCTCGAATACATCGCCAAGGCTCCATCCCAGCGGACCTTCTTCACCAACCTCGGGATCGCGCGCTCCCTTCTCGGCAACCACGAGGGCGCGATCGAGGCCTACGAGCAGGCCCTTCTCATCGAGCCGAACCACATCTACGCAACCTTGAACCTGGCCGACTCCAGGCTCGCCCTCGGCCAGACCCAGGAAGCCATGGCCCTCTATCGGAAGGTCCTACGGCTGCTGGAGAGGAACCGGCCTCCCGGCGGTCCCTCTCTCGACGACAGCATGGTCCAGGCCCAGTGCCTCGCCTATCTCGGGAAGACCCGCGAGGCCGTGGAGATCGCCCGGCGGAGCCTCGCCCAGCGTCCGGACGATCCCGACATGCTCCACTCCGCCGCCGTCGTCCACGCCCTCGCCGGAGATCTACACTCCGCCCGTGCCGCCGTCCGGAAGGCGATCGAGAACGGCATGCAGCCGCGGTTCTTCGACCTCGCCGTCTTCGCCGGCCTGCGGGACGACCCGGAGCTCCGGGACCTGCTCGCCCGTTCTGACCGCTGAGTCCCTCAATCTCCGGGAGCAGGCCCGGGGTCGGGTGCGGCCGCAGGAGCCGGTGCGATCTTCAGGAAGACTCTTTGCCAAGGCTGTCTCGGCTCCTCCCCCGGTTTCCTGGGCCAGTCCCCGGGCCGATCCCAAGGACCGGCGCCCGGAGGCCTGCCGCTTTTGTCGACCATGAGCTGTCCCGTGACGTCCCCCGACTGGGGATCTTCCGTCTCGAGGGTTTCCCCCTCCTTCTGAGTCCGGACCGTCAAGGCGTAGTCGTAGCTCCTTTCGAGATCGAACTCCTTGGCGTAGAAGCCGGTGATCCGCACCCGGTGCTTGCCGTTTTCGAGCGGAAAGCCGCCGAGCTCCACACTGGAGAAGGGCCCGAAACGGCCCCTCTCGTCGAGCGGAGACGACCGGAAGGCGATCCCCACGGTCACTCCGGGATCGACGTCCAGCTCCCAGGTGACCGACTCCCCGGGCTTGATCTCGAGCTTCTCCGGCAGGCTCCGGTTCTCGATCCTGACCAGCCGGGGAGACGGAGGAGGCAGGGGGGCGAGATCCACGATTTCGATCCCACCCGACGGCACTCCATCCTCCGGTTTCTCTTCGGCTGTGCGGGGAGCATCCGGTTCCATGGCAGGTCTCCTTTCATCTCTCGATCCATCCGAAAGCATCGGTTTTCCATAGGTTATGCGATCTGAAAGCTGCAGGCCAGGGCCCCTCTTTTTACACTCTGGTTACACTTGGATCTCCGCAGAGGGAATACAGTGTGCGCGTCGCAACTTCTGGGGTACGGGGCACGTACCTCTGATCTCTCCGCGGCAAGCGGAGGACTCCCGGGAGAAGGAATGTTGAGGAAGTCTTTCACTTGGTTGATCGCGGCCGCGATCCTGCCCGCCCTGTTTGCCGGCTGCGGAGGAGACAACCCCGCGTCCGCGCAAGGCAAGGGAAAGGGCCCGGAGGGCGAGCAGCAGCCGACCCGCGAGGTCCGCCTTGCCCGGGCCGAGGAAGGTCGGCTCGCGCGGACCGTCGCCGTCTCCGGCACCCTCGCCGCGGACGAGCAGGCCGAGCTCGGCATCAAGGTCGCCGGCCGCATCGAGCGCATCTTCGTCGAGATCGGCGACCGGGTACGCCGGGGCCAGCCCATCGCGCGGCTCATCCCCACCGACCTGGAGCTGCGGGTGCAGCAGGCGGACACCGCCCTTCAGCAGGCCCGCACCCGCCTCGGCCTCCCCCCGGGGGGACCGGACCGGATCGACGACCCCGAGGAGACGGCGGGGGACAACCAGGCCGCGCCCAACTAGAAGCAGGCCAGCCTCACCCGGGATCGCATGGCCCGGCTCCTCCAAGAACAGCTCATCCCCCAGCAGGACTTCGACGCCGCCGAGGCCGCTTACAGCGTGGCCGACGCGCGCTACCAGGAGGCCATCGAGGAGGCCCGCACCCGCCAGGCGCTCCTCGCCCAGCGGCGGAGCGAGCTCGCCATCGCCCAGCGCCAGCTCCTCGACTCCGTGGTCACCGCTCCCTTCGACGGCATGATCCGGGAACGCCTCGTCTCGACCGGAGACTACGTGGCCGTGGGCGCCACCGTGGCCGTGCTCGTGCGGGTCCACCCCCTGCGCCTGCGCCTTGCGGTGCCCGAGCGCGAGGCCGCCGGGGTCGCCACCGGCCTTCCGGTCCGCCTCACCGTGGAGGGCGACCCGGCGACCTACGAGGGCCGGGTCGCCCGCATCAGCCCGGCGATCACCGAGGACAACCGGACCCTCCTCGTCGAGGCCGAGGTGCCGAACACCGACGGCCGCCTGAAGCCGGGCTCCTTCGCCCAGGCCGAGATCGTCGTCGAGGCGTCCGAGCCGGCCGTGCTCGTGCCGGCCGACGCCGTCGTCACCTTCGCCGGAGTTGAAAAGGTGCTCTCCGTGGCCGAGGGCAAGGCCGTGGAAAAGCGGGTCCGCACCGGCCGCCGTGAGGCCGACAGGGTCGAGATCGTGGAAGGGCTCGCCGCCGGAGACCCGGTCGTCCTCGCACCGGGCAACCTGGTGGATGGCCAGGCCGTGAAGGTCGTGGGGTAGACACCGTATGCAAAAGCTCGCCGAGATCTGCATCCGCCGGCCCGTGTTCGCGGCCATGATCATCCTCGCCCTGGTCGTCGTGGGCGCTGCGAGCTACGGCCGCCTGGGGGTGGACCGCTTCCCGTCCGTCGACCTCCCCACGGTGTCGGTGCGCACCGTGCTCCCCGGTGCCTCCACCGAGGAGACCGAATCCCAGATCTCCGAGATCATCGAGGAAGCGGTCAACACCGTCGAGGGCGTCCAGGAGCTGCGCTCCGTCTCCTCGGGAAGCAACTCCTTCGTCATCGCCACCTTCAGCCTCGACCGGGACATCGATGTCGCGGCCCAGGACATCCGCGACCGGGTCTCCAGCGTCCTGCGCCAGCTCCCCGAAGACACCCTCCCGCCGGTCATCGCCAAATTCAACAACGACAACTCCCCCGTCCTCACCGTGGCGCTCTCGGCCAACCGGCCGATCCGCGAGCTCACCGAGCTGGCCGACAAGGTCGTCAAGGTCCAGCTCGAGCGCTCCACCGGCGTGGGCGAGGTGCAGATCGTCGGCGGCCTCGAACGGGCGGTCAACGTCTGGATCCAGCCGGAACGGCTCGCGGCCTACGGCATCCCCATCACCGCCGTGCGCGAAGCCCTGGAGCGGCAGAACACCGAGGTCCCGGGCGGCAACGTCACCGACCCGGTGCGCGAGCGGACCCTGCGGACCATGGGGAAGTTCGCCGAAGCCCGGGACTTCAACGACCTCGTGATCGCCACCATCAACGGCCAGCCCGTGCGGGTCCGCGATCTCGGGTACGCCGAGGACGGCACCAAGGAGCAGCGGTCGCTCGCGCGCCTGGACGGCGTGCCCACCGTCACCCTGGAGGTCCGCCGGCAATCGGGCGCCAATACCATTGCGGTGATCGAGGGGGTCAAGGAGGGCCTGGAACGGGTCCAGGCCCAGCTCCCGTCGGACGTCAAGATGGAGGTCATCCGCGACCAGTCGCGCTACATCTACGCAGCGCTCCACGAGATCAACATCCACCTGGTCCTGGGGAGCATCCTGGCCTCGCTCGTCGTGTTCGCCTTCATGCGGAGCTGGCGCTCCACGGTCATCGCCGCCGTGGCCATCCCGGCCTCCGTCGTCTCCACCTTCGGGATGATGAAGGCCCTGGACTTCACCCTGAACAGCGTCACCATGCTGGCCCTCGTGCTCATGGTGGGCGTGGTGATCGACGACGCCATCGTCGTGCTCGAAAACATCTTCCGCTTCGTCGAGGAAAAGAAGATGAAACCTTTCGAGGCGGCGCGGGCGGCCACGGCGGACATCGGCCTCGCGGTGCTGGCCACCACCTTGAGCCTGGTGGTGATCTTCGTGCCCGTCTCCTTCATGTCCAGCATCTCGGGCCGGTTCCTCTATCAGTTCGGCATCACCGCGGCCGTGGCGGTCCTCGTCTCCCTCCTCGTCTCCTTCACCCTGACGCCGATGATGAGCGCCCGCATGCTGCGCGCCGAGGACGCGGCGTCCGGCCATGCCGGGTCCGGCCACGGGGAGGCCCGCTCCCGCCGCGGCTTCTACGCCCGCATCGACCGCGGGTACGAGAGGCTTCTGCGCGGCGCCCTGGCCCGCCGGAACGTGGTCGCCGCGGTCTGCCTCGCGGTCATGCTCGCCTCGATCCCGATCTACAAGCTGGTCAAGGTGGAATACATCCCGAGCGACGTGGACGAGTCCGAGTTCGAGGTCAACGTCACCGCTCCCGAGGGCACCAGCATCGCGGCCATGGACGAGGCGATGCGCGCCGTCGAGGCCGAGATCCGCGCCGTCCCGGGCGTGCGCACCGTCCTCGCCTCCGTGGGCGGCGGCTTTCTCTCCAGCACCGGCCGCGGCGAGGTCTTCGTGCGCATCGCCCCCCATGAGGAACGCAAGCTCTCCGTCAGCCGGTTCCTGAAGAGCCTTCTCCGCCTCGACCCGGCTGCCGCCTTCCGCGGCAACTACTCCCAGCAGGACGTGATGACCGAGGTGCGGACGCGCCTGCGCAAGTTCAAGGATCTCCGCACCAGCGTGCGCAACATCCCGTCCTTCAACATCGGCGGCGGCAACTACGAGATCGACTACGTCCTGCGCGGGCCGGACCTCCAGGCCCTCGCGGCCTACGCCGAGCAACTGCGGGTGAAGTCCGAGGAGATCGGTGGGATCGTCGACGCCGACACCACCCTGAAGCTCGACCGGCCCGAGCTGCGCGTGGTGGTGGACCGCGACCGCGCCGCCGACCTCGGCGTCTCCATGTCCGACGTGGCGACCGCCCTGCGCCTCATGGTGGGCGGCGACGAGGAGGTCTCCCGCTTCCGCGATCCGGCCGCCAACGAGGACTACGACGTCCAGCTCCGCCTCGCCGAGGGGGAGAGGAACGATACCCAGTCCATCCTCGACCTCTACCTCCCGGCCGCGGGGAGCCGGCTCGTCCAGATGAGCAACCTCGTGACCCTGAAGGAAGAGACCACCGCCTCCCGCGTCGACCGCCTCGACCGGCAGCGCCAGGTGAGCCTGCGGGCCGGCGTGGGGCCCGGCTTCGCCCTGGCCGACCGCATCGAGGCCCTGGACCGGGCGGTCGAGGAGATGAACCTGCCGGCCGCCTACTCCACCGCGGTCTCCGGCCGCGCCCGGGAGCTGGCGCGGACCTACAGCGAGTTCATCTGGGCCCTCGTGCTCTCGATCATCTTCATGTACATGATCCTGGCCTCCCAGTTCGAGAGCCTGGTCCACCCGCTGACCATCCTCCTCTCGCTGCCGCTGGCCGTCCCCTTCGCCATGATCTCCCTCTGGGCCACGGGCAACACGCTCAATCTCTACTCGGCCCTGGGCGTGCTCGTCCTCTTCGGCGTCGTCAAGAAGAACGCCATCCTCCAGATCGACCACATGAACAATCTGCGGTCTGCAGGCATGGAGCGCATGGCCGCGATCCTCCAGGGCAACCGGGACCGTCTCCGTCCCATCCTGATGACCACCCTCGCCCTGGTCGCCGGCATGCTCCCCCTGGCGCTCGGCACCGGCCCCGGAGCCGAAGAGCGCCGCGCCATCGCCGTGGTGGTCATCGGAGGCCAGACCCTCTCCCTCCTGCTGACCCTGCTGGCCACCCCCGTCTTCTACTCCCTCTTCGACGATCTCCGCGGCTCCGAGAGAATCGGCGCGGTGGTGCGAAAGATCCGGGAGCGGCGCAACGGGGCGCTCGAGAAGGCGGCGTAGGGGCCTGCCCCGCCCGCCTTCCATCTTCCTTCCTCCCATGCTAGAGTCGCTCCAACAGGAGACGGCATTCCATGGATCAGGATCTCAAGGCCTATCTTGACGAGCGGTTCGCGCGGGTTGACCAACAGGTTAATGAATTCCGTAAAGAGACCCAAGAGCGATTCGCGCGGGTTGATCAGCAGTTCACCGAGCTCCGCAAAGAGACTCAAGAGCGATTCGGCCAGGTTAACCAGCAATTGGCTCAGTTGGACGATTTCCGCACGGAAACCGGGGAGCGATTCGACAGGGTCGATCAGCGCTTCGCAGGACTAGAAGACGAAGTTCACAAGTCCGGCATTCTCACCGAGGGTCTCGACGACAAAATTCGTCAGGTTGCCGACGGGGTCGCCGCCAATAACGAAAAGCTGGATCGCTTTCGAGAGTTTTTCTCCCACAGATTCCTGGAGAGCGAGACCTTCCAACGCGATCTCCATAAAAATCTCCGCGAGTCCCACACCAAGCTCGAAGCCCGCGTCTCCCGACTGGAAGCCGCGAAACGCAGGACTCGTCGAGCGCCCAAAGACTAGCGGGCGCCTTGCCGACTATCTAAGAGCTCTATCAGAACCTCACGTAGGGGGGCTTGCCCACGCCCGGGAGGGGGTCACACTTCCCCAACATCCCGAAACCAGGGTTCTGGCTATCATTGGATCATGAGGAAACCGGCCCTGCTGCTCACCGCTCTCCTGCTCGCCACCACCGCCGCCACCGCTGCCGTGCCGCCGGATCTCGCCGAATCGTCGCGGCAGCTCCAACAGTTCCCCGCCACCAAGGGGCAGGGGAGCGAGAGCGAGCGGCTGCAAAAATTCTTTGATCTCTACTGGGCCACCCAGATGCGGGGAGCCCCCGAGTTCGCCACCTATATCGGCTACCCGGGACTCGACGACCGCTTGAACGACCTCTCGCCCGAGACGCGCGCGCTCGCCCGCCGGATCTCCCGCGAGGAGCTCGCGGCCCTCTCGTCGATCGACCGCTCTCGGCTCACGTCGGCCGAGCAGGTCCACTACGACTTGGCCCTCTGGCAGATCGAGCGGGCGATCGAGGCGGAGAGGTTCCCCATGGAGTACCTGCAGATCAACCAGATGAGCGGCATCCAGCAGGGCAAGGTGATGCTCCTGGCGAGCATGCCGTCCCGCTCCGTCCAGGACTACGAGAACAGGCTCGCCCGCCTGCGAGCTTTCCCCACGGCGGTCGACCAGTCGATCGCATTGCTGAACAAGGGGCTCGAGGCGGGGATCACACCGCCCAAAGTCACTCTGCGCGACGTGCCCGGGCAGGTCGACAACCTGCTCACCAAAGATCCCCTGAAGAGCCCCTTCCTCGCGTCGTTCCAGGAGATTCCGGAGACGATCCCCGCCGCGGACCGCGAGCGGCTCCGGAACGAGGCGGCCCGGATCTTCGAGAGCGAGGTGGCACCGGCCCTTCGCAAACTGCGCGCCTTTCTCGCGGACACCTACGTTCCGGGTGCCCGGGAGACGATCGCGGTGAGCGACCTGCCCGACGGCAAGGCCTGGTACGCCTACCTCCTTCGCACCTACACCACGACCGAGCTGACGCCCGAGCAGATCCATCAGATCGGTCTGTCCGAGGTCCGGCGCATCCGCAAGGAGATGGACGAGGTGATCGCCTCGACCGGCTTTGCGGGGAGCTTCGAGGAATTCTGCAACTTCCTGCGCACCGACCCCCGCTTTTTCCACGACAGGCCCGAGGACGTGATCGCCGGCTACCGCGACATCGCGAAGCGGATCGACCCCGAATTGATCAGGCTCTTTGGCCGGCTGCCGCGTCTGCCCTACGGCGTCACCGCCATGCCGGACTATCACTCCAAGTCGCAGACCAAGGCCTATTACGCCAACGGCTCGCTCGCCGCGGGCCGGCCGGGCTGGTTCACCGTCAACACCTACGATCTCAAGTCCCGCCCGAAATGGGAGATGGAAGCCCTCACCCTGCACGAAGCCGTACCGGGGCACCACCTCCAGTACGCCCTCGTCGAGGAGCTCGAAAACCTGCCCGACTGGCGCAAGTGGGACGTGTACCCCGCCTTTTCCGAAGGCTGGGGGCTCTACGCCGAGAGCCTGGGAAGCGAGCTCGGCCTGTACAAGGATCCGTACTCCAAGTTTGGTCAGCTCACCTATGAAATGTGGCGAGCCATCCGCCTGGTGGTCGACACCGGCCTGCACACCATGGGCTGGACGCGCCAGCAGGCGATCGAGTATGCCATGGCCAACTCCGCCAGAACCGAGCCCGAGATCGTCGTCGAGATCGACCGCTACATCGTCAGGCCGGCGGGTGCGGTGGTCTACAAGATCGGCGAGTTGAAGATCAAGGAGCTGCGGGCGTACGCGGAAAAAGAGCTGGGGCCGAAGCTCGACCTCCGCGCTTTCCACGACCACCTCCTGAGCAAGGGCCAACTGCCGCTCGACTTGCTGGAGAAGAGCGTCAAAGATTGGGTGGAGGAGGTGAAGGCACGCTAGTCCGGCGCCCAGCGCGCCGGGTCCGCGAACGGTCGTAGATGTTGGATCCTTTTTACCCGAGCCAGCCGAAGGGGGTCACTCGTAGCGCAGCGCCTCGATGGGATCGAGCGCCGCCGCCCGCGCCGCCGGGTAGATCCCGGAGGCCAGGCCCACCGCCATCGCCACCCCGGTCGAGATGACGATCGAGAGGCCCGTCACGATCGTCTCCCAGCCCGCGTAGGCCCCCACGATCCAGGCGAGGAGGAGGCCGGCGGCGATGCCGGCGAGGCCGCCGATCAGGCTGATGGCGAAGGACTCAATGATGAACTGGAAGCGGATGTCGCTGCTCCTGGCCCCCACGGCGCGGCGGACGCCGATCTCCCGGGTGCGCTCGAGGACGGTGGCCAGCATGATGTTCATGATGCCGATGCCGCCCACGAGGAGCGAGATCCCCGCGATGGCTCCCATCACCACGTTGAACAGGCGCTGGGTGCGCCGGCTCTGGGCGAGGAGGGCCTCGGGGACGACGACCTCGTAGTCCTCCACGCCGCCATGGAGGCGGTCGAGGAGATCGCGGACCAGGGCGGCGGTCTCGGTGCCGCTCGCGCCGTCCTTCAGGCGGATGACGATCTCGTCGAGCGGCGAGGCCAGGGGGGAGCGCTGGAACTTGCGGTCGGCCGTGGTCACCGGCAGGTAGATCTCCTTGGCGACGGAGCCGATGGGCACGCCCTCAGACGTGCTGGCGCCGGTGGCGCCGGTGCCATCCGGCCCCTCGGCGGCGAGGACGCCGACGACCTCCAGCCAGACGTCGTCCACCTTGACGAGCCTGCCCACGGCCGGGCCGTAGCCGAAGAGGTCGCGCCGGACTCCCGGGCCGATCACGGCGACCTGGGCGTGGGTGCGCTCGTCGAGGGGATCGAGGAAGCGTCCCTCGGCGACTTCGAGATTGGAGAGCCCGGCGTGGCGCCAGGAGACTCCATGGACGCTAGCGCCCTCGGTCTTGCCCGAGGGGGAGAGGATCTTGTAGGGATCGATGCGGATGCGCGGGGCCACCAGCTCGACGCCGGGGATGGCCTCGGCCACGGCGGCGGCGTCCCGCTTGGAGACGCCGAGGGACTTCTGGCGGATCTCCTTGAGCTCCTCGTCCTTGTACGTCTTCGCCCGGACGATGACGTTGCGCAGGCCCAGCCGCTCGATCATCCCCAGGGCCTGCTGCTCCGCCCCGGCACCGATGGCCAGCATGGCGATCACCGCGCCCACCCCGAAGATCATCCCGAGCATGGTGAGCGCCGAGCGCAGCTTGTGGGCCGCGAGGTTGTCGAGGGCGGTCTGGAAGGCCTCGCGCGGGGTCACAGCACCGGACCTCCCGGGGCGGGCACGGACGGCCCCTCCTGCCCGGGGGTCTCCTCGGGCTCGTCGGCGGACCGGTCGGGGTCGCGCAGGGCCAGGACGTCGCCGGCCGTGATCCCCTTATCGACGACCACCCGGCCCATGCTGGACGGACCGAGCGCGACCTCCACCGGATCGAAGCCGCCGGCCTTGCGGCGATAGACGATCAGCTTGCCTTCGCGCTCGAACACCGCCTGCCGCGGCACGAGCACGGCTTCCTTGCGCTGCTCGAGGATGAGGTTGGCCTGCACGCGCTGGCCCGGCTTCATCACCTTGGGATCGGTGCGCGCGAGCTCGAGGGTGACGGCGAAGTACTGGACCGGCGAGCCCTGGAGGCGGGGCTTGGCCAGGGCGTCGACCCGCTGGATCGTGGCCTCGTAGGGGACCGCGGGGTTGGACTCGAGGGCCACGATCGCCCGCTTGCCGGGCTTCAGGCCTCCGGCGTCGGCCTCCAGCACGAAGACCTCGGCCTCCATGGTCGAGAGGTCGGGGATCTCGGCCAGGGGCTGGCCGTTCCAGACCGTGTCGCCCACCCGGGGGGTCTCGCCGCGCCAGTCGCGCTTCAAGATCAGGACGCCGTCGTGGGGCGCGGTCACGGCCAGGGACTGGAGGGACCGCTGCGCCAGTTGGATCTTGGCCTCGGCCCGGCGCATGTCGATGCGGAGGAGCTCCAGCTCGGCGCCGGTGAGCTCCCGGCGGGTGCGCTGGGCCTCCCGGGCGTGCTTCTCCTTCTTGGCGACCAGGAGCTGGTCGATGCTCGCCTCGATGATCTCGTTGCGGGAGAAGAGCTCCTCGTCCTTCTTGAGGAACTGCCGGGCGTTTTCCAGCTCCAGGCGGGCCATCTCGGCGTCCTGCTCGAGCTTGCGCAGCTCGGCCGAGCTCTCGGTCTCGGTCTTGCCGATCCTGAGCCGGACCTCGCGGAGCTGGTCCTCGGCCTCGATGAGCTGCTTTTCGATGGCGCTCGGATCGAACCGGATCACCACCTCGCCCGCCTTGACCCGCGTGCCGTCCTGGGCGATCCAGCCGATCCGGAAGGGACCGGGGGCGCCCATGGGGACGCTGACCGGCGTGGCCCGGACGGCCTGGAGGTTGCCCTGGGCCGGCACCCGGCGGACGAAGGGCTCCTTCTGGACGGTGAGCACGGGGATCTCTCCCCCGCCACCGCCGAGGGAGCCTGCCAGAGGCAGGAAGGCGCCCAGGAGGATCGCCACGACGGCCGCGAGGGCGAGGAGGCCGAGGGAGGTGAGCCGCTTGTTCCTCCTCGTCATCGACCTTTCCCCTCTCCGGCGTCCTCGCCGAGGTCGACGCGGGAGACCCGGTCGCCCGGGGCGAGGCCGCTCCGGATCTCGACCAGCCGGTCGTTGCGGCGGCCGAGCTCGGGGCGGACCTCGTCGAAGCCCCAGCGCGTGCGGCGGTAGACGACCGGTCCGTCCGCGCGGTTGAAGACCGCCTCGGCGGGGACGGCCAGCACCTTCGGCACCCGCTCGAGCTCGACGGTGCCGAGGAAGCGCATGCCGGGACGCATGCGCTGGGGATCGGTCTGGTCGAGATCGATCTCCAGGCGCACCACCTTGAGGGGGTTGTTGCGGGACTTGGCCTGGACGGCTCCGCGCAGCGACCGCACGCGGCCGGAGAAGACCATGTCCGGATGGGCGTCGAGGCGCAGCGTCACCCGGTGGCCCACGGCCACGCGGCCGGCGTCCGCCTCGTCGATCTCGCCTTCGGCGCGCATGCGGCGCAGGTCGGGGATCTCCAGCACGGTCTGTCCCCGCCAGACGGAGTCGCCGATCTTCTTTTTCTCCCCCCGGCCGTCGTCGTTGTAGATGATCGTGCCGTCCCGCGGCGCGGTCACGGTCATTCGCGCGATGGCGGCCTGCGTCTCGGCCACGCGGGCGGCGGCGCGGTCGCGCCGGTTGCGGAGGGACTCGATCTCGGCCGCGGCCTGTCCGTTCTGGAGCCGCAGGCGGTCCTTGTAGTACTCGATCTCCCGCTTGGCCAGGGCGAGGTCGGCGCGCGCTTCGGCCAGCTCGTTGCGGGCCACCAGCTCCTCGGGCACCTTCACCTTGTTGGTGGCCCGGCGATGGCGCGCCTCGGCCTCGGCCAGGCGCAGCTCGTCGTCCCGGCGGCTGATCTCCAGGTTGACCAGCCGCTTCTCCAGCTCGGTCTGGGCGGAGTCCCGCTCGGCCATCTTCTCCTGGAGCCTCTGCTCCAGCTCGGAGGTGTCGAAGCCGAGGACCGGCTGGCCCTGGCGCACCTGCATCCCTTCGGGAGCGAGGAAGGCGATCTTGAAGTCCCAGACGTCGGGGAGCTGCGGCGGACCGATCACCGTGGACTGGACCGCCGAGAGGGTGCCGGTGACCGGAACCCCGATCACCAGGTCCTCCCGCCGCACCTCGGCCCAGTCCCCCTGGCCCGACGCGGCGGCCCGCCCGGCCACGAGCCACAGGGCCAGCGCCACGACGGCGAGGACGGAGCCGCCGGCCGCGAACCGGGTGAGCCGTTTGCGGGCGCGGGCGGTCATCCGCTCCTCCCGGACCAGGAGCGCAGGCGCATCCCCGGCTCGAGGCCGGACTCGACCACGCACTCCGTGGCCGAGCAGGGGCCGAGCCGCACCGGCTTCGCACCGCCGTCCGCGAGAAGGGCCCGGGGCTCCCGGCCCGCTAGGTCGAGCCCCGCCCGGGGGACGAGGACGGCGTCAGGGATCTCGGGGCCGAGCACCTCGACCCGTACGGACATGCCGGGGCGCATCCGCTCGACGTCCGGCCGGTCCAGGGCGACGCGCACGGGGAACGAGCGCAGCAGCGGGCTCCGCCTCGACTCCTGCGCCACCGGGGTGATCTCGACGATGCGGCCGGGGAAGCGGGTGGATGGATAGGCGTCCAGGATGCAGACGACCCGCATGCCCGGAGCGATGCGGCCGTCGTCCACATCCGAGAGAGCCGCCTCCACCATCATGGACGAGAGATCGGGCAGGGAAGCGACCGTCATCCCGGTCCACACCGAATCTCCCTCCTGGATCTTCCGCCCCTCCCACGGGTGCTGGGCGATGAGGACGATGCCGTCCCGGGGCGCCTTCAGGGTGAGGGCGGAGATGGCCTCCTCGGCCGCCCGGATCTCCCGCCGGGCCCTCTCCAGGGCGATCCGCTGCACGGCGATTTCCGCCGCGCTGGCCTTGCGGTGGGCGGCGAGGTCGGCTTCAGCCTTGGCCAGCTCGGTCTCGGCGCGGCGCAGGGCGAGCTGCTTGTCCTGGTATTCGCTCAGGGAGACGAGCTCCTTGGGGACGGCGGCGGCGACCCGGGCCTTTTCGAGGTCGGCCCGCCTCTGCTCCAGGGCGAACTCCTTCTCGGCAGTGTTGGTCCGGGCCTGGGCCTCGGTCTGGTCGAGCTGGCTCTCGGCCTCGGACGCCGCGAGCCGCTTTTCCTCGATCGCCGAGGCGAAGGAGCTGTTGTCGAACTCCACCAGCCGGTCGCCGGCCTTGACCCGCGTCCCGTCCTCGGCCAGCCAGCGGATCTGGAGCTGCCAGGTGTCCGTCCGCGGCACGATGAGCGCCTCTCCCCGCTCGGCCGCCAGAGAGCCGGTGAGCAGGGTCCGCTCCCGGAACGCGCCGCGCCGCACCACCAGGTCGGACGCCGCCGCCCCCGCCTCCCCCTCGGCGCGGGCCCCTTTGAGGCACCCCGCGAGGGGCGCCAGGCAGAGCAGGCAGAGGAGGAGCGCAGGGAGGGAGCTCGGTCGCATCATTCCTTCAAACTCAACGTATACGGCGGAGAGGAATTCCCCGTCTAGGGGGCGGCTCCCTACTGCCTCCCGAAGTCCACCTGCGGCGCCGTCTCCGCCCCCGGCTGCGCCGAGAAGTAGGGCCTGGGCTGGAAGCCCATGATCCCCGCGAACAGGGCCGCCGGGAAGCGCCGGACGCGGGTGTTGTAGTCCTGGGCCACCTCGTTGAAGCGGCGCCGCTCGACGGAGATACGGTTTTCCGTGCCTTCCAGTTGCACCATCAAGTCGCGGAAGCCGGCCACGGACTGCAACTGGGGATATTGTTCCACCACGACCATCAGCCGGCTCAGGGCCGTGCCGAGGGTGTCCTGGGCCTGCTGGTACTGGGCGAACCTCTGGGGATCGTTGAGGATCTGCTCCGTGGCCTGCGGCGTGAGCTGGCCGACGCGGCTGCGGGCCTCGATGACCTGGGTCAGGGTCTCCTGCTCGAAGTTCGCGGCGCCCCGGACTGTCGCCACCAGGTTCGGGATCAGGTCCGCCCGGCGCTGGTAGACGTTCTGCACCTGCGCCCACTGGGCCTCCACCGCCTGCTCGGACCCCACCAGGCCGTTGTAGACGCCGACCGCGTACATCGCCAGCAATCCCACCGCCACCACCAGGGCGATCAGGCACCCTATCCCTTTTCTCATGGTCTCCTCCTCTCAGGGCGGGAGCGCTCTCCCGCTCCTGGGATCATATCGCCTCTGCTGTCTCGGTTTCTCTTCGCGTGCTACAGTGAGGCCGCGCATGAAACAGTACCTGGACCTCCTCCAGCACATCCTGGATCACGGGGTCGAGAAGCGGGACCGGACCGGCACCGGCACCCTGAGCGTCTTCGGCTATCAGACGCGGTTCGACCTGACGCAGGGCTTCCCTCTGCTCACCACCAAGAAGCTCCACGTCCGCTCGATCTTCCACGAGCTCCTCTGGTTCCTCCGCGGCGACACCAACGTCCGCTGGCTCCAGGAGCGGGGCGTGACGATCTGGGACGAGTGGGCCGACGAAAACGGCGAGCTCGGGCCCATCTACGGCCACCAGTGGCGCTCCTGGCCCGCCCGGGACGGCGGCACCATCGACCAGATCGCCAGGCTCGTCGAGGGGATCCGCAACGACCCCGACTCGCGGCGCCACATCGTCAGCGCCTGGAACCCGGCCGACCTCGGTGCGATGAAGCTCCCCCCGTGCCACGCCCTGTTCCAGTTCTGGGTGGCGGACGGCAAGCTCTCCTGCCAGCTCTACCAGCGGAGCGCCGACGTCTTCCTCGGAGTGCCCTTCAACATCGCCTCCTACGCCCTGCTGACGATGATGGTGGCCCAGGCCTCCGGCCTCCAGGCGGCGGACTTCGTCCATACGTACGGCGACGCGCACCTCTATTTGAACCACCTGGAGCAGGCGCGGCTCCAGCTCACCCGCGAGCCGCGCCCCCTGCCGCGGCTGGTCCTCAATCCCGAGGTCCGTTCCCTCTTCGACTTCACCTACGAGGACCTCCGCCTGGAGGGGTACGACCCGCACCCCGCCATCAA
>DASQEB010000459.1:0-1859 GCA_035633875.1 Thermoanaerobaculia bacterium
AGGCACTAACAGCGGCAGGTCGTGATGAACTCCTGGGTGCAGGTCCCGGTGCCGCAGCCGTTCGAACCGCAGCCGCCCGTGCAGCCGTCTGTGTCGCAGCCGTCCGTGCAGGCGCAGGTGGTGTCGATCTCGAAGGTGGCACCTCCTGCGGCGCGCCGGACTTCTTGAGCCTGGAGGTGCCGGAGGGTCTCGCGGCTCAGGGACAACTTCCTCATTCTTCTCTTCTTCATGAGCGATCCTCCGGGTTAAAGGGCTGCGGAACGCGGGCCCACGGAAGTTTAGAGAGTTCTCTCAATGTTGTCAATTAATTTCTTCTATACACTCGCCGCTCTCCCCGGTTACTTTTTCCCGCCCTCGGCGGTCTAAGCAGACAAGATGAGCACACTACGGACAGCAGTCTCGACAAACTGGTGGGGGGGCCAGGGGCGGGACCCGGCGGGTGCGGGAGAGGAAGGGCAGCTCCTCGCCGCCCTTGCGTCCGGGGACCGCCAGGCCGCCGAACGGCTGGCCGAACGGACCTACCGCGGCGTCTTCGCGCTGCTGCGGAGGCTCAGCGGCGACCAGGACCTCGCGGCGGACCTGACCCAGGAGACCTACCGCAAGGCCTGGGACGCCCTCCCCGGGTTCGACCGACGGTGCCAGTTCTCCACCTGGCTCTACCGCATCGCCTACACCACTTTTCTCAACCATCTGCGCCGGCCCCGGCGGCTCGTCCCTCTCGAAGAGAAGCACGAGTCGGCGGCCGTGGACCCCGCGCCCTCCCTGGAGGAGGCCGTGGGGCAGATCGTGGTGGGGGACCGGCTGCGGCGCGCGGTGCTCTCCCTGCCGGACGAGCTTCGCTTCACGGTGACGGCCCTCTTCTGGGGGGACCTGCCCGTCAAGGAGATCGCGCGCCATGAGGGGGTCACCACCGTGGCGATCCGCAAACGCCTGAAAAAGGCCCTTCGGCTGCTGGCGGTGGCCCTCGAGGAGGACGTTCGATGAGCAGGCTGACGGAACGAGAGATCGCCCGCAGGCTGGCGGAGCGGGAGGACTTCGAGCCGCCCGCGGACCTGCTGGAGCGGATCAAGAACGAGATTCCCCCGGCCGTGACGGTCGGGAACCAGGCTCCGGACACGGAGCAGGAGGCCGGCATGCCCACACGACAGAGGTGGCTGATCGCGGCGTCCCTGATTGCGATGATCGGAGCGGGGCTGGTCGCCCTTGAGGTGGGCCTGCTGCGTTCCGAGAGCGAGCTGGCCGTGGAGGAGCCCGCCGCCGAGCGGACGATCCAGGCGAGCAAGGCCGCTCCGGCGAGCCCGGCCCCGGCCCCGCAGGCGACGAGACCGCAGGCCGGAGCCCAGCCGGAGATGCAGGAGTCCGGGACCGATGCCTCCGCCGCTCTCCCGCCGCCTCCGCCCCCTCCTCTGGCTCCGAGCCGAGAGGAAGCGGTGAGGCTCGAAGCGGAAGCAGCGGAGCTCAAGGTCTTGGGCTACTTGGGCCGGGAACGAGACATGGCTGCTGACAGTGCGGTCGAAGGTGGCGTCGAGGGAGGAGTCGTCGAAGGTGTGGAGGGAGGTGTCGTCGGAGGGGTTCCGGGAAGTGCACCGGCCCCGCCCGCGTACATCCCGGAGCCCCTGCGGGTCGAGGCGGCAGAGCGGGCAGAGCGCCGGGTCGCCAGCGCCGCTGCGGCCTCGCCCTCCCCCAAGACCGGCATCGTCCTGGAGCTGCAAGGAAAGGTGGGCGAGCCCTACGCCGACACCTTCTACAAGTCGGCCGGCGTCAACCCCTTCGTGGACACGGCCGTGGACCGGCTCTCCACCTTCGGGCTGGACGTGGACACCGGCTCCTACACCGTGGCCCGGCGCTACCTCGCCGAC
>DASQEB010000460.1:0-19924 GCA_035633875.1 Thermoanaerobaculia bacterium
CATCTGGCGGGCAAAGGAATCGATCATCAGATAACAGCCCCCGGTGAGGACCGCGGCAACGAGGAGAAGGAGCCAGAAGAGCCGCAGCATGGAAGGATTATAGATGTTGGAAAGCGGGCTCCTCCGCCGGCACGAACGTTCGCGCCACCAGGATTGCCGTCACCACCGTCACCCCCGCGCACACCGCGAAGTGGGCCGGGTATCCCAGGTTGGCGGCGCTGAAGCCCGAGAGCGTGGCCGCGAGCAACGGGCCCACCGCGGCGAGGGACTGCTGGAGGCTGAAGTCGGTGGCCGCGGTCTCGGGAGAGCTGTGATCCATCATGCTGGTGTAGAGAGCCGCCGTGGCCATGCCGCCCGCGAAGGCTGCGGCGATCGCCACGGAGTAGATGGTCACCGCCTCGTCGAATCCCAGGCCGGGGAGGGCGAGACCGCAGATCGCGACCGCCTGCGCGAGCCCGAACACAACCAGGGAGACCTTGCGTCCCAGGTTGCGGATCAGGAATCCGCCGAGCAACGCACCGCTGAACGAGCCGAACGAGCTCGCGACGCCCAGCAGGAGCCCGATCTGTTCGAGCGGCATCCCCAGGTCCACCAGCATCGGGTTGAACATGGTCGTGGCCATGGTCTCCCCCGTGCGATACAGGAGGAGAATCGCCACCCAGGCCAGGGCACCGGGCCGGGTGAAGAACCGTCCCAGGGCCTTGTAGTCCACGGTGCGCGCTGCGGTGTCCCGCGGATGCGCCGGCTCGCGGAAGAGGAGCGCCGGCGCGAGGGGCAGCGCGAGGAACGCGGCCATGGCCAGCACGGCGGCGGTCCACCCGAACCGGTGAAAGGCGATCAGCATCAGGCCGCCGCCCACGATCTGCCCCAGGTAATAGCCCCCGACCTGCACTCCGTTGCCCGGCCCCCGCTCGTCGTGCCGCAGGATGCGCACTGAAAGACCGTCCGTTGCCACGTCCTGCGTGGCCGCGAGGAGCATGAACGCCGCGCCCGCCAGCACCAGGGGCAGGAACTGCGAGGAGAGATCGAGGAACGAGATCGCCACCACCGTCAGCACCGACAGAGTTTGAAGCGGCAGGATCCATGACCGGAAATGCCCCCACCGCTCCGACCCGAACCGGTCCACCAGCGGCGCCCAGAGGAACTTGATCAGCCACGGGAAGGCGATGGCCGACAGCAGCCCCACCCCCTCCAGGGAGAGCCCCTGGGACCGCAGGATGGCGGGCACCGCCACGATGAAAAATCCCAGGGGGATGGCCTGGGAGACGTAGAGGGTCGAGATGAGCGTGAACTTGAGGGGGGCGGCGGTCCTGGTCATCGATGTCTTCCTCTCTCCCGAACGATCGGCTTCGTCCCCCGCCCCCCTCACCCCGGCCCTCTCCCGGAGGGAGAGGGTGCAAAACTGGTGAGCAGGATTTGTGTCTCCTCTAGCAAGACCCGACAAACCGGCTTTTCTCCCTCTCCCCTTGGGAGAGGGCCGGGGTGAGGGCCCGGGCGGGGGCTCCCCTCCGTCAACGCAAAAATTCCCGCAGGGTTTCCCTACAGCTCCGCCCGGATCGTCCAAAGATCCGGAAAGAGCGGCTTGAAGAGGGTGGTCTTCAGGTACTCGGCCCCGGGCGAGCCGCCGGTGCCCCGCTTGGTGCCGATGGTGCGCTGGACCATCTTCACATGGCGGTAGCGCCACTCCTGGATTCCCTCGTCCAGGTCCACCATCCGCTCGCAGAGATCGCGGCTGGAGGGGTCTTCCCGATAGATCCGGATCAGGATCTCCTGCACCCGCGCGTCCTCCGGCGCAGGCTGGGAGAGATCCCGGTGCAGCACCTCTTCGGGGATCGGGTGGCCGTTGAGGTGGAGGTTGTAGAGGAAGGCGTCATAGAGGCTCCGCTTCGTCAGGAGCTCCTCCAGGCGCCGCCGCTCTTCGCTTCCTTCAGGCATCCAATGGACCGCCGCCGGATTGCGGTGGCCGAGCACGAACTCCACCTGCCGGAACTGGGCCGACTGGAACCCGCTCGCGCTGTCCAGCCGGTGGCGGAAGGAGGAGAAGGAGACCGGCGTCATGGTCTCCAGGATGTCCACCTGGGAGACCTGGGTCTTGAAGATGGTCAGGATCCGCTTGAACGTGGAGAACGCCGTGGGCCGGTCGTTCTCCACCAGGGCCCGCACGAGGAGGTCCAGCTCGTGGAGCATCTGCTTGAACCACAGCTCGTAGACCTGATGAATGACGATGAAGAGCATCTCGTCATGCTCCGCTTCGCCCTCCTGGCCGGAGGCGGGGGTCTGGAGGTTCAGGAGCTCTTCAAGCCGGAGATAGTTGCTGTAGGTGCGGACCACGGGCCCTCCTTCGTTCCGGGGCAACGGTACTGAAAGGGTGGAGGGCCGGTCAACTCGGCCAGACCAAATAGGGCGAGAGTCGATATAGTATCGCCAGGGACGGAGCGTACCCCAAGAGAAACCAAGGTATCTTCTAGCGATCGCAGGAAAGGAACCTTGATGGCCACCGAAGTGTCCGAGCTCCACCACTCGCCCGCGCTCTCCGAGATGCACGTCGTCTGGGTCACGGCCGGCCTCGGCTGCGATGGCGATACCATCGCGATGACCGCCGCCACCCAGCCTAGCATCGAGGACCTGGTGATGGGCGCGCTGCCCGGCGTCCCGCGGGTCCTGCTGCACAATCCCGTGCTCGCCTACGAGAACGCCGACGAGTTCCTCGCGATCCTGCGCCGGGCTGCCGACGGGCAGCTCGATCCGTTCATCCTCGTCTTCGAAGGCTCGGTCCCTGACGAGACGCTCGCCGGCGAGGGGTGCTGGGCCGGCCTCGGCTTCGATCCGCTGACCGGGCAGCCGATCTCGACCTGCTCCTGGATCGACCGCCTGGCGCCCCGCGCCTGGGCGGTCGTCGCGGCCGGGACCTGCGCCACCTACGGCGGTATTCATGCGATGGCCGGCAACCCCACGGGCTGCCGGGGCCTGGCGGACTACCTCGGCTGGACGTGGAAATCCAAGGCGGACATCCCCATCGTCTGCGTCCCTGGCTGCCCGATCCAGCCGGACAACTTCATGGAGGTCCTGCTCTACCTGCTGCGCCAGGCGGTGGGCACCGCGCCGATGATCCCGCTCGACGAGGCGCTGCGCCCCCGCTGGCTGTTCACCGAGACCGTTCACGAGGGGTGCGACCGCGGCGGGTTCTACGAGCAGGCCGACTTCACCGAGGAGTACGGCACCAAACCGTGCATCGTGAAGCTGGGTTGCTGGGGTCCGGTCGTGCAGTGCAACGTCCCCAAGCGCGGCTGGATGAACGGCATCGGCGGCTGTCCCAACGTGGGCGGAGTCTGCATCGGCTGCACGATGCCGGGCTTTCCCGACAAGTTCATGCCGTTCATGGACGAGCCGCCCGGCGCCCACATGTCGACCTCGGCGGTGGTCACCTACGGACGCACCGTGCGGGCGCTGCGCCAGTTCACCCTCGGTTCGATGAACCGCGAGCCGGAGTGGCGGAGGCCGGGCAACGGGCCGGCGGCAGCCGGCGAAGGCCACGGCGGCAACAAGAGCGAGCCGGAGAAGTAGATGCCGGTCGGGAGCGGTAAAGAGCTGGCCGAGCTGTCCTGGGATCCGATCACCCGGATCATCGGCAGCCTCGGCATCCACACCAAGATCGACTTCGCCAACCGGCAGGTCGTGGAATGCCGGAGCACCTCCTCGATCTTCCGCGGCTACAGCGTCTTCATGCGCGGCAAGGATCCGCGGGACGCCCATTTCATCACCAGCCGGATCTGCGGCATCTGCGGCGACAACCACGCCACCTGCGCGGTGTACGCCCAGAACATGGCGTTCGGCGTCAACCCGCCCTGGCTCGCCGACTGGATCATCAACTGCGGCGAGGCGGCGGAGTACATGTTCGACCACAACCTCTTCCAGGACAACCTGGTGGGGGTGGACTTCTGCGAGCAGATGGTGCGCGAGACGAACCCGAGCGTGCTCGCCCGCGCCGAGACGACGCTGGCGCCGCACGCCGAGCGCCACGGCTACCGCACCATCGCCGACATCATGCGGTCCCTCAACCCCTTCAGCGGCCCGCTCTATCGCGAGGCCCTGCAGATGAGCCGCCTCGCCCGCGAGATGTTCTGCCTGATGGAAGGGCGCCACGTCCACCCCTCCACCCTCTACCCCGGCGGCGTCGGGACGGTGCCGAGCGTGCAGCTCTTCACCGAGTACCTCGTCCGCCTGATGCGGTACATCGAGTTCCTCAAGCGGATCGTTCCCCTCCACGACGACCTCTTCGACTTCTTCTACGAGGCGCTGCCGGGATACGAGGCGGTCGGGCAGCGGCGGGTCCTCCTCGGCTGCTGGGGCGCCTTTCAGGACCCGATGGCCTGCGACTTCCGCTATGAGACGATGTCCAACTGGGGTCGGGCGATGTACGTCACGCCGGGGATCGTCGTCGACGGCCAGCTTCTCACCACCGATCTCGTGGAGATCAATCTCGGCATCCGCATCCTGCTGGGAAGCTCCTTCTACGAAGACTGGCAGGACGGGGAAACGTTCGTGAAGGCCGATCCGCTGGGCAATCCCGTGGACCAGCGCCATCCTTGGAACCAGACGACCCATCCCAAGCCGCAGAAGCGCGATTTCGAGGGCCGCTACACCTGGGTGATGTCGCCCCGCTGGTTCGACGCGCGCTCGCAGTCCTACCTCGCCTTGGACACCGGCGGCGGGCCGCTGGCGCGGTTCTGGGTCACCGCGCTCGCCGGGCTCGTCGACATCGGTTCCATCAAGGCCACCGGCCACAGCGTCAAGATCCTCCTGCCCAGGACGGCATCGCTGCCGGAGACCGAGTTGGAATGGAAGATTCCGCGCTGGGCCAACACCCTGGAGCGGAACCGGGCCCGCACCTATTTCCAGGCCTACGCGGCGGCGGCCGCCCTCTACTTCGTCGAGCGGGCGATGCAGGAGGTCCATGCCGGCCGCCTCCAGACCTGGAAGGAGTTCCAGGTGCCCGAGGATGGCATCGGCTGCGGCTTCCACGAGGCAGTGCGGGGACTGCTCTCCCACCACGTGGTCATCCGCAACGGTCTCATCGCGAACTATCACCCCTACCCACCGACCGCCTGGAACGCCAGCCCCCGCGACTCCTTCGGAGTCCCCGGCCCTTACGAAGACGCCATCCAGAACACCCCGTTGTTCGAGGAGAACGGACCCGAAAACTTCAAGGGCATCGATATCATGCGCACGGTGCGGAGCTTCGACCCGTGCATGCCCTGCGGAGTGCACATGTATCTGGGGAACGGCAAGGAGATCGAGGTGCGCCACTCGCCCACGTTCGGCATTTCGGCGCCCTCGGTGGAGACGCGATGAACCTTGCGTCCGTCGAGCCGGTCGCCGACGCCATCCTTTTCGAGGGCTACCTTCTCTACCCGTATCGGGCCTCGGCCCTCAAGAACCGCCACCGTTGGATTTTCGGGGTGCTCTGCCCACGGAGCGCGAGCGAGGCGCGAGGCGGCCTCGATCCCTGGACCTTGCAGAGCGAGTTCCTTCTGGTGGGCGGCGCGGATACGGAGGTCGAGGCGGTCGTCCGCTTTCTCCACCCGCTCCGCCGCGGCCTGGGTCGCCTCGGGCAGCCGGCGGCCGAGCTGCCGGCGAGCGGGGCCGACCTCCAGCCGGTGGACTCGCTGCAGGTCGGTGACCGCCTGATCCAAGCCGGCGAGGAAGCCTCTCCCGTCCGGATCGATCCGGGGCCGCTCCGGCTCCGCGAGCTGGAGGACGGCTGGGTCCGGCGGCCGTTCACGTGCCCGGCGCGGCGTGATGTCGAAGCGATCCGTGACGGAGCGGGTCTGGCGGTGGCCGCGTTCGTGCGGGAGCAGGAACGCCTCGAAGGGCTCCTCGAAATCGCGGCGGCGCGCGTCGCCGAGGGCGTCTTCAAGCTGACCGTGCGGGTGTCGAACGTGACGCCGCCGCCCGTGGCGGCGACCGGGGGAGACCGCAAGGTCCTCCATTCGTTCGTCTCGACTCATTGGATGCTGGGTGTCCGCGGCGGCGAGCTCGTCTCGCTCCTGGATCCGCCGCCGCCGCTCCGCGCCGCGGCGGAGGACTGCCGCAACCTCGGGGTCTGGCCGGTGCTGGTCGGGGCCAGGGGGCAGCGCGACACCGTCCTGTGCTCCCCGATCATCCTCGACGACTACCCCGCGGTCGCGCCGGAGAGCCCGGGGGATTCCTTCGACGGCACGGAGATCGACGAGCTCCTGACCTTGAGCATCCTGGCGCTCTCCGCGGACGAGCGGCGGCGCATGGCGGCGGCCGACGAGCGCACGCGAGCCCTCCTCGAGCGGACGGAGGCGCTGCGGCCGGAGCAGCTCCAGCGGCTCCACGGCAGGCTGCGGGGACCTGGCCCGGCCGCCGGCCCCCGGCTCGGCCCCGGCGACCGCGTCCGCCTCCGCCCACAGGGCCGCGCCGACATCTTCGACCTGGCGCTCGCCGGCCGCCGCGCGACCATCCTGTCGGTCGAGCAGGACTTCGAGGACCGCGTCTACTACACGGTGACGGTCGACGACGATCCGGGCCGGGACCTGGGAGCGGAAGGCAAGCCCGGCCACCGGTTCTTCTTCGCTCCCGAAGAGGTCGAGCTCCTGGAGGGCGACTGATGCGCGTCCTGGTCGGCGGCATCGGCAACGTTTTCCTCGGCGACGACGGCTTCGGCGTCGCGGTCGTCGAGCGCCTGCGCACCCAGCCGCTGCCGCCGGAGGTGGACGCCGTCGACTTCGGTATCCGCGGGGTCGATCTGGCCTACGCGCTGAGCGAGTACGAGGCCGCCAGTCTCGTCGACACCGTGCGGCGGGGCGGCGAGGCGGGGACGCTCTACGTGCTGGAGCCGGACGTGCCGCCGGGCACGGCGGGGGTCGCCCCGCATGCCATGACGCCGGAGCGCGTACTCCAGTGGCTGCCGCCGGGCGGTGCGCCGCGCATCCTGCGCCTCGTCGGCTGCGAACCGGGCGACTTCGGGCCGGAGGGTCTGGGACGCGAAGGTTTGTCGGGACCGGTGCTCGCCAGCGTCGAAGAGGCCGTTCGCCTTGTGAAGATGCTCCTCCACGAGCTGTTGCCAGGGGACGCGGTCCATGCATGAGCTGGCGATCACCCAGGAGATCGTGGCCCTCGTCGCCGAGCGCGCGGGCGAGGCCCGGGTCACCCGCGTCGTCCTGGAGATCGGCCGGTTGTCAGCCGTGCTGCCGGAGGCCGTCCGCTTCTGCTTCGACCTCTGCGCCGAGGGTACGCCTCTGGAGGGTGCGACGTTGGACGTCATCGAGACACCCGGCCAGGCGCGCTGCCAGCAGTGCGGCGAGACGGTGAGGCTCGAGCGGCCGTTCGGCTGGTGCCGCTGCGGCAGCTCCGACCTCGAATGGCTCAGCGGCGACGAGCTCAAGATCCGCGAAATTGAGGTGATCTGATGTGCACCACCTGCGGCTGCTCCGGCCACACCCACGAACCTCACCACCACGATCACGAAGGGCATGTCCACGCGCCGCACGAGCACGGCCTCGAGCACGCTCCTCGACACGGGAACGACCACGAGCACGCTCCGCCGGCCGCCAACGTGATCCGCCTCGAGCAGCAGATCCTGGCCCGCAACGACGAGCAGGCGCAGCGCAATCGCCGCCGGCTCGCCGTGCAGCAGGTTCTGGCCCTCAACCTGATGAGCGCTCCGGGAGCGGGAAAGACCACGCTCCTCGAGCGCACGGTGCGCGAGCTGGGCGGCGGCCACACCTTGCAGGTGATCGAGGGCGACCAGGCAACCGATTACGATGCCCGCCGCCTGCGGGAGGCCGGATGCCCGGTGGTGCAGCTCAACACCGGGACCGGCTGCCACCTCGATGCCAGCATGGTGGACCGCGGCTTGGACCAGCTCCCGCTCGCCGCCGGTTCGATCCTGGTCATCGAGAACATCGGCAACCTGGTCTGCCCGGCCTTGTTCGATCTGGGCGAGCACGCGCGCGTGGTGGTCGCGGCCGTCACCGACGGGGACGACAAGCCGGTCAAGTACCCCCACATGTTCCGCGCCGCCACCCTGATCGTGCTCAACAAGATGGACCTGCTGCCCTACGTCACCTTCGACACGGACCGCTTCCAGGCATTCGCCCGGCAGATCAACCCCGGAGCCACGGTGCTTCCGCTCTCGGCCATCCGGGGCGACGGCGTCGACGCCTGGATTGGCTGGCTCCGCGAGCAGGCTCGGAATGGCGCGGCGTGAGGACGGCACCCTTGCCGAGCTGACGGACGCATTCCTGCACGGTCAGGCCCCGGCCGACCTCGAGGAGGCGCTCTCCATCCTCTCTCTGCTCGGTGGCGCCGGCCGCGGCGGCAACACCGGCTCCTCCAGCGCCACCGCCGGCGCGCCCGCATGGCCGGCCCGAACGGGCGAGGGAAGGAACCTGGAGTTCGTCGAGGCGCGCTACCGGGCGCTGGTGGAGCAGATCCCGGCGGTGGTGTTCCTCGCTTCGGTCGAGGGTGGGCTCAACGACATCTACGTCAGCCCGCAGATCGAGTCGCTCCTGGGGTTCACGCAGAGGGAGTGGACGAGCAATCCCGTCCTCTGGTTCCGGCAGCTCCATCCCGACGACCGCATGCGGCTCAGCCACGAGTTCGCCAAGACCTGCGTCACCGGCCAGCCGTTCCGCAGTATCGTGCGGGTGTTCAGCCGCGACGGTGCCCTGGTATCGGTCCATGCCGAGGCGAGGCTGGTGCGCGATGAGTCCGGTCGTCCTCTCTTCCTGCACGGCGTCGGCTTCGATATCACCGAGCAGCAGAAGGCGGAGCAGACGCGCCAGCAGCTCCTGCTGGAGCAGCAAGCGCGGTCGGCGGCCGAGGAGGCCTCACGGCGGGCTTCCTTCCTGGCCCGCTTGAGCCACGCGCTGAGCGCGAACCTCGACTATCCTTCCATCCCCGGCGAGATGGCGCGGCTGGTCGTCCCCGAACTGGCGGACCTGACCGCGCTCACAGTGTCCTCCAACGGCTCGCTGCAGACGCTGGCGCTCGTCCACAAGGATCCGGCGCAATATGAGCTGGCCAAGCGGCTCTGGGACCGCTATCCGGAGCCGTGGCATGTTTCGGGCGAGATCAGTCGCGGCAGGTGGAACGGAGTGCCGGTGCTGGTCTCCGAAGTCGACGACGCCGTCCTGGGAGCCATCGCCCGTGATGCGGAGCACCTCGCGCTGCTGCGCCAGCTGGCGCCGAAGTCCTTCATGATCGTCCCGGTCCGCGGCCGGAATCTCGTGCACTGCATCTTGACTCTGGTGACCGCCGGGTCAGGACGGCGCTACGAGCTCCAGGATCTGGCCGTCGCGGAGGACGTCGCGCAGCGGGCTGCCCTGGCCATGGACAACGCGCAGCTCTATCAGGAGGCACAGGAGGCGAGCCGCCTCAAGGACGAGTTCCTGGCCACCCTCTCGCACGAGCTGCGTACGCCGCTCAACGCCATCGTCGGCTGGACGCACATCCTCCAGGCCACCGCCGCCGACTCGTCTCCGAACGTGCGCAAAGCGATCGAAACCATCGCGCGCAACGCCCAGGTGCAGAACCAGCTCATCTCAGATATCCTGGACGTCTCGAGGATCATTGCCGGAAAGCTCGCCCTCAAGGTCCAGCCGGTGGATCTGGTCAGCGTGATCGAGGCGTCGCTGGACACGGTGCGTCCGGCAGCTCAGGCGAAGGAGCTCCTGCTGCAGACGATCCTCGACGCATCGGCGGGACCCGTGTCGGGGGACCCCGACCGGCTGCAGCAGGTGGTCTGGAACCTGGTGTCCAACGCGATCAAGTTCACGCCGCGGAAAGGCAAGGTTCAGATCCGTCTGGAAGCCATCGACTCCGTCGTCGAAATCGTGGTCGAGGACAGCGGTCCCGGGATCGATCCGGAGTTCCTCCCCTTCGTCTTCGAGCGTTTCCGCCAAGCCGATTCCTCCAGCACTCGTCGTCACGGCGGGCTGGGGCTTGGGCTGGCCATCGTGCGGCATCTGATCGAGCTGCACGGCGGTTCCGTCCAGGCCGCCAACCGCGAGGACCGGTCCGGCGCCGTCTTCAGGGTCACGCTGCCCCGGCGCAGCGTGGCGTCCGGCGCGACCCGCGCGTTCGCCCACCCCGCCGCGGAGGACACTGGGTGGCTGCAGCCAACGCCCTCGCTCGCCGGCCTGCGGGTCCTGGTCGTCGACGACCAGCGGGACGGGCGCGAGCTCGTGGCCACGGTGCTCGACCGGTGCGGCGCCCAGGTCACCGCGGCCGCCTCGGCACGCGAGGCATACGAGGCGCTCCAGCGCGCCCGCTTCGATGTCTTGCTCGCCGACATCGAGATGCCCGAAGAGGACGGCTACTCGCTGATCCGCAGGATCAGGAGCCTTTCTCCCCGGCAAGGTGGGACGATCGCCGCCGCTGCGCTCACCGCCTATGCGAGCGCCCAGGATCGCGTCCGAAGCCTGGAGGCCGGCTTCCAGATGCACCTCTCGAAACCGGTGCAGCCTGCCGAGCTGGCGGCGGCGGTGGCCAGCCTGGCGCGGATCAGGAAGCCGCGGCTCGGCCAGCCTCCCCGAGGGACCGGCGAGCCTCGCTGACCTTGCGGGGGATCCGCAGAGTATAGTGTCGGTGGCATGGAACGTCGCTCGATTGCCGTGCGCGGCACCGTCCAGGGAGTCGGCTTCCGGCCGTTCGTCTACGGGCTGGCAGGGCAGTTCGGGCTTCGCGGATTCGTGCGCAACCGTGCCGGCGAGGTCCTCATCGAGGTCGAGGGCCCGCCTTCCGCGCTCGACCGGTTCCTGGACAGGATCGCCGAGAGCCCGCCGCCGCTGGCCCACATCGAGGACCTGAGCTGGACCGTCGAGCGTGGGCAGGGATCTGCGTGCCTGGATCAGCCGCGGAGCGGCGAGCCGCGATTTCGGATCGAAGCGAGCGAGGCTGCGGCGGCCGGCGCGCTCGCAATCTCCCCCGACGTCGCGCCCTGCGAGCACTGCCTCGCCGAGCTGCGCGACCCCGCCGACCGCCGGTATCGATACCCGTTCCTCAACTGCACCCAGTGCGGACCGCGGCTGACGATCACCCTCGCCTTGCCGTATGACCGCGAACGCACCACCCTGGCGGCGTTCACGCTCTGTCCCGAGTGCAGGACGGAGTACGAGAATCCCGAGGATCGCCGGTTCCACGCCCAGCCGATCGCCTGCCCGGCGTGCGGCCCCCGGCTCCTGTGGAAGGCCGACGGCGGCGGCGACGCAGCCGATCCGCTCGCGGCCGCGGCCCGGACGATCGCAGCCGGCGGCCTCGTGGCGATCAAGGGACTCGGCGGCTTCCACCTCGCCTGCGATGCCGCTCAGGAGACCGCGGTCGATCGCCTTCGGGCGGGCAAGGGACGCGGCGACAAGCCGTTCGCGCTCATGGTGCCCGACCTTGCGACGGCGCGCCGGCTGTGCGAGCTCGACGACACGGCCGAGCGGGGGCTCGCCGCTCCGGAGCGGCCGGTGGTCCTCCTGCCGCGGTGTCCCGGAGCCGCGGTAGCGCCAGGGGTCGCTCCCGGGGGCGCTCTCCTCGGCCTGCTCCTGCCCTATTCGCCGCTCCACGGCCTTCTCATGGAGCGGCTGGGGCGGCCGATCGTGCTTACCAGCGGCAACCGGAGCGGCGAGCCGATGGCGGTCGAGGAGGGCGAAGCCGTCGCGCGGCTCGGGGATCTCGCCGACGGATTCCTGACCCACGACCGCCCGATCGCCGTGCGCTGCGACGACAGCGTCGTCCGCTGGACCGGACGGCGGGTGATTCCGATTCGACGCTCGCGCGGCTGGACGCCGCGGCCGGTGAAGGTCGGCTTCGAAACCGTCCGGCCGGTGCTGGCGCTCGGCGGTCAGGAAAAGAACACCTTCTGCATGCTTCGGGCAGGGGACGCCGTCCTCTCCCACCATATCGGCGACCTCGACACGGTCGAGGCGATCCGTGACCTGCGGTCGGCGCTCTCTCATTACCAGCGCCTGCTCGACTTCTCGCCGCATGTCCTCCCCTGCGACCTGCTCCCGGACTATGCGTCGACCAATTTAGCGCGGGAGCTGGCGGCCCGCGGAGACCTGCCGCTGGTGCCGGTCCAGCATCACCACGCCCACGTTCTGAGCGTCCTCGCCGAGCACCAGCTCACCGGTCCGGCGCTCGGCATCGTGCTCGACGGCAGCGGACTGGGAACGGACGGAACGATCTGGGGTTGCGAATTCCTGGTCGTGGACGGCGCGCGGATGGCGCGTCTCGGCCACCTCGAGCGGGTGCGCCTGCCAGGGGGCGAGGCCGCCGTGCGCGAGCCCTGGAGGATGGCCGTCGCCTGGCTGCTTCAGGCCTGGGGGGGCGAGTTGCCCGCGCTCGACCTGCCGGTGCTCGCGGCGGAGCCACGAGCGCGGCGCGCCGTCGAACGGCTGGTCGCCCGCGGCATCCAGGCGCCGCTCGCCTCCAGCGCCGGCCGGCTTTTCGACGCGGTGGCCGCCCTCCTCGGGCTGCGCCGCCGGGCATCGTTCGAGGGGCAGGCCGCCATGGAGCTGGAGGCCGTCGCCGCGGCGGGGCCGGCGTCGCCGTACCCCTTCACCCTCGACATCGCCGCGGACGGCTTCGAGCTGCGCTTCAGCCCGGCGATCCGTGCCCTTGCCGAAGAAGCTGCCCGCGGCGGCAATCCCGGCCGGATCTCCGCCCGCTTCCATCGGACGCTCGTCGACGCGCTGGTCGCTGGCGCGCGCCGGGCGCGCGAGGAGCACGGGCTCGAGCTCGCCGTGCTCGCCGGCGGCTGCTTCCAGAACGCCCTCCTGCTGGAAGGAGCCCGCGACGCGCTGGTGGCAGCGGGGTTCAAGGTGCTCGTACCCGTCAGCGTGCCCCCGAACGATGGCGGACTGGCGCTCGGCCAGGCCGTGGCCGCCGCGGCGGAGGAGCTGCCGGCATGTGCCTAGCGATTCCCGGCCAGGTCGTCTCGTTCGAGGACGAGACTAGGCAGATCGTCAAGGTCGACGTGGCGGGAGTGCGCCGCCGGGTGCACGTCGGGCTTCTGGACCCCCTCCAGATCGGCGACTGGGTGCTCGTCCACGTCGGCTTCGCCATCTCCCGGATCGACGAGCAGGAGGCGGCACGGACGCTCCGCTTCCTCGAGGAGCTCGGCGCGCAATTCGAGCAGGAGCTCGAAGAATTGCGGCGGAGCGACGAACCATGATCCTCCGCGGCTCCGACTCGCCGGCGCTCGAGCCGCCGGCCGGTCAGCAGGGCCCCAAGCTGCACGCCCTCGGACGGGCGCGGTTCGACCGCTCGTATCGGGCGGTCGAAGCCTTCTTCACGGCCCAGGCCGACGTCGTGCCGGCGGCCTGCTGGGCCATGGCGCGGCGCTTTCACGGCGGCGGCCGGTTGCTGGCCTGGGGGGCCGGGGCCGCGGCGAGCGACGCCTGGCACGTCGCGGTCGAATTCGTCCATCCGGTGATCGTCGGCAAGCGCGCCCTGCCGGCGCTGGTGCTCGAGGAGGAGCCCGCCGTCCGTCTCTCCCTTCTCGGGCGCCCCACCGACATCGCGCTGGCGATCTCGCCGGAAGGCGACGATCCGCACGGAGCGGCCCTGCTGTCCCAGGCGCGGCGGCAAGGCTTGCTGACCATCGCCCTGAACGGCCGAGGGGCGGGGGACGCCGGAGCCGACTATCGCTTCGCGATCGAGGACGACGACCCGACGGTCGTCCAGGAAGTGCAGGAAACCCTGTACCACGTGCTCTGGGAGCTCGTCCACGTCTTCCTCGAGCAGCCGGGGCTGCTCGAGGAGCCTGGGGAAGGTCGCTCCGTGAGCCACGGCCTCGAGTCCCTGCTCTACCCGTTCCTCGGTTCCGAGCCCGCGGACCCGGCTCCGGTGCTGGCCGACGTTCGGGCCTCCACCCTCCGCAAGGCCGCCGACGTCGTGGCGCTGCGCGCCGCCCTCTGGGAGCGCCACGCCAGCGATCTCGCCGCCGCGGCCCGGCTGCTGTCGGCCGCGTTCCTCGCCGGGCGCAAGGTCCTCGCCTTCGGCAACGGCGGCAGCGCCACGGACGCCCAGGACCTGGTGAGCGACCTCGTCGCGCCGCCCGTCGCCGGGTGGCGCCCGCTGCCGGCGCTCGACCTGACCCGCGACACCGCGGTCCTGACGGCGATCGGCAACGACGTCGGCTTCGAGAACGTCTTCTCGCGCCAGGTCATCGCCCTGGGTGAGCCCGGGGACGTCGCGGTCGGGTTCTCGACCAGCGGCGAGAGCGCCAGCGTGCTCGCGGGACTGGAGCGGGCGCGGGTTCGCGGCCTGCGAACCCTGGGCTTCAGCGGCTCCGGCGGCGGCCGCATGGCGGCCGCCGGCCTCGACCTCTGCATCGTGGCGCCCTCCAGCTACGTCCCCCGCATCCAGGAAGCCCACGCGACGGCGTGCCACACCATTCTTTACCTCCTTCACGCCCTCCTCGACGCATGAAATACATCGACGAGTATCGCGACCCGGCTCTGGCCGCCGCCCTCCTGCGGCGCATCGAGCAACTCGCCGCCGGCGACCGGCGCAAGTTCATGGAGGTGTGCGGCGGGCATACGCACGCGATCTACAAGCACGGCCTCGATCAGCTCCTGCCGGAGGGAATCGAGCTGGTGCACGGCCCCGGATGCCCGGTGTGCGTCATCCCCATGGGGCGGGTGGACGACGCGATCGCGATCGCCGAGCGCGGCGTGATCTTCACCACCTACGGCGACATGATGCAGGTGCCCGGAGGCAGCAAGAGCCTGCTCGACGCCAAAGCGGCCGGCGCCGACGTGCGGGTGGTCTATTCCCCGCTCGACGCCTTGCAGCTCGCCGTCCGCCACCCCGACCGCGAGGTCGTCTTCTTCGCCATCGGCTTCGAGACCACGGCGCCGGCCACCGCCGTCACCGTGCTCCGCGCGCGGGACCAGGGACTGCGGAACTTCTCCGTGTTCTGCAACCACGTCACGATCCTGCCGGCGATCAAGGCCATCCTCGACTCGCCCGACATGCGGCTTGACGGTTTCATCGGTCCGGGCCACGTGTCGACCGTGATCGGGACCCATCCCTACCGCTGGATTCCCGAGCGCTACGGCCTGCCGATCGTCATCTCCGGGTTCGAGCCCCTCGATGTCCTGCAGTCCGTCGCGATGCTTCTCGAGCAACTGCGCGCCGGCCGCTGCGCGGTCGAGAATCAATATCTGCGGGTGGTGCATCCCGCGGGCAACCCGCGGGCGATCCAAGCGATCGCCCAGACCATGGAGCTGCGGCCGCAGTTCGAATGGCGGGGGCTCGGATTCATCGGCCAGAGCGGTCTGCGACTGCGCCCGGAGCTCGCCGACTGGGACGCCGAGGCCCGCTTCGCCGTGCCGGGTCTGCGGGTGGCCGATCCCAAGGCCTGCCAGTGCGGCGAAGTCCTCAAGGGCGTCCTCAAACCCTGGGAATGCCGCGTCTTCGGCACCGCCTGCACGCCGGAGACCCCGATCGGCACCTGCATGGTCTCCTCCGAGGGGGCCTGCGCCGCCTATTACAACTATGGCCGCTACGATCTGCATCGCCGCGCCGCCTCGGCGGCCGGGGAGGCCGGCCCCTGAGCGCCAAGCCGACGCTCGGCGAAGCCATGGCGCGGATCGACAGCGCCGTCGAGCTTCGCCGGAGCGCGCCGACGTTCCGCGACTAACGGGTGACGCTCTCCCACGGGTCCGGCGGCAAGGCCACCCGGGCGCTGGTCGAGGCGATCTTCGCGGCCGAGCTGGCGAACCCTATCCTGGATCCGCTGGACGACGCGGCGCTGCTGCCCCCTGCTGCCGGCGGGCTCGTCTTCACCACCGACTCCTACGTCGTCAAACCGCTCTTCTTCCCCGGCGGCGACATCGGCCGGCTCGCCGTTTGCGGCACGGTCAACGACCTTGCGGTGGCGGGGGCGACGCCGCTCTACCTCTCGCTGGGCGTCATCCTGGAGGAAGGCTTCCCCATCGCCGACCTGCGCCGCATCGTGCAATCGCTGCGTCAGGCGGCGGACGAGGCGGGCGTGCGGGTCGTGACCGGCGACACCAAGGTGGTCGAGCGCGGCAAGGCGGACGGCGTCTACCTCAACACCGCCGGCATCGGCCGACTGCGGCCAGGGGCGCAGCTCGCGGCCGCCGCGGCCCGCCCGGGCGACCGCGTCCTGGTCTCCGGCCGCCTGGGCGATCACGGTGTGGCGATCCTGGTGGCGCGCGCGGAGCTCGACTTGGAGTCGGAGGTGCGCAGCGACACGGCGCCGCTTCACGACCTCGTGGCCAACCTGCTGGATGCGGCTGGCGCCGGCGTGCGCAGCCTCAAGGACCCGACCCGCGGCGGTCTCGCCACGGCGCTCAACGAGATCGCGCTCGCCGCGGACATCGGCATCGCTGTCGAAGAGTCCCAGGTGCCGGTGGCCGCCGACGTGCGCGGCGCCTGCGAAATTCTCGGCATCGATCCGCTGCACCTGGCGAACGAGGGAAAGCTGCTGGCGATCGTCGCGCCGGAGTACGCCACGGCGGCGCTCACGGCCTTGCGAGCTCATCCCCTCGGGCGCGAGGCGGCGATCGTTGGCGAGATCGTCTCCGAGCCGCGCGGCATGGTGTTCCTGCGCACCTCGATTGGCGGCCACCGGGTGCTCGACATGCTTGCCGGCGACGCGTTGCCGCGCATCTGTTGACTCGGCATGTGCCTCAGAACGACCCGCTCGACCCGCCCCCTCCAAAATACCCCCCACCCCCCGCAAATCCCGGCTACCGCGGCTGGCGAGCCTCCGGCGCCAGAGTGACCACGGCCGCCGCGGTCTCGATCAGCCCCTCCTTCTCCAGATCCTCGAAGAGCGGCTCGGCCGTGAGCCCGCGCCATTCCTTTCCCGGCCGGGAGTCGAGGAAGCGGCGGACCGCGAGGGTTCCGGCGATGGCCACGGCTCCCCAGGCTGTCAGGAGGAGCCAAGCCGGTCCGAGATCGCGATAGACGTGGAGGGTGATGACGGAGGCGATCGCAGCCGCGATGCCCGGAAGGAGGAGAGAACGCCTCCGTTGGCGAACGCCGAGGACGAGGAGGACCAGGGGGATGAGAGCCGTCGCCGCCACCGACAGCCAGCGGAGGGAGCGGCTTCCCGACGCCGGCTTCAGCCAGCTCCCGTCTCCCATCAACTCGATCGCCCCGAGATCGAACGAGCCGAGGTGGACGGCGAAGTAGAGCCCGGCGAGGGCCACGAGCAGGGCGGCGACGAAGCCCATGCGGTGGGAGGGCGGGAAGCGCTCCGCGTCCGAGAGCCGCAGGAACACCGGCGCGGCCACGAGCGTCAGGACGATCCAGAGGAGCCGTCCCCCGGGAGCGTACGCCAGGGCCATCAGGACGGCGGCCATAAACGCCCCGGCATACAGGGGAAATCCCCACCGCCAGGCCGCGGCGGCACAGAGGATGGCGGCGGCCACGAACAGGATCGGCGCGCCGGTCCGGAAGGAGGCGTCCCCCTTCTCGAAGAGGAACCAGGCGAGAGCGCCGAGCAGGTATCCCAGGGCCGCGAAGGAGGTGGCCGCCTCGGTGCCGCCCTGGGCCCGCCGAAGGGCGCCGGTCTGCACCTCGGTCAGAACGGCAAGGCCGATTCCGAAGATCACGGCGAGCGCTCCGAAGGCATCCCCTTCGGAGACCCCGGTCCCCACGATCGCCCAGATGAACCCGAACGCCGCGGAGACGGCCACGAGGGTGAAGACGAAGAGGAGGGCCCGGAAGACCGGTCCGACCCGGGCGCGGTCGTCCGGATACGCAGTCTCGATCGCCGCGAGCGTCGCCTCGTCGATCGCTCCGGACTTCTTCCAGGCCCGGGCGGCACGGCGGACCGCGGCGTTGCGGTCGGCCTGGGCGGCGTCGGGATTCACAGAGGCTCCCTCATCCGGCGCTGGGCCACGACGAGGCCGATGATGACGAAAATGGAGGTGGTGGAGATCCAGAAGCAGCCCAGGGTCTCGTCGCCAGTGAAGATGAAGCGGGTCAGCGCCAGGTATCCTCCCAGAACTCCGTAGGCAAACAGGGGGAACCGCCGGTAACGGAAGGCCCCGGCCGCGAGAGCCGCGCCCGTGGCGAGGAGCGCCAGGGTCCAGAGGGCCCAGCTCTCCTCCCCCAGCCCCGAGGCGAGCCCGCCGAGCACCAGCAGCCATCCCAGGTTGACCGCCACCGGCTCGAAGTGGGCCTTGCGGAAGTTCGACTTGAGGCCCGCTCCCAGGAGGAGGAAGAAGACGCCGCACCCGAGGGCGTTCCAGCGGACGACGTCGTCCGACGCCTCCAGCACGTCCATCCCGAACCGGGCGGCCGACACCCCACGCCACGCCGCGAAGGTGGCCAGGGCGAGCGAGAACACCACCCGGGAGTCGAAGCGCACCGCCGCCGCACCCGCCAGGATCGAGACGATCAGCAGATGCCAGGGCCAGCTCGCCCCCAGCGGCGTGAACTGGACCTCGATGTAGGCGAGGTCCGCCGCCGTGAGGAGCGCTCCGAGGAGGAGGATGTAGTCGAACGCGAGGTTGGGCGACGGGACCTGCTTCCACGAGAACGGCGGCGCCACGCGCCAGACCCACCCGAGCGCCGCCGCCGCGGCGAGCCCGATCGCCAGCGCGATCACCGCCGGCCCGATGCGGTCCAGGTTCTCCTTGACGAGGAGCCCGACGCCGCCCGTGACCAGCAGGACCCCGGCGTAGAGGAGCGCCCGCAGCTCCAGCCGGATCGAGACGAGCTCCCGGCGGGCCACCCGCACGAACGTGGCGGCCTTCTCCGGCGGCAGGGTGCCGGTCTCCACCAGCCGGGGGATGGCGTTTGCGACGTCGGGGTTCACGGGGGCTCCGGGGGGAGTCTATCCCAAAGCGCCCCCCGCCTGCGGTCCTACTCCCCCTCCGCTTTCTTCTCCACTTTCTCCGCCGCCGGCATCCTGAATCGCCCCGGGTCGATCGGAGGGTTGACCCGCACCTTCTCCACCGTCAGCGACACGTTGCGAATGCTGTACTCCTGTTCCTGCTGGTGAGCGATCACCAATCCGTCGACGGAGCGGAAATCAGAGTACCAGGTCCAGCGGTCCTTGGGCTCGGGCAGATCGAGCGTGCGGTCGAAGCGCGCCAGCTCGAGGCCGGTCGCGGGGTCGAGGTACCAGGTCTCCTCCGTGCCGTCCTTGCGGGTGACCTTGAGCTTCCAGGCGGGCTGGCCGTCGATCTCGTCCTTGCCGAGGAGCTCCACCTTGTTGCCCTTGGCCTTCGCGTCCAGGAGAGGGCTCACGAACTCGACGGCCCGCCGCACGAGCGCGGCGTGGGTCTCGGGGACTGCCGCGGGCTGCGCCGCTTCCAGGACCGGATGGATCCACCAGGTGGTCGTGCCGTCGTGGACGTAGGTGATCTTGTACTCGAGCAGCGACTGCTCGAAGCGGGACGAATCCGGCCCCTGCCATTCGAAGACGAAGGGGGCCGGTTCGCTGAAGGCGACCTGGGTGCCGGTGATGATCAGAGACTTCACCGCGCGCCATTTCTCCAGGCCGCCGTGGGCCGCGGCGTGCTTCGCCAGGATGTCGTCGACCGTCTGCGCGCCGGCCGCGGGCGGGAGGAGGGTCAGGCCCAGGAAGAGCCAGGGGGAGAGCTTGGCAATCATGAGCTTCCTTTCATCCGGCGGCCGGGGCTGCGGCCGGAGTGGCCTGGTTTCTCACATCGAGGACGATCATCTCGTCCTCGTCCCGCAGATAGAGCCGGCCGCGGGAGAGCGCCGGCGCGGTCCACGTCTTCCCTTCCATCACCGTGACCTTCCCCTTCTCCGCAAAGCCTTCGGGGGTCGCCTCGGCGAGGATGAGCTGTCCCCGGTCGCTCAGGATGTACAGCAGGCCGTCCGCCGCGACCAGCGAGCCCTTGCCGTAGCCGCGCTGGACCCACTTCTGCTCCCCCGTCGCGGCCACGAT
>DASQEB010000461.1:0-6766 GCA_035633875.1 Thermoanaerobaculia bacterium
CGCAGATCTACGTCTCCCTCCGGGGCAGCGCCGTGGCGGATGCGGCCCTCGGGGAGAGCCGGCCCGGCGAGCCGCTCATCCCGGACCACCTGATGCTCTGGCTCTCCTCGACGAAACCCGTGGCGGCGGTGGCGCTGGCCCAACTCTGGGAGACGGGGCGCCTCGAGTGGGACGACCCGGTGGCCCGGCACATCCCGGAGTTCGCGGCCAACGGCAAGCAGGGGATCACCCTGCGGCACCTCCTCACCCACACTGGCGGCATCCGCATGCTGAACCTCGGCTGGCCCGAGCTTCCCTGGGAAGAGATCCTCGCCAGGCTCTGCGCCATGAAGCCCGAGCCCCGCTGGGTACCCGGGCAGAAGGGCGGTTACCACCAGGCCTCGAGCTGGTTCATCCTGGGCGAGGTGATCCGCCGTGTGGACAGCCGTCCCTTCTCGACCTACGTCCGCGAGGAGATCTTCGAGCCGCTGGGGATGGCGGACTCCTGGATCGGCATGCCCCCTGAGCGCTACCGTTTTTACAAGGAGGCCGGCCGGATCGGCGCCATGTGGAACACCGAGGGCCCGGAGCCGGTCTCTCACGGATGGGACACGGAGGAGCGCTGCGTCCGTCCCAGCCCGGGCGGCAACGGCTACGGCCCGGTGCGGGACCTCGGGCGGTTCTACGAGATGCTGCTCGGTCGTGGCGCCCTCGCCGGGCGGCGCCTCCTCACGCCCCAGACCGTCGAGTCCCTGACCGCCCGCCACCGGGCCGGGATGGTGGATGTGACCTTCAAGCACATCCTGGATTGGGGACTGGGCTTCATCCTCAACTCCGCCCAATATGGCGCGGAGACCGTCCCCTACGGTTACGGCCACCACGCCTCGTCCCGGACGTTCGGCCACAGCGGGTATCGCTCCTCGACCGGGTTCGCAGACCCCGAGCACGGCTTGGCCGTCGCCCTGGTGTTCAACGGCACGCCGTCCAACGACCTGCACGAACGGAGGATCCGGGCCGCGCTCGACGCGGTCTACGAAGACCTGGGGCTGGCGGCTGTGGGGGATTAGGCGGAGGGCAGAGATCGCGATCTGACAAAGCAGAGTTAACCAAGGACGGACGACAGCCCCTGCCAGATCCACCAGATCCCCACCAGGCGGAAGATCCACAGCAGGGCGCGCACCCCGAGAAGGAAGAAATTGTGGACCGGGAAGGGGACGGGGATCGGCTCCACTTCCGGGCGCGCGGCGAGAGAGCCAAAGGCGGCGAGGTTCACCGTGACCCCGACGACCAGTTTGAACCACGCCGTCGCCAGAGGGACAGGCGCCGGCTGACCCGCGGCGTGGGCGGCAAGGGCCGCGAGGAGGAAAAGGAGGGGAACGAAGATCCCCAGACGCAACGGCCAACGCCATACGTGGAGAAAACCGAAGAGCTTCGCAGCCGGCTGCTTGTGGCGGGTGCAGCAGCGGGCCAGGAGCTTGCTGCCCCGCGACCGCAGGGCCAGCCGGGTCGTCTCTCCCCGGGCCTCGGCCTCGGCGGCGGGCGGGAGGACCCGGTTGCACCACACGCACTTCACCGGCAGGGCCCGGGCCATATACGGTCGGGCGAGAAACCGGTGCCCCAGCATGAGCATCACTCCGGCCACGAGGCTCCCCCCCACCGGCTCCGGATGCTGGACGTACAGAAAGAGCACCGCGGGGATGAACAGGAAGAGCAGCATCCCCGTCGCGTAGACCAGGGCTCGGTTGGGAGCAGGCTCGGCCGGCGAGGGCTTCGGTCGGGGCAGCGTCATGGTGGCTCGGTGCGGAAGAGGGGCGGATTATGTCACGCGAAGCGGGCTTCGAGCACCTTGTCTGGTAGGAGCGCGACGCGCCGCTGAGCTCTCGCGCCCTCCTGGGAAGTTCTTTCGTCCGGCCGCACGCACCGCTGGCCGGTTGTCATCGATCGAAGGTGGGCCCTCACAGGAGAAGGATGATGAACAAGCCGTCCCCATCGCTCCGCCGTCTTCTCGCAATCTTCGTTCTGGCCGCCCTGCCGGCGAGCCTGGCGGCCGCCCCTCCGGTCGCCCACGGCGCCGGCCCCTCCCGCGGCCAGCTTTCGGACGAGGGGATCGCGGAACGCGTCCTGCGGTTCGTCGACGTCGACTTCCTGCGGTTCGAAGACGACCTCAACGCCCGGCGGACCGGCGCGGAGCGGGTCCCCTTCCGGGTCGCCGAGCCCGTCGCCGTCAACTCCACGCTGGACCGGGACGGCACCCGCGAGGTCCTCGCCGACGGCGGCACCCTGTGGCGGCTGCGCGTCACCTCCCCGGGGGCGGTCTTCGTCTCCTTCATGCTGAGCAACGTCCGCCTGCCGGCCGGAGCGGAGCTGCGCTTCTATTCGGTGGACCGGGACTTCGAGACCGGCCCCTACACGGCGGCGATCAACAACGCCTTCGGGCGCTTCGGAAGCCCCGCGATCCCGGGGGAGTCGGCGGTGGTGGAGCTCTACGTTCCCGCCGGGGTGGCGTTCGAGCCGTCCCTGGTCGTCGAGTCGGTCTCCCACGGCTACCGTGACTTCAACAACTTCCGCAGTGTTCCCTTCCGCAACGGCGGAAACGACCTCACGCCGGCGATCGAGGCGCTCGGCGCCTGCGAGGTGGACGTCAACTGCCCCGAGGGCAGCGGCTGGCAGGCCGACAAGCGTTCGGTGGCCCGCACCTTCGACGGCCGCTTTCTCTGCACCGGCCAGCTCATCAACAACGCCCGGCAGGACTGCAAGAACTACTTCCTCACCGCCAACCACTGCGTCAGCCGGAGCCAGACCGCGGCGGGCCTGGTCTTCTACTGGAACTTCGAGAACTCGACCTGCGGCGGCAGCAACGCTCCGACGAACCTGACGACCACAGGCGCTGCGGTGCGGGCGACCCACACGTCGTCCGACTTCACCCTTCTCGAGCTCAACAGCGCTCCGCCGGTGGCCTTCAACGTCTACTACGCCGGCTTCAACCGCTCGGCCACGGCGCCCTCCAGCGCGGTGGCGATCCACCACCCGACCGGCGCCGCCAAGAAGATCAGCTTCGAAAACGACCCGGTGGAGGATGGCGGCAACTTCAACGGCGGCTGGGGCGGCACCCACTGGCGGATCGTGGGCTGGGACGTGGGCACGACCGAGGGCGGCTCCTCCGGGTGCGGCCTGTGGAATCCGAGCCATCAAATCATCGGTCAGCTCCACGGCGGCACGGCCGACTGCAGCGGCGGCTGGGACGAGTTCGGAAAGCTCTCCTCCTCCTGGAGCCTGGGCCTCGCCTCCTGGCTCGACCCGGACAACTCCGGCGTCGTCTCCGTGAATGGCAAGGAGAGCAGCACCTGCAGCGGTGGCGGTGGCGGCGGCGGCTGCTTCCCCGCCGGCCAGTCCTGCAGCAGCAACGCGCAATGCTGCTCGAGCCGGTGTGACAAGAAGACCAAGGTCTGCAAGTAGCGCTCTGCGGAGCGCGCGCTCGCGCGGGGACGCAGGAGCGTCCCCGCCTTTTTTCCCCAAGCTGTCAAACTGGAAGGGATGGACGACCGTCCCGCCTTGCGTGCGATCCTCCTGGGGGCGAGCAACCTCAAGGCCGCCCTCCCCTCACTCCTCGCCGGCCTGCGCCGGACGGCAGGCGGCCCGGTCGAGGTCCTGGCCGCCTGCGGCCACGGGCGCTCGTACGGGATGTGGAGCCGGTTCCTCTTCGTCCGGCGGCTGCCGGGGATCGCGGACTGCGGGCTGTGGCGGGAGCTCTCCCGGCGCCCTCCCCTGCCGACCGTGGCGCTCCTCACCGATGTCGGCAACGACCTGCTCTACGGGGCCAGCGCCGGGATGATCTCGGGCTGGGTCCGCACTTGCCTCGACCGGCTGGCGTTCCAGCGGGCCGAGGTCGTGCTCACGCTCCTCCCCCTGGGCCGTCTCGAAAGGCTGGCCCCCTGGCAGTACCTCCTCGCCCGGTCCATCCTTTTCCCCGGCCGCAACGTCCCCTGGGACGCCGTCCGGCAGGAAGCCCGGAAGCTGGACGAGCTCCTGCGCGAAGCCGGGCTGGAGCACGAGGCCCGGCTCGTCCGGCCGGAGGCGTCCTGGTATGGGATCGACCCCATCCACATCCTCCGCAGCCGCCGGCACGAGGTCTGGCACGGCATCCTCTCGCAATGGACCCTGGCATCCAGAGAGCCTGGAGAGGGAGAATCCCTCCTGGGACGCCAGCGGCTCCCCGCCTTCGGGGCCGAGGAATTCCGGCTGCTTGGATTCCGGTTCGAGAGACCGCAGCCTGCTCTGCGGTTCGACGATGGAACGACGCTCTCGCTTTTCTAGACGCCGCGCCCTGCTTCTCCTGGGAATCGCGCTCCCGGCCCTCCTCCTCGTGCCCAGGGTCCGCTCCGAGGCCCGCTTCCTCCTCCGGGCCGGGTACGAAGAGGCCCGGATCCTCCTGGCCCGCCAGCCTCTCGCCGAGCTCGCCGCCGATCCCCGCACTCCTCCGGCCCGCCGGGAGCGGTTCGAGCTGGTCCTCGCCGCCCGCGACTTCGCCGCCGAGGATCTGGGGCTCGAAGCCAAGGAGACCTACACCACCTTCTCGGACGTCGGCAGCGGAAATCTCCTCTATGTGCTCACCGCCAGCCGGCGGGACCGCCTGGAGGAGTACCGCTGGTGGTACCCCGTCGTCGGCTCTGTCCCCTACAAGGGCTTCTTCGTCCGGGAGGAAGCCCTGGCCGAGCAGCGGCGCCTGGAGCAGGCCGGGTACGACACCTACCTGCGCTCCGCCGGGGCCTTCTCCACCCTGGGCTGGTTCAACGACCCGCTCCTGTCGACCGTCCTGGACGGCGACCGGGTGGATCTGGTCTCGACGGTGATCCACGAGATCTCCCACAACACCCTCTGGGTGCCGGGGTCGGTGCGGTTCAACGAGAGCTACGCGAATTTCGTGGGGCTCAAGGGGGCGGAGGTCTTCTTCGTGCGCCGCGGCGACCGCGAGGCGGCCCGTCTCGCCGCCGCCACCTGGCATGACGAGCGGCGGCTCGGCGCCTTCTACGCCTCTCTCGCCCGGGAGCTCGAAGCGCTCTATGCCTCGGGTGTTGCCGGATCGGAGCTGGAGGCCCGGCGGGCCGGGATCTTCGCCCGCGTCCGGAGCGAGCTGTCCGGCGACTTCGGCCGGAGCCTGGAGGTCTACCCGGGGGAAAGGCTCGCCCGCAGGAAGCTCAACAACGCCACCGTGATCGCCGAGCGGATCTACCGGACGGGGCTCGACGATCTCGAGAAGGTCCTCAGTTCCCGCGGGGGGAATCTGCGGGCGGCGGTGGCCTCGATCGAGCGTTCCGTGCGGAACGCTCCCAAGGGACGATCCCCGCTGGAGGCCGTGGCGGCGGCCGTGCCCCCGGGGCGGGAGGCCGTCGCTACGCCTCCCGGTTGACCGCGAAGCGCAGATCGGGATCGTGCCGCGCCCGCCGGAGGAACGATGCGACCTCGAGGATGAGCTCCCGGCTGGCCATCTCTGCCCGGACGGCCTGAGCCCAGAGGACGAGGGCCGCCAGGGCTTCGCGGTGGATCGGACGGGATGAGAACAGGGGCATCGTCTCCTCGGCGATTCTCTTCAGCTCGGCCGTCCTCCCCTGCTCGGCATAGATCAGGGCCAGGTCCAGGGAGACGAGGGCGACGTCGTAGGTCACACCTTCGCCGACGAAGCCGTCCCGGGCCGCGCGCAGCAGCGACTCCGCCTCCGGGAGCTGGCCCAGCCCCCGGGCGATCCGGCCCTCCACCCAGCGGCGGCGGTTCTGGGTCCAGCCGTCCTGGAAACGGGCGTAGAGGGGACGGGCCTGAATCAAGAGCCCCTGCGCCTCCATGAAACGTCCGGTCTCGGCGAGGTTGGTGATCAGGTTGTGCTGCGCGGCAAGGAGGAGCCGGGGGTCCCGCTCATCCTCGATCAGCTTCAGGGCCTCGTAGAGCACCCGAATGGCCTTGTCAGGACGTCCGGCGTGCTCGTGGACGGTGGACATCTTCACCAGGGCCTTGCCAGCCCGATGCCTTTCCCCGTATTGGAGGAAGATCCGCTGTGCCCTCCGAAGCAGGCGCGCCGCCTCGTCGAACCGGCGCTGCTCGCGCAGCAGAGACGCCCGGACATCGAGGAGGATCGCCTTCTCCAGTAGATCCGCGGTGCCCTGCCGGAGGAGGGCGAATGCCGTCTTGAAGGCCTCCTCGGCTCCCCGGAAGTCGGACGCCATGCGGCGCAGGTTCCCGATCTGGCCCCACACCCGGGCGCGCAGGTCCTGGATCCTCTCGGCTCCGTAATAATCCGCGTCGAGACGCTCCGTAAGGGTGAGGGCGAGCCGGGCCAGAGCCTCGCCCTGCGCGGGATCCTCGAACCCCTTCTCCCGGCTCCGATCGATCAGCAGCTCCAGGACACCCCAGGACTGAAAGCGGCGGCCGTTGCGCAGCAGCATCTCCCGTCGCTCCGGCGGCTGCCGAAGCAGCTCCGCCAGGAGCATCGGGGCCACCGTCCGTTCCTGCTCGAAGGCCGCACGCCGGTGCTGGAACACCTTCTCGGCCTGATGGAAGGCTGCCCCGTAGACACAGGTCCGGCCTCCAGGCCAACGCACCACGACCTTAGACAACTTCGCTTTCAGGGAGCCAGGCCGCTGGCCCAGCATCCGCTGCAACCGCGCCCGGCAGCCGGCGCACTCGGAGAGGTGCCTCACGATCGAGCCGTGCCCACCTAAAAGCGTTCCTGCGAATTCTTCGAGAAGAGAATCGTTTGGATGAATCTTCATGAGAAACCAATCCCCCCCACTGGCAG